>NZ_NETS01000006.1 GCF_002150035.1 Leptospira venezuelensis | reverse complement strand
TCAGTGTGAATGAAAATCTTTCTGGAAAAGATTTTACTAAAATTTTCGATTTCTTAACTAAGAAATAATATAAAAGTAAGATCTCTTTAGTTCGGGCTTTACTTCGCTTAACTATCGGCTCTGACGCTTCGCTTCGAGATTGCTTCGCAACTCTCGCTCGGCCTCTGGCACATTTCGCTTTGTCACTCGAATTGCAGAGCGATTCTCGCGCCAAGTGCTTACGCACTCGCGAAACGTCGTCAAGCCTTGGTCGCTAGACGCAATCGCAAAGGAAATTCCAAATGACCGACGAATCAGATAATGTAAAAAATGATCTTGAAAAAGCAATAAGTAGCGGGAAGGGACCTGCTTTCATTAGAGTTATACTGAATCTTTTGGGAGGTGTTCCTGTTGTTGGGAGTGCCTTCAGTGCCGGCGCGGGAGCTTGGTCTGAAACAGAACAAGCTCGAATTAATAAACTGTTAGAAACATGGCTTAAAATTCAAGCCGAAGAAGTTGAAAAGATAGCGATCACACTAACTGAAGTATTTAATAAATTGGATCTTCATGATCCAGTTATTGAAGACAGGATCGCTAGCGATGGATATCTGAATCTAATTAAAAAGGTTTATCGTGATTGGTCGGCAGGTGAATCGGAAAAGAAAAGATTTTATTTAAGGAATTTACTTACCAATGCCGCTGCTAGTCAGATTACTCCTGATACGGTTATCTCATTATTTATTGATTGGGTGAGTAGATTTAGTGAGTTGCATCTTGATTTAATCTCACTAATTTATCAAAATAAAGGAATAACCCGTTTTAAAATGTGGCAATCGCTGTATGGAGAGCAAGTCCGTGAAGATTCAGCCGAAGCAGATTTATTTAAGTTAGTTGTTCATGATCTAAGTATTGGCCATGTCATAAGATAAGAACGGATAATAGATTATGATGGAAATTTCGTTAAAAAAGCAAAGGAAAAGACTCAAAGGTCTCCTTATATGAAGTCCGCTTTCGATGATAAAGAAGGATATGAGCTTACTGAATTAGGTACACAATTCGTTCATTACACGATGAATGAATTAGTGCCTAAAATTGAAAAATCTGAGTAAAACTTGCGACTGCGTCTTACTTTCGGTGCTTCCGCTACGCTCGGAGATCGCTTCGCGACTCACTCGCTCGGGCTACGCCACATTTTGCTTTGTCACTCGTCTTGCAGGGCAAGTCTCGCGCCAAGTCCTTCGGACGCGCAAAACGTCGGAACACCTTGGTCGTTAGACGCCATAATTATAATATGCAGTATTATATAATAAAAATTTGTGTTCTTTTCTTTAGCTGTTCAATTCTTGCTTGTAGGGTCAATTTAAATAGAGAGCCCTCCCTTACTGAAACTAAGAAGGCAGCTTCTTGTTCGAAGCTTAGTAAACAAAATTTCCCGATTAATTTCAGAGGAGGTTGTTTGGGTCAAGGTTCAGAATGCTTTGATGATACTCAAGAGTCTCACGGTTTAAAGTTTCTTAAAGATCATACAATAATGAAATCTGACATTTTCCCTGTTTACGGAGTATCGGAAAGGTTATCAATTGAAAAAGGGAAATGGTCAATTGAGACAAATGTTATAAATTTTGAAGCGCCTTGTGCAATTATCGAAGGGGGAGAATGTCTGGGTGCTTGCCTTTATGAAAGAAAGCAACCTAAGCAAATTTGTATTAACGAATGTGGCTTATCCGATAAACTTAAAGAATATGGAAAACTTGATCTTAAACTTGTTTGTGTGGGAGAAATATTGTTAAAGGATGATCATATGAAATTTAATTTGCAAGTTAAAGATCTAAACCCGATTCCAGGCTTCTCGCGATTCTCAAAGGCAGTAAGCAATGATGATTTCTGCTTTTTTGATTTGAAATAGTTAAGTAATAATTACGGCGTCTAACTATCGGTGCTTCCGCTGCGCTTCGAGATCGCTACGCGACTCTCGCTTGGCCTTCGGCACATTCCGCTTTGGCACTCGTCTTGCGAAGCAAGCCTCGTGCCAAGTCCTTCGGACTCGCGGAACGTCGTCAAACCTTGGTCGTTATGCGGACATCGCAAAATATTTTATGATAAAAAAGATCATTCTATTTATTATGTTACTAATGGGTTGCCATAAAGAGGAACTAACTGAATCTTTCGAGATGAGGATCGCGATCATAGTTAAAGAAAATGTCTCTTGTAAACCCAATCAAAACAACTATCGAACAGATAAAAAGAGCTTTAATTTCGGAGATATACTTAAAATTGAAAAAGTAGACAAAGATCATCTCGTGAAAATTGCAAATCACGAATGTTGGATTGATAAAAAGGACACTCTGATAGAAGAGTCATTTAAGAAAATTTTGAGTCCTCAATCTATTGTATGTAATGTTTTTACAGAAGTTCCAGAAGGTACGAAGTATTATCTCAACGAAGAATTATTTTATTCTATGGAAATATGGCCAGGGTGGGCTGGATCTTTAGAACTCAAGGGTAAACAATACGAACAACCTTTACTAATTAAGATTGGCGAAGTTAAAAATTCAGATGCTGGTATTGTCCTTACTCCCTTGTATATTGGAGTTCAAGATTCATATGGAAAATTTGCCGGGTTTTTGCCGAAGTCTGATTTTCAATCGGAATACCAAATTAAAAAACTTACGTACCAAAAAGATTATAATGGTGATAAATACTTATCGGATATGAAATTTAACAAGTCCTTACTTGAAAAGGATTGTAAAGCTAATGATTCAGTGGGATATGCTGTTAATAGGAAACAAGTAGCGCAAACCTACTGGAAAGAGATTAAATCTGAATTAAAGTATCCGTATTTTCCTTCAAACTGTCGTTATCTTGATAAAGTAATTAATTGTTTATTTTAATTGCGACGTCGCATAACTATCGGTGCTTCCGCGTCGCTGCGGGATCGCTTTGCGACCCTTGCTTGGGCTTCGCCACATTTGCTTCTGTCACTCGCCTTGTAGAGCAAACTCGTGCCCTCGCAAACGTCGGAACACCTTGGTCGTTAGGCGAACAGCTCTGCACGACATTGTTTTTAAGTTTTGCGGGCTTCCGTGCCCGCCTTATCTACAAGTTCTTAATTTTTAAATACACATAAAAATATGTATAATTATATGTATTGACAAAGATATAGCCAGCGCCTATTCTCTATGTAGATGGAGTTTGAATGGGACCCTGCAAAGAACGAAGAAAATCTGCGGAAACATGGAATTGATTTCTTTGAGGCTCAACGGGCATTCTTGGACCCAAACAGGGTTATTACTTTAGATGTTACTCATTCTTCTGAATCTGAAAAGAGATATTATTGCTTTGGTCTCATTGATTCGCATGTTTCGACAGTAAGATTTACTGTTAGAAATAACAAGATCCGAATCTTTGGGGCAGGTTATTGGAGACAAGGTAAGAAAGTTTATGAAAAAGAAAATAAAATACACTGATGCGCCAGTATCTATATCATCTTCTATCAAATCTTCTATAGTAGTTGATGATTTTCTACCTCCTCCGAGTAAGCTCGTTTTGAAAGAGGACAATTCCAGAATAACTATAGTCTTAAGTAAAAAGAGTATTTCGTTCTTTAAAAAGGAATCTAAAAGATCTGGTGTGCCTTATCAGACGATGATAAAAAAGGTTCTGGATTTATATACGGAGCATTATGCTCCTAAATAATTACTAACGCCATCCGTGGCTTAATTTTGTTGTATTAGCTGCAGAGCCGTCGCCTAACTATCGGTTCTGACGCATCGCTTCGAGATCGCTCCGCGACTCTCGCTTGGCCTTCGGCACATTTTGCATTGTCACTCGTCTTGCTAAGCAAGCCTCGCGCCAAGTCCGTCAGACTCGCGGAACGTCGTCAAACCTTGGTCGTTAGACGGCATCCAATTAAGATTATATTTATGTGCAAAGTATTCTTTTCTCTTTGTTTTATAGGTTTAATTTCTACTTTCTCATTATTTGCAGAAGAAAAATTTCTGATAAATGGTACGAATGTTAATTTAAGGGAAAAGCCCTCGATAAAATCAAAAGTTATTCATATATTCAACAATGAAGATGAACTAATTATTTTGCAATATGAGCCCAAAAGAGAGAATGTCGCAGGCCAAAATTCGCAGTGGGTGAAAGTTAATTTTCAGAATAAGATAGGTTTTGTTTTTGGCGCATTTTTAAAGCCTTTCGAGTTTAAAAATAAACTTTATATTTCTTTTGAGAGTGCTCAATCTTGTTGTTATAAAATTTGTAAAGCCAGTATAGCTAAGTCTAATTGTTCGAAGATGCCTAATCATCCTGATTGCGATTGTGGTGAAGAGTGTGAAGGAGGCGGTCCGTCGAGTATGCTAATGTATGGTTGGACACCCGATTCAGAAGATAGAAAAAAATATTTTCAGAATAGTAATGATGTTAGAACAGACTCGAAACAATATAGAGAGCAATGTTTTTCGAAATAATTAGTTGATTTAATTAGTTGGATAATTGGACGCCGTCTAACTATCGGCTCTGACGCTTCGCTTCGAGATTGCTTCGCAACTCTCGCTTGGCCTTCGGCACATTTGCTTCAGTCACTCGTCTTGCAGAGCAAGTCTCGCGCCATCGCAAACGTCGGAACACCTTGGTCGTTAGCCGACATTACTAATGAAATATGTTTGAACCAAGAATTCTTAGATGATATACCATTTTTTATTGTTAGCGCATACTTTTCTTATCGATGAGGCAGTATCCTTGTGGCTATATCTATTATTAAAATTTCTTATAAACTTTTGGCTGATTTCGCGCAGGCTTACTGATTCTAAATTTGAAAGCCCGTTTACATATTTTTTCAGTTTTTTTCTCACTTTAACCGATTATCTATTCGTTCCAACGTTTCAATATTGCTTAAGTATTGAGAAGTTCGATTCTTTTTCTTTGGCGATTTTTATATTCATTTTAATGAAGGGAATTGGTTGGTCTTTGGTAGTGTTTATAAATTCATTTAGAAATGAATTGAATAATGATACATCGTCGAAGTATTTTTCTTGGTTATATTCGCTTTCGTTATCTGCAATTGCAGACTTTCTTATAGCTTTGCCTGTTATATTCATAGGATTTGTCGTCGCTACTACTTGAAGGTAACGTCGGCTAACTATCGGTGCTTCCGCAGCGCTGCGGGGTCGCTTCGCGCCCCTTGCTCGGGCTACGCCACATTTGCTTCTGTCACTTCGCTTGCAGAGCAAGCTCGCGCCATCGCAAACGTCGGAACACCTTGGTCGTTAGGCGTAATTGGTTAAAAATAGTTTTCGTTGAAGAAATGATATGATTAAATGGTTGTTGTCTCACATGGCTGGTGCTTTGGTCAGATCGATTTTCCAAGCAATAATTGGCGCAATACTTTTACTTACCGGCATTGTTCCTGAACAATGGATTGCTTCTTTTATCGAGTCTCCACCGACCTGGTTAACGCATCCACTAACTCGAATAACAATTATCTTTTTAGGTTTAATAGTTATTGGAATATCTGTCTTCCTTTATAATAAATCAACGAGGCTAGTTGTTCAACCCGCCACTGTTAAAAAAGTAAAAATCCATATACCGGATCCTGAAAAGCGTAAGGCTATTGATGAGATATATTCTGCCTTAGAAGAGGCAGAATATGTATACGATACAGGCTGTGTTCTGGCAAATTCCTGGCGAGATTCATTGAGAAGCGGTAAATTGCAGGAATATTTAAAAGATTTAGCAAACTATCGAAAACAAGTATCGAATGCGATAGTGAAAGTGGCAGATTTATGTGGGAAAAAATATGAGCGCTTCACTGATATTTATGACTATAGAAATGCTAATTTTGGCTTCCAGAATGAAGTCTTCGAACCTCTTACTATTTTTATAGGAAAAATTGAAAAACTTGATTATACGATAAATGAAGGTATTATTGATCTGTTAAACCCATACGGAGAAAATATTAAAAAATCTGTTAGCAAATTTGGAGAATGGGCTCGAGAGTCAAAAGCTCTCTTTCGAAAAATGCGGGATGAATCCTGAACTAACCAACTACGCCTAACTGTCGGTGCTTCCGCTACGCTTCGGGATTGCTAACGCAACCCTCGCTCGGGCTGCGCCACATTTTTGCATTGTCACTGCGCTTGCAATGGCAAGCTCGTGCCAAACGCAGAACGTCGGAACACCTTGGTCGTTAGGCGCAAGTCCTAAAATATCGCTTTTATCAATGGGATTTCAGATCAGAATATGCATTAAATTATTGATAATATTATATTATTATAAATAATTACTTGTTTTTCCTAACGTTTCATCTTAATAATTGGTGTGTTATGAGAAAGAAAATATTATTACTTATTTTCGTGGTTCTTACTGTTATTACTGACTCAATTTATTCTGATTCATGTCGATCGCTTACTAGTAAATCCAATCTGGATAATTTTATAGTAAAAAAGGTGAGCAATAGTAGATACAGAAATCTTCACGATGAACTAGAAATAGCACCTGTTCGCAGATTGGTATGTTTCGCGTGGCTTGCTCATCCCTTTTGGATCCAGTTAGTAGCTGCTTTGAAAATTGCGAAATCTTCTGAATCGATAAGAGACAAGGCGCACTGTTATGAATTAGCAGGAGATGGAGCAAGACTTGCTGAGATATGTCGAGTACCTTCCATTATTTCTACAAGCCTCGCTGAATGTTCCTGTGACGATGTGTTTTAATCCGATTCACTTTAATAAGATAGGGCCAGCGCCTAACTGTCGGCTCTGACGCTTCGCTTCGAGATTGCTTCGCAACTCTCGCTCGGCCTTCGGCACATTCGCGTCCGTCACTGCACTTGCTTGCGCAAGTTCGTGCCGTTGCGAACGTCGGAGCACCTTGGTCGTTAGGCGTAATTTGGCGAAAATTAAATTATAAAAGCGAATAAGTTAAGCTCAAATAATTTTTAAATTTACTATCGGCTTGATCTTTATAAGCCAAATAAATTATCCCAATGACTAATCTGCCTATTACGGAAAAATTAATCTTGTTAAAATACGCTCTCCAAGCACTCGCTCAATCGGCGGAAACTCAGAGTAGGCTTTTTCCAGATTTTGTTTGTATAGCTGATGAACTTGCTCTTGATTTTGATAATGCATATCAAGCCGTTAAAAGTGACCTTGATAACACTTTGAATAAGGAACAAATTAAATTATTAGAAGAAATTAATTCGATACTAGATCAGAATAGCGGCGATATTAGTGCTCAGCATTCGACTAGCGAGGCTCTGATTTCTGATCCTATGTGGATGATACTTCGGGTTCGTGCATTAGCGACTCTCGAAAGTTTTAATTGGCATGATATTCCTCCTCCCTCAGATTTTTATAGATTTGTTCGGGCTAAATTATAGTGATTCTATAATAATCTATCTTACTTTATTAGCGCCAAACTACGCCTAACTGTCGGCTCTGACGCTTCGCTTCGGGCTTGCTTCGCAACCCTCGCTCGGCCTTCGGCACATTGGCTCCAGTCACGGCTTTTGCGGTGTCAAAACCCGCGCCTGACCCTAACGCCTCTTTGGAGGCTCAGGGTTCGCCAACGTCGTCAAGCCTTGGATCGTTATACGCAAGGCTGGCAAAATTGATTTTTTCCGAAAAATTGGATAATACTCTTGATTGTAATACAAAATAGTGATACAATGAATTTGTGATCAGTTTAAGAATACCACCCGATTTAGAAAGACAATTAGATTCATTTGCAAAATCCAAGGGTAAAAGTCGCTCTGAGATTGTAAAAGAATCGATTCTTGAATATATTAAAAATCATAGCTCAAATAAAACACCCTTTGAATTGGGTGAAGATCTATTTGGTAAGCATTCCGCCAACAATCAGGAATTATCTCAAAATAGGAAAAGTGCATTGAAAAACATACTAAAGGACAAGAATGAAAAACGCCGCTCTCGTTGATTCTGGCCCTATCATTGCATTATTCAATTCATCAGACAATTATCATAAATCAGTATTTAAATTCCTAAAAGGATTTAAAGGATCATTGTTTACTACCTGGCCTGTGGTTACAGAGGTAATCTATTTACTTTCTTTTTCTATAAATGCCCAATCTGACTTTTTGGAATGGATAGAGCGTGGAAGTCTGCAAATTTTAGATATAACATTAGAAGACCTAAAATATATAAAGAGTAGGATGCAAAAGTATTCAGATTTGCCAATGGATTTAGCTGACGCATCTTTAATGTGCATAGCAGAAAGGGAAGGTATCTATAATATTATTAGTATAGATTCCGACTTCTCCATATACAAAACTCTCAAAGGCAAATATCTCGCAAATTTATATAAGAATTAAGCCAGCCCAGCGTATAACTGTCGGTGCTTCCGCTCCGCTCGCGGATCGCTTACACGACCGCTCGCTCGGGCTTTGCCACATTCGCGTCCGTCACTTCGTTTGCATGCGCAAACTCGTGCCGTTGCGAACGTCGGAGCACCTCGGTCGTTAGACGCCATCATTTAATTTTCCTTTGAGAGAGAAAATGTCAGAAATTAAAAGAATTCATTGCTTGCGATGTGGAAATACAACTAAGCACACCGTTAAAGGAGAACATAAGGCTACCGGGTATGCAGAGGGTCCAGATATAGGATGGGAAAAAATATACTTTATCTTGGAATGTAACGGTTGTGAAGATGTTTCCTTTCTGAAGATTTCTACTAATTAAGATGATTTTACTTATAATGCAGATGGTTCCATTGAGAGTATAGAAACTATTACGGTTTATCCCGAGAGAGAAGAGGGAAATTTAGAATCAAAATATTTCTTTAGTCTACCTCGCCAGATTGAGGAATTATATGCGGAGACGCTTGAAAGCTATAATAAAGAAAATTTAATTCTTTGTGCAGCTGGTCTTCGTGCTATGATAGAGGGGGTTTGTGCTGACCAAAAGATTAAGAAGGGCCCTGTTGAAGAAAAGGACAAGAATGGCCAAATCGTAACAAAGCAAAAAGGAAATCTTGAAGGCAAAATTAATGGGTTAACACAGGAAAATTTGCTCACTGAGAAGCAAGCTAATATTCTTCATCAGCACCGTTTTTTGGGAAACACAGCTCTTCACAGATTGAAAAAGCCTGATAAAGACAAACTTAAGTTAGCCATAGAAATTTTAGAACATATACTTGATGCAATTTATGTAATCCCAAAAAAGGCGACTAATTTAAAGAGAAAAAAATGACGGCGTCTAACTTACGGTGCTTCCGCTTCGTTCGTGGATCGCTCGCGACCACTCACTCGGGCGGCGGCACATTCCGCTTTGTCAATCGTCTTGCACAGCAAGCCTCATACCAAGTCCTTACGGACTCGCGGAACGTCGTCAAACCTTGGACGTTAGACGCCATAACAGAATGAAACTTTTAAATATACACTTTATCATCTTTCTTTTCAGTTGTGCGGGATCTATCAATGTGAGCAATAGATTTGCAACACTCTCAAATTTTGATCCTACAAAGGAAGGGTGGCTCACTTGTAAAAAAGGAGAATTGTCTCCTTTTAATAATAAAGTATGTATTAACAAAACAAATTATCTAGTTTATGTGAATTTAACTTTATATGGAAAAGAAAGAAGTGAAAATCAATGTAAAGAAATGTGCCAATTAACATATCCGGAATCTACTGCTAAAATTCGAACGGGTTCGCTTCATAAATTTTTAGAAGAATTTGAAAGAAAAATAGTAAGCTATCAACCTGATATGAGGATTTCCGAGTGCATTAGCAAATCTGCAAATTATAGTGGCTTCATTTCTATGCTCGATAAAGAAAAGAGTTGTGTTTGTATTAACTATCTTGAATTTCCTAATGGCATGGATGATCTTGAGAGAGTGACCTTGGGCTGTAGTAAGAAATATGGTTATACTTCCGCATATTATGACTATAATAATGTATACGAAGAATATTAGAAAAGTCTGTTACGGCGTCTAACTATCGGTGCTTCCGCTTCGTTCGTGGATCGCTAACGCGACCACTCGCTCGGGCTTCGCCACATTTTGCATTGTCACTGCACTTGCATGGCAAACTCGCGCCGTTGCGAACGTCGGAACACCTTGGTCGTTATACGCAATAAACGCGCAGCATTTTTCTTAATAGTAATCTTCAATGAAAAGCGAGAATTTTCTTTCGGAATTGAATGAGCAAATATACGATTTGCTATATGTATCCATTGCTATTCATGAATTTGAAGATTGGGTATTCAAAAGCGAAGGCTTAGAACGTTTACTTTCACAAGATGATTATTTAGACTTAATGTCCTTAGATTATCGTAAAAAGTCAGTTAAATACGAAATTCAAAGCATTCTGACAAGATATATTGATCAAGGGTCATTTGAAAAATTAAAAATTACTAAGCTGCTTGAAGAGGCAATAAAGGGCTCAGAAAGGCTACCTATGATTCTAATCATGTTTTATGATTATTATTGTGCAGGCTACAATTTCTTAGAAGATTTGGGCCTTGGTTATGGCGCCCTTTGTGATGATAGTTATTTTCCTGAACTTAAATATCTAAAGAATGATGGCAAATCAAGGGAGAAAGTATTTCCTGGTATCGATAGAGTGTTAACGCGAACTTTGAATTGGATCTTGTTCGAAAAGATAGTTTTTACTGGATTCGATGAAGATAAGGGGAAATGGACTTATATAGACTGTCGAAGTGATATTGAAAGAAAATCAGCAATAGGTATTAAAGTCAGTACGGATTCAGATAGTGGAAACTCAATCATCGAAAGTGTTCTTGAATGGAAAGAAGAGAAGAAGTGGTGGCACTTTTGGCGTTAGTAATTCTATATAAAGCAAAATTATTATATATAGAGTAGCGCGCTTACTGCGCATAACTGTCGGTGCTTCCGCTCCGCTCGTGGATCGCTAACGCGACTCTCGCTCGGGCTACGCCACATTTTGCATTGTCACTGCGCTTGCAGTGGCAAGCTCGTGCCAAACCCAAAACGTCGGAACACCTTGGTCGTTATCCGAAAGTATTCTCAATATTTTTCATAAAAAAATCATGGAAATCTAAAGATGAAAATAGGAAAAAAATTCAATTCCTTAAAATTAGCAGAATATATTTTCTATATAGATAATTATAAGAAATATACTGATTTTAATACGCTTGGTCTTTATCGATCTATTTCAGAAAATGAAAAACTTAGTATAGAAGAGAAAATTGAAATAAGGGAACATGCTCATAAAATATTCAAGAAGACCTTCGATTTTCTGCAAATAAAAGATCCGGATACGTTTGTTCGCGTTACTACTTTGGGAAAGATGCTCACAGTTGCCGATGAACGAGAGATTTGGGCAAATGTGATTGCAAATCAAGAGAGGATATTAAAAGAAAAACGCATAAGACATCGTAATTTTGGAGAGTATTCAAAGCACAATTGTGGATTTGATGATTGTATATATAATGGGTTAATGGTTCAGCCTGGCTCATTTCTAGTTGAGAACAACATACATTTTCAATCAGATAAGAATAGACATAGCCAAAAAGTGAAGTCCGAAAGATTTAAGAAAGAAAGAAAAGGAATGAGCAAAATATTGGAGGATGGTTTCTCTGAAATTGATGAGAATACCTTCGCCTAACTATCGGTGCTTCCGCTCCGCTCGTGGATCGCTAACACGACCACTCGCTCGGGCTACGCCACATTTCGCTTTGTCACTCGCCTTGCAAAGCAAGCCTCGCGCCAAGTGCTTCGCACTCGCGAAACACCTTGGTCGTTATGCGAAAGTTGGCAAAATAATATTCTAATATCGAAAATGGTTAAAAAGACATCTTTACTGTTCATATTATTCATTGCTATCTCTGCATACTCAGAATCTAATGAAATTCTGCAAATCAGAGAAATTTACAAAAGTGCGCAAGAATTTCAAAAAGCTAACTCAGATAATTCGATTCAATATGTTAGATATTGGAATGAAAATACGAAAGATCTATCTAATTGGGAAACGCTTGATAAAAACTCAAAGAAAGAAGATATCTTAAGCTTCATTCGAATATTTAAAGATCATGAGAATGTATCTTCAATATTATTAGAAGAAAGCACACCATCAGGAGATTGGGTTCATACAACTGAATACTATTTCTACGATAACAGTAAAATAGCTTTCGTATTTTCGAATCTTTCAACTTTTTATGGGAATGTTAGGGTAGAAAAACGTTTCTATTTTAATGAAAGTTTTAAAATAATTAGAGAACTAAAATCAATCTATGATCTTCAAACGAATAAAGAGTTGAAAGGTCGTGATAATGATTTTATAGATCGAAAAGTGGTTATAGTGAAAGACGCTGTTTCTGTATTTGAGAAATTAAAATTGACTTTTAGTCGTTAGCCAACCTTCGCATAACTTACGGTGCTTCCGCTCCGCTCGTGGATCACTAACGTGACCACTCGCTCGGGCTACGCCACATTTCGCTTTGTCACTCGTCTTGCATGGCAAGCCTCGCGCCAAGTGCTTGCGCACTCGTGAAACGTCGTCAAACCTTGGTCGTTAGGCGCCATTTTTATAACGATATTTAAAAGAGTGAAAGAGATTTCAGTGAAACGATACGAAATTTTAGAATCATTGCCGGTTTACGGTCCAATGTACATTCCTATAACAGAAGACGGACAATTATTCTATTCAGAAGGATTTCCTGTTCGATTTTACAATTCAGACGGGACTGACTGGGTTGCAAACTTTAAGCCGGGTTGGACTAAGTTAAAACGTGTAATAGAATTTGAAATGATTCAAGAGCTATTAATAATTGCTTGTGGAACTTGCTATCTAATGGATCCAAACCATTCGAAAGCAATTTCAGTTTTTGGGGGTAGCTTTAGTGATATTTTTGAAGCCAGTAATAATCGGTTAGTCTTGCAAGATGAGCTAAAGTTGACAATAATTGAACCGAACGGGACTCACTGGGACACAGAAAGAATATCTTGGGATGATTTAAAGGATTTAAGAGTTGAGAATAATGTAGTGACAGGGCTTTCATATGACCCGATTGACGATGCTGGTGAATGGGTATTATTTGCGTATGACCTCGATACGCAAACTTTGACAGGCGGTAGCTATAACAAGTATGCTTTTTCAAAACCCTGGTGGAAAATATGGTAATTGCGAAGCGTAGTCTTCTTTATGTGGAACTATAAACTTCCAATACGTTGGATTGGGAGTGGATGCGAAGACGAACAAACCGAGCGTTAAAATTAGGAAATTCTTAAATTGTTTGCGAAAAAAGTTGCGCCTAACTATCGGTGCTTCCGCTAAGCTCGGAGACGCTTTGCGACTCACTCGCTCGGGCTCCGCCACATTTCGCTTTGTCACTCGTCTTGCAGGGCAAGACTCATGCCAAGTGCTGCGCACTCGCAAAACGTCGGAACACCTTGGTCGTTAGACGCCAGTCTTAATATATGTATCTCGTAGTAAGATTTAATATCCAAATCATCCTGCTTATACTTTTAACAATTTCTTGTAGAAGAGAGATGAACTTAGAGTCGGAAGGAAATTCTTTAATATTCGGTAAATATGCTGGAGAATGTATATTTCGCTGCGTAAATATATTTAAATTGGAAGGGGGTATTCTTTCTAGAAATTATTTGGATCAGGTTTCATCAGTCGGTCATCCTTTTAACGGGGAATATAAAATTCAACCGCAAGAAAAATATATTATTACTAAAGATTTACTAGTCCATTTTCCTCGCTGTTTAATTCAGGACTTCAACTCTAAATTTGGCCATCCAGATGAAATAGATCAAGGTGGGTTTTATATCGAAGCCAATTTTGAAGATCAGCGTCGATATTGGCTATTTGATGTTGTAAGGGATAACATTCCATTTGAATATCGCTCGTTTATCGATAGGGTTGATGAAAAACTGATTTTACTAGATAAGACCGGCGGCTAACTGTCGGTGCTTCCGTTTCGTTCGTGGATCGCTAACGCGACCACTCACTCGGCCTTCGGCACATTTACGTCTATCACTTCGTTTGCCTGTGCAAACTCGGGCCATCGCAAACGTCGGCTAGGCTTGGTCGTTATGCGCAACTATTTTGAAATTTTATACTAGTTACAAAAATTAAATATTTTGATTTAATATATATGGAAAAATTTAAAGAAACTTTCAATACTTGGAACGAAATTGCAAGCCTATATGAGGAGAAATTTATGGATTTTCCTCTGTATAATGAAACTTACAATTATTTTTCCGATCAAATTCCTCTAAACGGAAATGTTTTAGATTTAGGTTGTGGGCCTGGGAATATTACCAATTATTTATTTAGAAAAAGAAATGATCTTAATATAAGTGGTATAGATATTTCAGATAAAATGATTATTCTAGCTAAAAAGAATAATCCAGAATGCATTTTTAATGTTTCAGATTTAAGACATTTCAAAACTCAACATGAATATCTTAATGGAATTATTATGGGATTTTGTTTGCCTTACATACCATTTATAGATATCAAAAACCTTTTTCCAAAACTATTTGATTCGTTGAAAAATGGCGGGATTCTATATTTAAGTATTGTCGAAGGAAATCCGAACGATTCAGGTATTAAAATAGGAAAAGATGGAAGAGAACTTTATTTTTTTTATCATTCTATTACAGATATTTCTCAATTACTCTTAATGAATAATCTGAAGATTCAAAAAATTTTCAATATTGATTATCAGAATAATGATCAAAGTTTTGATAATCATGTTGTAATTATTTCAAAAAAATAAATCAAATATTTGTAAAAAAAGCAGCGCATAACTGTCGGCTCTGACGCATCGCTGCGGGATTGCCTCGCGCCAAGTGCTTATGCACTCGCGAAACGTCGGAGCAGCTTGGTCATTAGACGTAATGGTCCAAAATTGAAAGTAATAAGGAATTAATTAAAACGATAATGAAACTTTTGTACCTTTTAAGTATGTCCATTTTGTTGTTTTCATGCTCAAGCAATGCTATTGATAAAGATTTGCTCATAACAACAGCTTGGGGACCAGACATTGTAACAGGCGAGGGCTGGGTAATGGAGTTCAAGGAAAATCAAACATATACTGAACTATATGCTGGAGAAGGATGCGGGGGTTATAACGGCTCTTATGAAATTAAAAGTAATCACCTGTTTTTAGAACCTGAGAAGAATCCTGGGTGTACTCCAGAAAATAAGCCAGTTAAGAATAAGAAGTGCTTTTTAGAAAAGTCAGATCAATCTTTATATTATACTCAGCGCTTAAATTGTGGAGAGAATTTGTTTTATTGGAATTATAATAGTAAGTTAGGATCGGGGCAAAAGCGAAATTATAAAGGGATAGAGTTAGTCACTATTGGACTTATTAATTCTCAAACAACGTCTAATGTTAAATTTCGTGATACCCCAAATCAGAATTCTCTTTCTTTCAAATGTAGCTTTATCGATGAAGGTCATCAACAGGTTGAAAGTGAATATATTCCAACTGGAAATGATATCGTTATAATTGGGCGCCAAACTCAAAAAGTGAAAATTGCCCAGTGGGAAAATTATTGGTATTTAATTGCTGTGTCTTCAAACGCATATAATGGGTGTTATCCAAATGTAGGCTGGGTTTTTGGAGAGTTTATCAACATACCATAGCTAACGATCGGACTACTTCGCCTAACTATCGGTGCTTCCGCTTCGATTCGAGATCGCTATGCCGCACCCTTCATTATAGTGCCTGCCGTCCATGGCAGGCTTTGAGTATTGATTAAGATAAAGAAATTTAATTTTACTTAAAGTTAAAAGATTTTTTAGAAAGATATTCAATTTGCAGGAAAATAATAAATGAATATTGTAGGTCGAGTAAATAATCTTTACTTGGAGAAAAGGAGAGCCTTATTGCGTAAATACGGATCTAATAATGAGTAATCAATGAAAAGAATAGTAATTATAATCTTTGTTCTATTGATTATCGGTTGGTCTATATATTTCTGCAAAATGAAAGCAAATCAACCAGGTGCTGAGGGTAATTTAGGCGGCATTGAAATAAAAAAGATGGGAGAAATTGATTCGGAAAAAAATAACTTCCGCTTTAAAAATGAGCATTTTTTAGTAGGGTTGTGGGAGGCGACTGGTAATAAAATCGCTGAGGGAAAAGTTAAAGTAAGTATAAATTTCTGCGGAAAGGAATATTTTGAAACGGTAGAATTCCTTGATAAAAGAAATGAAAAAATAAAAGTAAAATTTTGGATTCAGAATTTTATTGAAAAAGATTGGAGAAAAGGAAAAGCAATTCATTCGCTTTTCCTTTACGTCCCAATGGATTATTCATTTGGTGATAATTTTGTAAATGACCTTGTATATGAAGAAGATTCAAAGAAATTTTATTCATATAGTAATGGCACGTACGATGAAATGATTTTTAGGAAAAAAAAATGTCCATAAAATTACCTTCTTCAAAGAATCCTTTATGTCAGTCCCTGCGCCATAGTAGCTTAGAAATGATAAGTTTTTGTTTACGGAGTTTGGATGAATAATTTATCTCGAACTTAAACTTTCAGATTCGCAATTTTAATACTTTGAGGAGAATAGATGAAGGCGATTTCTTCCTTGGCTTCGCTTGGTTATACATTTGAGGCGCGGCACAAGCAGATAACTAAAAATTGTCGCTGCGCTGCGGGGTCGTTTCACGACCCTTGCTTGGGCTTCGCCAAATTCCGCTTTGTCACTCATCTCGCAAAGGCAAGTCTCGTGCCAAGTTCTTACTGACTCGCGAAACGTCGCCAAGCGTTAGACGTTAAGCGAAAGTTTTGAAGATCACCACTGGTAAATAGTATGAGAAAATTTATATTAACTTTAGTCTTTTTGTTTATGAACATTTTGTCGTGCGCTAAGGAAAAAAGAGGAAACGGAAACGCAGTCATTGTCAATTATGAACCTGGGATTTTTCTCTACGAAAGCCATGATGTTAATTCAAATATTTTAACTAAACTTGCGAACCATAGTGAAGTGATAATTGATGGGGATCCTATCAATACTGGAGATATATTTTATAAGTATTCTTCTCCGTGGTATAAAATAAAGGCAGAGAATCTGGAAGGGTATACCTTGGGGTATTTTCTTACTGATTCAACGGAGAAATATAAAGACTTATTAGACAGTTACAAAGAAAAAGGAATTAGTGAACTTATTTCATTAATGCCATTCAATTTTTCGATAGATTTGAAAGAATTCCACGGAAAGTTAGATTCTGTTAATATTATAACTAATAACAATGCCCAAACAATAGCAACTTGTCAAACTAGTGCTGTTTGTTATCAATGTGAAACAAAAGTTCTTAAAATTGATTCGCGAAATATAATTCTAAAGCACACAATTACTAATTTCGGAAAGCATGTACTTCCTCCGAAATGTGTTGGTCCAACTCTTAAGAGAGAATTTCAGTGTGAAATAAATGAAGAGACAATCGCTCATATTCTTTCAAAAAGGCTTTATAATTATGAAGCATATTGTGATGAGCTTTAGTAAATTCAAAACCATCGCCTAACTGTCGGTGCTTCCGCAGCGCTGCGGGCTTGCTTTGCAACTCTTGCTCGGGCTTTGCCACATTTCGCTTCGTCACTCTTCTTGCATGGAAAGCCTTGCGCCAAGTGCTTACGCACTCGCGAAACATCGGAAAACCTTGGTCGTTAGGCGAACATTCTGGAAAGATATTATTTAATAATGAAAAAACTTTTAGCTCTAATAATTCTAACAGCTTCATTTTCTTTATCATCTAAAGAAATTACTTCTGTAACCGTAAAGAAAAGTGAAAGAAAGCTTATTGTAGTTCAAAATGGTGTAAATATCCTGGAACTGAATATTTCACTTGGATTCAATCCTGATGGGAATAAGTTGCAAGAAGGTGATGGCAAAACCCCTGAAGGAGAATATAAGCTAGATTATCTTATAAATGATTGGGAATACTATAAAGCTTTCCATATTTCTTATCCAAAGATTGATCAGATAAAAAAGGCAAAGGAAAATGGAGTAAACCCCGGTGGTGGAATCCTAATTCATGGAATGCAGACAAAATGGAATTGGGTAGGGAACTTACATACATTTTGGGACTGGACTCATGGATGTATTGCAATTACTAATGAACAAATGGATAAGTTGATAGAAATCGTTCCGGTTGGTTCAAAAATCACAATTGAACCATGATCAATTTAAATATTTGCTGTTCGATCCGGAACGTTGCCAAGGCTTGGTCGTTAAACGCCATTAATTAAATATGAATAAGATCTTTATAGCACTATTATATTTATGTACGATAAATCTATTCTCTAAGGAATTGACTGTTTACTTACCAGAGTCATCAAATGATCCAGAAGAGCTTAGATTAAGAACATTTTATGATGAAAGAAATAGAATCGGATTACTATTTTCCGGAATCGAAAGTTTAGAAGATCAAGAAAAGATCTATAAAACTTTGGGGGAAGTGGAATATTTAAAAGTGAACGATCTTTCTAAGGACTTTGCAAAATATTCTTTGAATCAGGTTTGGAAGGCATTCGCAAGTGGTAAAGGCAAAAGATTTATCGAAGTATTCAATATTGATTTTTTAATGATAATTACGAAAAGTAATGAAATCTCAGAAAAATATAATATTACTAATATGTTCTCTGTCCGACTTGTTGATCTATCCAAAAACACATTAAAGCTGATGTTAACCGCTTGTGAGAAATGTAATACAATTGAAGGGAAAGCAGAGGATATAAAACAACGTTTAGTTCCTAAGAAATTAAAGACCTCTATTGAATTACTAGCGGACGATGAAAATCCTGAAATAAGAACAGAGCTACTCGAAACCTTAGATTGTTTGGAAAAATTTACGTGTAATTTAGAATTTGCTTACTCAAAGTGGGGAAAATTAGATTCTGAAACCATCAAATGTCAGAGTGCCTTATATAATTTAGCTATTTATTGGAAAATTAAAGGTGATAAAATCAAATCTGTTTTATATTTTCGAAGAGCTACTCAGATAGACTATAAAAATAATGAACTCATTAAACGAATTGCACGTCGGACTTTTCCGGATGAGTTTAATTAACGGCGCATAACATCGGTGCTTCGAGATTGCTTAGCGACCACTCGCTCGGGTTACGCTATATTTCGCTTTGTCACTGCACTTTCAGTGGCAAGCTCGTGCCAAGTGCTTTCGCACTCGTGAAACGTAGGAACACCTTGGTCGTTATGTGTAATCGATCATTGAATTGGGTACTATAGTGAAGAAAATAATATTAATAATCTATTTGATATTCTGCGGATGTCTTAGTTTTCAGGAAAAGAATAAGATACAAGGCTATTTTAAGGTAACGGCTCCAAGCGGCTTAATATTAAGAAATGGCCCCGGGCAACAATTTGAACGCATTACTAATTTACCCCGTGGCACAACGGGCAATATTCTTAAATTCGTCGGGGAACAAGTTGAGATATCAGGATATAAAGGTAAATGGTTAGAGGTTTATGTAAACGATAGGGCAGGATATATTTTCTCGGGTCATGTTTTATATTCGAATAGCAGCACAACTTTTACTCGAAGGTTTAATGAATATAGCTCAAGTTCATATGAAGCATTCGCGATTCAGCCATTTAGGCAAATTTCTAGTAAGAACAAAATACAATCCATGTTAGTGAAAGAGAATAATGAATACTATACAGGAGATGATAATTTTTTATTCAAAAAATTAATAGCGTATCCAGAAGGTGAGTTATTTGATGCAGGATTTTCATCAGACTATTCTACACATACTATTTATAAAAAGAATAAGGCAGGCGAATTAATAATTCCCGATGAGAAGAACTTTCATGTGTCGGGGATATTCGAACAGGGGCGGTTGATCGAAGGTAATATTCAATATTGCTATGGATGTTGTGCAATGCCGGAGCCAGCGGTGTCCATAATTGGTGTTCAAAAATCTATTACTTTATACGCTTCAGCTACTGACACAACTCCTTATTGTTTTATTGAATCAGGTAGTATAGATTACAATAAAATCAGAATATCTGACGCTGATAATGAAATTTATATCCACAAAAAATTAGGTGATTGTTCAGAAAAGGTAATAGAACAGTGTATTTCAAAAAACAATACTGAGAACTGTATTCCTCCAAAATTTATATCTGAAGTTTTTGTAATTATCAAAGATCCCTATAATGATCCAGTATTTGAGACTTACGAGAATCAAGGAATCCCTGAGAAATTTATTACTAAATTCAAAGCCGCTAGAAAAACGAAACCATTCAAGAAGTAATCAAAAATAATCGACTACGCCTAATTGTCAGTGCTTCCGCTCCGCTCGGAGATAGCCTCTTTATGATGATCCGCTTTTTTTAACTTGAGTTAAATGTTCCTTGTCGGATTTTGATTCAAAAAATATAGTGTCATTAAAGCTCTTTACTCGTTCTGTTTTAACTGCAAGCCCGTACTGATCTAAATAAAATTTTCATATGGACTATTCGTAGCCTCTGTATGGAACGAGGATAAAATTCATGTCATCTAAATTGTTTGTAGGTGGCCTTAGCTGGTCAACCACTGATCTAACCTTACGCCAAGCGTTTGAAACCCATGGCGCTGTTCAAGAAGCCAATATAGTAGTAGATCGTGAAACTGGAAGATCAAGAGGGTTCGGCTTTGTTACCTTTGCGGATCAAAATTCTGCGAATGCAGCTGTTTCAGAGCTCAACGGTAAAGATTTAGACGGTCGCAATATCGTAGTTTCAGTTGCTGAAGATAAATCAAGATCTGACCGCAACAGAAATGGAAATAAGAAGTTTCAGCGCGATCGCTGGTAAGCATACTATCATTTGTAATTAAAATCAATAGTCCTCTTGTCTATCGCGTGCTATCTAAAGTGCTAGAAAAATGGCAGCAAGAGGATTATTAATCCAAAAAACTCTGGCTTTTTTCTGGTTAAGTCGATCACTTTTCTAACGAAGCCTTTATATCCTTTCTATCTTCTTTTTTTAAGCCCTATACAAATCCTAGAGCAAAAGTCGATTTTCATTTAACAGGAGAGCTGTATGGCCCAAAAAGGTAACTTGTCCTTTGTGAAAAGGCAACGCGAAATTAAAAAGAAGGAAATTAGACAGGAAAAACTCGAAAAACGTAAGATTCGCAATGAAGAAAAAAAAATAATAAGGTCCCTTTGCCAGAAAAGGAACAATATGTTCGCAATGCGCTTAAGCATCTAAATCCATAATTTCAAAAACTTTCTATCAGTCTTTGAATCATCTGCCTACGTCCTATCCACACTACGCCTAACTGTCGGTACCTCCGCACTCGCAAAACGTCGGAATAGCTTATACGTTAGACGACATCTATTGAAAATCTTAGTGAAATGGATAAGTATTACGGCAAAAAATATTCTATTTCTAAGACGGATGTCTCTCTAAACTTGTCCGAACGAGTTGATTTTTAGATAGAATGTGTAAATTCAAAAATTTCTACTTCGATCTTTGTAAAAAGAAGTAACTGAAGTTTGAGTGGTCTTAAAAACCTAAAAAGGAAATAATACGAATGGTCGATTATCGATTTCGGACCCCGAATTTCTTGAAATATATCTCCATTAAATTTAAGAGTGGTAGACTGTCTTGTCTGCGCAACTGATTGAACTTAAATTAGCAAGAGAATATAAGTTTATGTATAAAGGCTTTCTTCTTCATACCCAAAGTGACACGTATCTTTTTCTTGATTCAGATGGTATGAATATTTATGGCCTTAAATTTGAAAGTACCTATCTATCTAAATTTGGCTATCCTATTGATGAAGGACTTGGGTTTCATGAATTAGCTAAATTCAATTTGCTCTGATATAGATTTTCTGAAGTCAAAAATTCGCCTTGGATTAAAGAGATAATAGAAAATAGTAGTTCAGACAAAAGGTTCAAGAAATCCTTTTTCGAAATTATTAATACAGAGATTTCATATATAACAGATCAATAAGTTTATTGAAAATGGCACGGCGGTTAATTATCGGTGCCTCCGCACCGCTCGGCACTCTCGCTTAACCTCCAGCACATTGGCTAAGTTATTCGAATTGCAAAAGCAATTTTCGTGTTTGTCTTCATTACATTCAGCGCGCCAATGTCGTCAAGCCATGGTCGTTAGGCGCCAGCGTACTAAAATAGAATTTCAGTAAAAAAAACTCATTAAATTCGAAATATAGTTTTTTTAATTCAATTTTAGAAAGAAATTAGTTTATACTCGTTAATGAAAATATTTATTTTTTACGTATTTTTCTTTTTATCTGGCTCCTCAGATATTGATAGTTATGCAAAGTACATGCAAATAAATGACGGCTTTATAAAGAATTGGGAATTTAGACAGGCAAAATCATTTTATGATGACTACGATTATTTAACAGATGCAGACCAGATAATAGATGAAGAAATTCTTTTGAAGATTCAAAAGGAACTTATTTTAGCCGTTTTAATCTACTTTTGCGCATCCGTATTGGCTTCATTTATGATAGCAGGTACACTTGATATAGTGAAAGCAAGTAAGGCTCTATCAGAACCAATCGAAGAAGAGCGGGAATCATCTCAATAATATATGCTTCGGCGCCTAACTTACGGGCTTCCACATCGCTTCGAGTTCAATATCGCACAATGTAGTCAAGTATTGGTCTTTATGGGAAAGCGTTACTAGATGGCATTTAAATTAATATATATTGTTCTATTAACTTTCATTGTGTTTAACGACCTTTTAGCGCGGGATCTGAGCGGTACTTTTGTTAAGGGACTTGGATATGTGCTAATGGAGGAGAGTGGGGATGATTTGCTTCCTTATGATATTATTACCAAAGTATTTTACTGTAAGCAAAAAGCATCCTGTATAGAAAAATATAGAAAAGAAGATATCATTGAAGCACTTAAAAATTATTATTCAGTAGATATGATAGAACTAATTCGAGGCGATAATATTATTCGTATTTATCCTTCCGATAAAGCCCGTTCTATCACGGAATTGCCAAATAAATATGGCTCAATGTATATTAATTCATATAATCGCAGAATTGTGAGTAAGTATATTGAAAAATCTTATACTTGTAAAGCAGACGAATCGCTAACCTTAAAATCAGAATTTTTAGAATACGGCATAGTTTTTAACGCATATAAAGGATCAAGCAAAGATCAAATTGAGATATTGAATCCAGTTTCATGTTCTGAAACTCAGTGTAAATTAATTAATAAAGGAAAGATAATTGCGTTATGGATATTCTATCCAGATGGTTCTTTCTATATTAAGCACTTAAAAAGAAATATTGAAGAAATAGAAATGACTATATTAGAAATAGAGTTCTTTAATTGCGGAGTTTGGCATTAATAATAATGTTTTTCGCATAATGTAGTAATACCTTTGTGGTTAGGCGGACATCGTATAATCTTTTATGATAAAAAAGATCATTCTATTAATTCTGCCGCTTTTCGGTTGTACAATTTAATAAGTCTTTACTTGAAAAATATTGTAAAGCAAATGATCCAGCGGGGTTTGCTGTTAATAAGAAACAAGTAGCGCAGATCTATTGGAATGAGATTAAAACCGAATTTAAGTTTCCGTATTTTCCTTCACAATGTCGTTATCTTGATAAAGTAAGTAATTGTTTATTTTAATTGCAACTGCGCTTTCTCATACAAACTCGTACCAAACGCGATCGTCGGAACAACTTGATCGTTATTCAATCGATAGAAATGCCACACGTTTAAAATCTATTTAACCGAGCAAAGAATGAATAATAATGATTTAGAACAGGAAATCGAAGCTGAAAAGAAAAGTTTTACTAAATCTTTCTTTTCTTCAATAATAGTTTACAGTCCATTTGCGTTAATCTGCACGCTAATGGAAGATTCAGGATTTGGTAAAGCAGAATCAAATATCATTCTTTCGTTAGTAAAGTTCTTTTTCTTAACATTTCTTTCTTATATATTTCTGTCATTATATAAGTCCGAGTCCATAAGAATTAAATATTCTGAGGGTGATTCTAATTATAAAAAACCTCCTTTCAAATTACATTTTATCTTGCTAATTGTTGGAATATTAATATTAGCATACCAAATTAAATTAATCATTCTTGCTATAGCAATGGGAATTTACGGATCAATTGTACTTTAAAAATAATTTGAAGAGAATTGTAATAGAAAATAGAAAACGCCAGGGCAAACTGTCGATGTTTCTTATTGCTTTGAGATCACTATGCGAAATTTCCTAAAACGTCTTTATAAAAGGTTAATAATGAATAAACTTATACTTATATTTTCAATTCTGTTGTTCTTTATTTTGTCGCCTGCTATGTGGGCAAATGATGAATTATCTCAAAAGCTAATGGAAGGCGATATCATATTTCATGAATCTAATTCAGAACAAGCTAGAGCGATCAAATTAGCGACAAAATCTCGATACACTCATGCTGGTATAATTTTTAAATATAAAAATGAATTCAAAGTTTTGGAGGCAGTCGAGCCAGTAAAAATCTCTCCTTTATCTTCTTTCATTAAACGCAGCCAAAAAGGGCATTATGTGATTAAAAGAATAAAAAATAGAGAGAATATTCTTACCGAAGAGAAGTTAGCACAAATGAAAAAATACGGGAATTCACTATTAGGTAAACACTATGACATCTACTTTGGCTGGGATGATAACTTAATATATTGTACTGAACTTATCTGGAAGTTATATGACAAATATGCCGGGATAAAATTAGGAGAATTAAAAACTTTAAAAGATTTCGATCTTTCGTATCCAGTTGTACAGCAATTAATGAAAAAGAGGTATGGAAATAGCATTCCATACTCTGAACCTGTTATTTCACCTATTGATATGTTCGAGTCGCCGGAATTAGTAACGGTGATTAATCACAAATAGGGTTGGCAATTTTGCAGCAAGTCCTATGAAATTACGGAGCGTTGCCAAGCGTTGGCCACTGGACGAAATGCTCTCAACTTTAATTTTGGCAAAATGATATTTATTAATCAAAGGAAATTTAATGAAGTTATTTGTTGATTTACTTAATCAAATTATACGGAATATATTAGTATGGAAATTGTGTATTTCCTTAACGGTCCTATTGTCTATAGTGCCTCTTCTTGAACTAACAAAAGATAGCGCTATTTATAAATTTCTCTTTGCGATCATTTTTATGGCGTTTGCAGCATTAATAATATATAATATATATTTATTGTTTAGAATATTTTATGATTTGACTTCAGTCGGTCAATATAAAGGTGATATTTCGCTCTCAAATTTCTTTTGGCTCAATATGAAATATCAATTTATCTTTGGATTATTTATTTTTCTTCCATCAGTATATATTCTTAATTCTTCTGTTATTGGTAGAATGGAGTCCGTAAAGAATGTAGATGCAATGTACTCTATTTTAAGAGATCCTATTTTGGTTATCTTTCGAAATACAGCAGAATTTCTTTACATCATAGGATTAGTTGTTGTGATTGGGTCGCGGAGCTTTGATGCTTTTTTTGATAAATTGAGGATTCTCTTCTTTAATAAATCTGTGATTAAAATTATTGCTATCGTAGCTGCTTTGAGTGTTTTGATTGAATTAATTAGGTTATTAGTTTACCCGGAATATTCAAATTCTTCTCTATATTCGTTTCTTAATTTGTTCTTAGTAATTGGATATTTAATTTTTGTTCTACTTCTTATTCGCGAGTGGCAGAAACTTTATTTTCGATCGGAACCAAACTGATCGATTTGAGCACTTTATTTAACTGTCGGTGTTTCTGAGTCTGTGACTGCACTTGCATGAGCAAATTTATGTTGTTGCGAATGACGCCAAGGATTGATTGTTAGACGCAACTTGTAAAATACTATATGAAATCAAATTATTTTCTCGGATTCA
Source organism: Leptospira venezuelensis (assembly GCF_002150035.1). Lineage (NCBI taxonomy): Bacteria > Pseudomonadati > Spirochaetota > Leptospiria > Leptospirales > Leptospiraceae > Leptospira > Leptospira venezuelensis. Next base: position 310,141 of record NZ_NETS01000006.1, on the reverse strand, counting down.
TTAGAAGAGTATTGCTTCGTCCTTACGTCTATTTTATTAATCTTCCAAAAATTTGGGTAACTTTTCTAGATAAGGAAATAGATTATTATAATAGGTTAAATAATGTTGAAAGAAAGAGAATTAACGCTCTTATTCAGCATTTCGTAATATCCAAAAAATTTATTGGTGCTAATGGTTTTCAAATTAGTAAGTCGCATGAATATACCATTTCCTGTTTAGCCGTAAGATTGATAAAAAATATCGGTTTGCATCATTTCGATTCAATACATACGATTGTCGTATTTCCTTCAGCCTTTAAAACAGAAGAATTTTCAAGCTTTGTCGATGGTGTTACCGGAGATCAAGGTATGGTTGGATTATCCTGGCGGGCAGTTGAAAGAGGGTTCAAAAATCCGGAAGATGGTGATTGTGTAGTTACTCATGAATTTACACATGTTATTGATTTATCTTCCGGGAATTTTAATGGAATTCCTCGATTAGAAAGTGAAAGTTTCTATCAAAGTTGGATAAAATTATTAATTAATAATTTCCCAGAAATAAAGAGGGAAGTCTTTGATTCATTGGGCTATATTGGGGATGAGACTGAACTTTTCGCTTACCTTTCAGAACTATATTTTGAAAAGCCAGATGATTTATTAACTAAGAAACCCCAAGTATTCGGTGTATTAAACAACTTTTATAAAGAATACCCTGAGAAACTTTTGACCAACGCATAACTGTCGGTGCTTGCATGCTCGAGCTTGAGCCGTTGAGGACATCAGAACATCTTGGTTGATATTCTCAAAGATGAGGAATTAAAAACGCATGAGAAAACTTATGCTAATTATCATTTTGTGCTTATGTAATTGTGCAAAAGACGAAATTAGTCTTAGGAATAAAAGTATACCAAAGGAAGAGCCAAATATTGCGTTCAGTATTTTGACGAAAGATAAGCTAATTAAGAATGATTGGTCCAATTACGGCAGGCTTTTCACATACGGAAATCTTATGGTATTTAAGGAAGATGGGAGCTATACCGAAGAATTTGTAGGTGAAGGATGCGGAATAATTAATTCGGGAAAGTATACTTTAGTAAATGGAATTTTGACTTTAAATGCAAAGAGAAATCCTTCATGTCCTGTTGAGAAGTTTGTTGAAAAGAAATTATGTAAATTAATTCCAGAATCTCCAGATCCTTTCTATTCAGAATCGTTAAGATGTGGACAATCTACTTATTATGGAAACCCAAAACCAGTCGGAACAATTATCAAGATTAAAGATACTGAATCGATGATTATTGAACCTCGTAAAGTGGTTGCTACAACTAATATAATGATAAGAGAAAAGCCTTCGATAAAATCTAAAAGTTACAATTGTTCTCAAGGTCCTGACGATGGCTATCGCGAAATCCCTTATTTTCCTAAAGGTCAAGAATTGCTCTTATATGCTAGGTCTATGGAGAAAGAGAGAATTAATAACATAGAAGATTATTGGTATTTCGCTCAACAAGATCTCGATTGGTATGCTTCTTGCTCCGTCTCAGATAAATATACTAGCAGAGTCTGGATTTTTGGTGGTTATATAAAATAAATATCCACTTTGCAGCGTACAGCTTTGATTGATTACATTTTCCATAAAAGGATAGGCAGATGAAGTTATTTATATTTTTATTTTGTTTCCCCATTGCGATTTTCTCCCAGGTTCATCCGGATTTTGGACCGCTGAACTCCGCGGGACTTAATGCTCCAAGAACATATTTAATAAAGTATGAGAATTGTTCTGAAGACATGAAAGATGTATTAACATGTACTAAAGGATCGAGAGTTCTTCAGTATACACTTGATTTGGATGACAAGGTTGTAAAATTAGAATTGGAATTAAATAAGCCATTATTGCTTTCTTATGGTATCAATGAAAATGAAGTCGATAAGAATATTTTAGAATCGTATACAAATAGGTATTATATGATTCATGGGCATCCAACTATTTATTCGAAATCTAATAAGATAGCATTATATAAGAACCTGATGGAAAATTATGCGATAATCTATTTTCTGAACGGTAAATTAATATTCAAAGCGTATAGATCGAAAAATGCATATATAAAGGAAAATAAGGAATTAATTGAAAAAGCAATTTCCGGATCACCAGTTTGTGAACCCACTTACGATCTTAATGCTAAAGATAATTCATGTGCTCAATGGCATTTTAACTCTTTTAAATAAACCAACGTCGCCTAATTGCTTGCACGTCCGCGTCGTTTCGAGATCATTTCACAACTTTTGTTTCGCATTTGCTAATTCGTTTTATCGCAAACATTGCCAAGTCTTGGACGTTATACACAGTAGATAAATGACCTAATTATGAGATTTTCAACACAACTTATATTAATCATGTTTGTCGCTGTTTCCTTAGTTTCTTGCTATAATTTTGGTATGACGCGTACCGTCAAAAAGTCGATCATTCAACCTGAAATCAATTACCGAATTATCAATTTGATTTCGTTAAAGCAATCTGCGAAGAATACGTTAATCGTTGAAGCAGATATTGAAAAGGATTTGAAACTAATTAACAATGTTTGCGGAGTTATTAGAGTTCCTCCAGGAAAAGTTGAATTGGGAGATTATCCTTGGCCGACAGGTATTATTTTTTCAGAATGTGATCCTTTAATCAAAAGTAGAATGGCAGTATTTAAAGAGATAAATCAAAATATTTGGAATAAAAATAGATATGAATATGCTCATATAAATATAGAAATTCCGACACTTGTGGATAAAGAAATTAAGTTCAAATATTACAGACTACAGGATATCACAGTGGATGATATAAATTCGCATATTAGTATTAGTAGTATATATTTTAGTAATCGTAAAAATGTTAATATGGTATGGTATCCATTTGCTTTTTCGTATGATTTAATAGCCGGAACAATTCATTCAGTTGGTGCTCCGTTTGGTATGGTGTGTTTATATGGAACGGCGAATAACGAAAATAAATTTCTCTTTTTTGCAAGTTTACCTTTTTGTAAGTTATCTAAAGTGTTCAGCTTTCTTGATGAAGTAGGTAAATAAAAAGCAGAATTTTAGCCTTCCTGCGCAAGACAAGGCGCAATTGTATCATAAAGAATGAAGATCTATTGGGTTATATGGAAAAAGAATTAGTTAGGCATCATTCCAATAGTGTATTCTTATTTGGGGCTATTTTTACAATAATTGCATTGCTTGGAATATCAATAGATGTTGTTGCCGGAATAACTATCGGAGGGAGTTTATTAAAATTCCCTCAAACGGCGATAGAAAGATTTCATGAATTGCATTCAAATGTATTTTTAGGTTTATACAATCTCGATTTATTGAATGTGATTGTTCAAATTTTATTACTTCCATCGTACTTCACCTTATTTGTTGTACAAAGAGAGAAAGAGTATGCATTGAGTTTATTTGCTTTTATTCTTTTTACATTTGGAAGTAGTATTTTGGTATCAGCTAATGTCGCGTTATCTATGTTAGAATTAAGTGAGAAATATTTTGATACTACGAATGAGTCACAAAGACTATTATATTCGGTAGCTGGCGAAGCACTGCTTGCGCAGGGGAGACATGGGAGCCCGGCAGTATTTTTAGGGTTTTCCATTCCAACAATAGCAAACGTATTAATGTCAATAGCGATGCTGAAAAGTGGAATATTTGGAAAATTAAATGCATGGATAGGAATAGTTGGAAGTATCGTTATGTTAGTCTATATTCTACTGATAAACTTAAATTTCGGTGTTGAGAGTATAGCAACATTGCTCGCAGTACCGGGAGGTTTATTATTAATGTTATGGATGATACTATTTACAATTAGATTATTTAGATTATCTGTATAAGCACTTTGCGTTAGAAGAATTAAGTGTAGACGTTACAAAATATCTAAATTGAGCTTCCCTTTGCCTGAAATGAGATGTGATACATAACAAACGTCGAAACCGCTTGGTCGTTAGCCGAAATTTTGTTCGACTTTATTCTTTATAGTATTTATCTAAATCTATGTATGAAAGATTATATTAAATCAATATTTTTGTTCTTCTTCTTAAGCTATTTTATCTCATGGACGATTTGGCTCCCTTTATATTTGCCAAAATTTGGAATCAATTTTTTGCCAATATTTCCTTTTCACCATGCGTTTGGTGCAATTGGACCAGTCTCTGCCGCATTCATTGTTAGTATGGTTGATCAAGGATTTGCTGGTGTAAAAAGCTTATTCTCGAAAATGTTCATATGGAAATTTAATTTTATCTGGTATATTGTTGCTATCCTCAGCCCGTTTATTCTTCTCGCACTGGCCGTTCTTGCAAAGTATATCATCTCATCCGAGGTGAACTTGGTAGGAATCGGAATAAGTAGAGAGTTTCCAAATTTCAATTTCGTTTTATTCTCTCTTTATAATATTTTTACCTTCGGTTTCGGAGAAGAAATCGGTTGGAGGGGTTATGCTTTACCGAAATTACAAAAGCGTTTTCAAGCACTTACTTCAACGATGATTTTAACCATAGGTTGGGCTGTTTGGCATATTCCTCTTTTTTTCTATCGACCCGGTTATGTTGAAATGGGGATCTTCGGCATTATTGGCTGGTTAATGTCCTTATTGACTGGTGCAATACTTTTGACTTGGCTTTTTAATTCTACACGAGGAAGTATACTCATCGTCGCTATATTTCATGGCACAATAGACATTGTGTTTACATCGGACTTTGTCGATACAAGCATAATGAATATTACTGGTTTCTTAATAGTTTTATTTGCCATTGGCGTTCTTCTGCTCAATAATTGGAAAAATTTGTCTCAACTAGATCGGCAAACGATCTAAGTAGACTCAAAAAGAATCTTTCCACTACTGTCGGTACTTCTGCGTTGTTGCTATTATAGGAATGTCTTACGTCTTAGCCGAAAGTTTGACTAAAATATTTTATATGAATAATAGAATAGAAATAGAAAATGGGGAATTTTTTTCGGTAAATCTATCGGACAACAATCTATTCTTGCGATTTTTAGCCGGTCCTAGAGAGAGAATTTTTGATCTTAATATAAAAGCATGCTATTCAATTACAATAGAGCTGTTAGATGCTTTTGCAGGAAAGTATCAACAGCTAATAGATCTTCTTTTATACTCTGAAGTAAATATTAAATTGAATTCGGATATTGTACCAAATGCAATTGAGCTATCCGATTGGGAGGATGATTTTTCAATTCAAATTCCCTTTCGCAGATTCTATTGTGCTTTTGAAGAATTAACAATGGTAGATCTCAGAATATTATTACAAAGGTCATTTGATCTGTATGAATCTTATTTTCGTGATACTCAATCTAAGATTTCTTGCTATCATTCTAACAAAGCAAAGATTCAGAAAATATTGGATGAAGAATTGAAAAGATTTGAATTAAAAAGTGCCTTTTTCAATTTTATTCGCTTTAGGGAAGGCGAGAGGAGAACAAAACTTGGAATTTCTTTGCTAAATAAGATTCACTCACTATTGAACGAAAAAGACTGATTGCAACAATATGAATCAAGCCTTGTTCGTTAGACTCTATAACTGAAAAATTATTTGAGGAAAAAATGAATAAAAGAAAGATCATCATATTAACAATTTCATTATTAGTTACTCTATTTTTCACTGTAGTTAAGATTGACAAAGAGGACGTTGAAATTGTCGCGGAATGTAATCTGAAATCGAAAGAAATCAATTATCGCGTACACAAGTCATTATTCTTTTTTCGAACGGAAAACGATATTTCTATAGATAAAAGTAAGGGCTGTCCTACAGGAGCTATTCTTAAATTTGGATCAATTGCGTTCACGTACGCAGATAATACTTCAGTCACACTTCCATATCGATATTATTAAGAAAGAATTTTAGTTATAGTGTCCAAGCGTCGGAACGCCTTAACTGTTGGTAACCGGGTTTAAAAAGTTGTCTGTTTTTACTTTTCATTCGATAAATTGAATAAGTCGCTGAAAAGATTATTGTAATAATATTTTGCATTAACAGAAAGAACGATCGATAACTATGAAAACTCGAAAAGTAAAAAATCTATTTCTTACTATTTCTTTACGCAAGACCTTAAAAGTTTGGAACCAAAGGATTCATGTTTTACAATCTATCCTGATGTTTTAGTTCGGTCTGTCCCAAGTCAAAAAGGGAAAATAGTTCGTAAGATAGTAGAGTCTTCTTTGATTCACATAGAAGAAAATGACACTTCAGAAATATCGAAGATAGAGATAAGAAGTAAATTAATCGAAGGGAATTGGCTAAAAATATCAGATGGTTGGATATTTTCTGGACTAGTAAAATGTATACCCAGAGTTGTGTTTTCATCTCCATTTTTATATCATGGTGGCGAATTGCCATTTGATCCGAATGATCAAAAAGATTGGATTGCGATTTACAATCGAAATATTTTTTATTCTCGCGAACTTATACAAATCAATGTGAAAAGAGCTTACGATGCCATCATAGATGAGAATGAGAATGTAAAAACTGGGTATCAAGTATCCGCAAAAGGCACCCCGATTGTCCTTGTTAAAGGAATTCCATTTAAAGATGGAAATTTTGCAGTAAATAAGAAGAGCATTCCTTCTTCTATTGAATTAGGAAAACAATACAAATTTTCTTTTGGAAAGGACAACTATGTTCTCAAATCGAGTGGGCTTCGTGTCGATTCAGACAAGATAAGAAATTATAAATTGGTGCTAAGAAAAAATGATGATGAAATGATCATCGATACTCAGGAAGAACGATTTGAAATACCGACGCTCATTTTAGTAGGTGATATAGATGGAGACGGAGAATTAGATTTCATATTTGATTTAAAGAATCATTATAATGTATCTGAGCAACATTTATATCTTTCTTCAGAAAAGGAAAATGATTTCTTTGTAGTTCCCGTTTCAGTCCATGAAACTACTGGGTGTTAAAAAATAGGAATACCTTCTTGGTAGTTAGGTGAAATATTAAAAAATGAAGAAAACCTTATTATTCACAATATTTCTGATTTTACCCCATCAATCCTTATTCAGCAGCGAATATGAAGAATATTATACTTATGAAACGATAAACTTCATAATTCCTAAGATTTTTTCAGATAAGACTGAGAAAATTGAAAAAGGAAATATTCTGTTGGTCGAAAAACATCTCCCCACTTTTTCGGGCCAAGTTTCAGCAATTTTTAATCGTACGGTTGGTAGAATCAAATTACCTAATACCATTGAAAAATTTAAGAATAGAAGAAAATATCAAATTGGTGAATCAGTTGTCGTTTCAAAAGTGAATGGCTTAAAACCCTGTTACGAATATGATAAGAATCTAAATTGTACAAAGGAGTCAACGTTTCACATTCCATATAATGGAGAGGTTAAGATTACTAGAGTTCAATATTTGAAGATGGGCACTTTATTAACTATAAGCTATAATAATCAAATAGCATTGCTTACTTCTTTCTTTGTTAATACCCCGAACAATATAAAATTTATATATAATGACGAGTTTCTGAATAAATTTAAAGGTATGTGTCCAAAGTATTATAATTATGGGAAGATATCACCAAGATATACTTGTTTATCCGAAAATATAGTGCATTTAGACGATGGGCATGACTCTTGGAAAGAAAGAGATGAAATTTCGATAGTATACTACGATTTTTTAGCAATAATAATTGGAAGGAAGTATGAAGATCTATTCGGAAGAATATTGAGAATAGATCAAATTAACAACGATTCTTATTTTATAACGATTGAGGATACTGAAACTTTTGAAGAAATGAAGATCCCTGTCGTATTTGACTATAGTAATAGAAGTGTTCATTCAGTGAAAATAGATGAAGTTCGCAAAGGTCACTTCGGGAGCGCAGAAATATATAAAGCAGGATTAAGACAATATTTTAAGTAAACGTCGGCTAACTGTCGCTACTTCGCGCAGCTTGCATACATTGTTAGGCTTTGTCCATTTGGCGAAACTCCGAGGATATTCTAATTATGGGTAAACTAAACCATCTCGTCTTTTTAAGTGTGACCATTTACCTCCTGCTAAGTATCTATTTATATGCAGGAGAGAGTAAAATATTTGGATCCGGGGATAGAAAGTTTTCTAATTTGCAATCGGCTGTTTTAGTTGAGAAAATACCTGAAGAAATTTATAAGAGATATGGACGAAAGGTCGTAGTCTATTCTTTCAATCTTGAAAGATTTCGAAATATCTTTCTAGTTAGGAAGGCTTTGAATAAGGATAATAAAAGTGTATGCTATTATAATTTGGAGAATAGGTTAGATTTCTGCTTTATTGATCCGGAATTGTTAGACGGATTTCATTATTTCTGGTATTTGGATCTTCAGAAAGAGAACCTAATCTACATATTCGAATTCGATGGGGATGAAGACTATAGCGATTATAAACTCGCTTGTTTAAATACCAAAACCATGAAGCATAAAATTCTATTTAATGTTAATCCCGTCATTAAAAAGAAAAAAAATCTTTATTGGGGTTACCCGTGGGATATTAGTGATATAATAATTTCGAGGAAAGGTAATGAAATTCTAATAAATGCAACTATAAAGCATCATATTATTGAAGAAAATACAGATGAAATTCCGCACAAAGTTTTAAAATCAAAGTTAGTTCCCGTTATGTTTTTTACCGGAACTCCGACCCAGGATACTGATATGGGCAGTGAAGTTAAAGAAGTAAACAATTACTTCCTTATTGATGATTTGCAGACAGCCGCTCATAACCGAAAATAATGAAATTCAAAACTTATACTGACTGAATGTTCTTATGCGTTTAATCCTAACCAACTGCTATATACTGTTAATTCCTATTTTGATATGGAATGTGCTACTTATGGAGAAATTACCAGCAGCATATCAACCTTCCGAATTCAATAATAATATTCCAGTATATGTGTTGTTTGGAGAGAATATTTTTCGCACCATAATTTTTATCTTACCACTTTTTTTGAAATACGATTTGGCATTTGATAAAGTCAAAATCGGCTTAATAACATATGGAATTGGCAGCTGTTTGTATTACTTATCCTGGGTTATCCTTATTTTTCTTCCAAGTGGTAACTGGAGTTTGAGCTTAATTGGATTCATTGCACCTGCTTATACTCCGATAATTTGGTTGATAGGAATTTCTTTTATTGCGAATAAATATTATTTCAATATTCTCTATTCCAAGTGGCATTTATTAGTGCCAAGTATATTGTTCAGCGGATTTCATATATCTCATGCGGTGATTGTTTATAATCGTAGCTATTATTGATTGGGAATATACTGTGGTATCGAAGCGTGCTTAACATATTCGCTTCTGTCACAACACTCGCTTAGGCAAACTCGTTCCATCGCAATTTTGGTCCACCTTAGATGGTAGACGATACTTTTAAGTTTATTCTTTGAGATATAGAATGGAGGGTTTGCCAATAATGAATCACTTTATGGCTTATAGAATTTTCTCGATTTTTGGAATCTTGGTAAATATTAACTGTATGGTGTTTACACAAAACAAAGGTCGATTTTTGCGAAACGAGTCGGATATTAAAATCATTCATGAAGTATCTAATCACTCGACCCAGAGTGTATTCACTTATAGTAAACCTTTAGTACTTGAGCATTCAGGGGAATATCTTATAGTTTTTGGGATCAAATCGCCATCATATGATAGCGGGTTTGGTAGTAGTTCTGATCGAAATCCCAGTAACTCGCTACTTGAAATACCTACATACGCATATGATAATTACTTTACCAAAGTCGAAATTGACTCAAAATATATAAAGGTCTGCAAACTCAAGACGAATAGCTGTAGATTTCTTGAAAATGGGGGAGAGTTTGTTAAAGCGGTTTATTTATCTAACCACCAGTTAAAAACCAAATACGAGAATGATAATCCAGAGAAAGTGAATTTTTCTTTGATTCAGATTGAGTCGTCTAAAGATAAGAAGTTTGAGAATCGCGACGATTTATTCTTAACTGACCTTAATAAAAAATACATTAGGTTAATACCGCTGGATTCAAGTTTTACAAGCTTTGAATATTCTCTTGAATCAAACACTCTTTTCATAACTGTCTTATATGATAGCAATAAAGACGGACAGTTTAGTGAAGCTTTAGATCGGGAGGCTGTACTAAGAGTAGATATTCGTCGTCCATCAATCGGTGTAGAGATAATAGATAAAAAAGAAATCGAACAGCTCTTTTTGTTGGATAAGAAAAATACAAATTAGAGTAAAACGTTCATGCTTCTTTATCGCTAAGATTGTTTGCACGAGTGTTGACTAACTCTTGATATCGTGAATTTTACGTTAAAACGTAGTAATCCATTCATCAATAAATTAAAAAAGCCAAATTTCTTACTAACAAGATATACTGAATTATTTAAGAATAAAATATTTGATCGAAATGTATGATAGAAGAACTCGAAATACAAACTAAGCGAGGGAAGATAAAAATCATTAATGATTCTACTTTTGGAATCGCTTCAGTCGATAATTTGTATTCATACAATCGAATTATTGACGTGAATCATGACATTGCTTCGACTAAATTCGGAATATTTTCCTCTAGTTATAGTACACTCTTAGCAAATTCAGGGATCTCCGGATTGCATGAGAAATGTTATTTGGTCAAAAATGATCTATTGTATTTGTGTCTGGGGGACTCAGTCTTCTCTTTAACAATCCCAAACCTTGAATTACAATGGCGGTCGCAAGTGGATGGTGCAAGCTGCTTTGGGATTTACGAAATTTCAGATGGATTTATTGTTCATGGAGAATTGGAAATTACTCGGATCGATATTACTGGGAAAATTATTTGGCAGCATTCGGGTAGTGATATATTTACAACCTGCGATGGGACTGATGTTTTTAAAATAGAAGATAATATAATTTACGCTAAGTGCTGGGATGATCGTCTATATCGATTTTCTCTTGATGGTGAGATATTATTTTAATAGACTAAAGATCGCACCAAGAGTTGGACATAGTGTGAACATTTAGCAAGAAAAGATAAAAACGATAAATTCATTTAAAAAACTGAAACGCCTTATGGAGAAAAATATCATACATATTAAGATAACTTTATATGATGAATATCTGACTTCAGTTTATTGAGCTTAATCACCGTTTTTTCAGGACTTGAAAATACTAAAATATTATTTGGTGACATTTCATTTACCTGTAAACAGTGGCAGATATTTAGTAGAGACAGAAAGCTTGAATATAATTGATTAACTATTGAATTGTCAAATATCAGCTAACGGCAGTAACGCAATTCTTGAAAAACTCTTAAGCAGTGCTGGTCGCCCGACATTTTATAAATTGTCTGTTATTTCCTTTAATTGGATATAAGAAATAGAATACCTAATAAGAGTTTATTTAAGATATAAGATGAATATGCACGAAAAAATACCAGTTTTCTCTATTTTGATTTTTGTAACCACTCTCTATTGGTCTTACAAGGGTATTGCAGCAAGCAGTTTCTTAGATAAATATCTTCTCAGTACTGAAGGGGTATTTTTTCGTAAGCAGTATTATAGAGTTATAAGCTCGGCTTTTATTCACGCAGATTGGCCTCATTTAATTTTTAATATGGCTTCTTTTGCACTTTTCGCATTCGATTTTGAAAAAGAACAAGGGTTTGTAAAACTTCTCCTGATTTATTTCGGCTCAGTATTTGGCGGATCAATATTCGGATTGTTGAATAATCAGAGAAATCCGGATTACCGAGCAGTGGGGGCTTCTGGAGGGATTTCAGGATTAATTTTTGCATGCATTTTGTCCTCTTCACCTTTCTCACTTGTTTTTCATATACCACTACCAATTGAAATACCGGACTGGATATATGCCTATCTCTTCCTTGCTATATCCTATATCGGTATGCAAATAAAAAAAGGGAATATCGGTCATGATGCTCATTTGGGCGGCGCGATAGTCGGTATTATACTGATCACTTTTATTAGTTATGCAACTGTGAAACAAAGATACTTACTAGCTTTAGGATTAATTTCATTTAATATTTTATTAATTGGGCATTATTTATATAAAAAAGGTTTTAATGGCTTTGATATTGTTCGGATGGTAAAAAATATTAAAGAACGTAGGATTGCAGAAAAGAAAGAAGCCATTGTATTGGATCTGGATGAAATACTAGATAAGGTACACAAAAATGGCCAGGAAAGTTTATCAGAAAGGGACAAGCGTCGTTTAGAAGAAATTTCAAAAAATATTTAATCCTTAATTATAAAATATAAGCCGAGCCTTATTGTCGATAATTTCACATAGCCTCATGAAATCGTTGATCATTCTTATTTGTTTTATGGCGACTAGCCGCCTCAAATTTGTGGAACCTAAAGGTGTCTTATGCTTTTTCCCCAACTGAAGAGGTAGTTCTTCAATACATTCGATTAGATGGGGAAGCAAATTCAAAAAATCAGCATGGATTAAGTTGTTTAATAGGAGATTGTTAAGTACAATTTCCCCCGTCCGGAATTAGAACATTGCAAACAAGAAAGAATGAAAAATTGTTTCTATTTTTTATGGTTAGGCATTAAATCAAAGACCGAATGAAATAGAACCTGGAAGAAATATGATACAACAAAAAATCACTCCTTGTTTGTGGGTAGAAAAAGACGCAAAAGCTGTGGCTGAATACTATCTGTCGATATTTAAAGATGGTAAACTGAAAGACTATCGCTTATTTACCGAAATACCTAAAGACGGCAACCCCGACTCAGATGATTTATCTGGAGAATTCGACACGGCTGTAATGGAATTAGCAGGTGTTGAGTTTAGTATATTAGCCGCTGGGCCATTATTTAAATTTAATGAAGCAATATCTCTTGTTATTAATTGCAAAGACCAAGCAGAAGTCGACTACTATTGGGATGCCTTAACAGCTAACGGCGGTGAGGAGGGACCTTGTGGTTGGTGTAAAGACAAGTATGGGTTATCTTGGCAAGTGGTTCCGACTGAGTATTTTGACCTTATTCATAATAGCGACCCTGCAATAAGCAGAAAAGCAATAATGAACACTTTCAAGCAGAAGAAGCTAATACTCTCAGAGTTAAAGTAAAAATACTCAGCAATGTTCCTGCCAAATTCCTGTTAGTTATTGGAATTTTCTATGATTGAAATAGAAGCAACAATATCTATCTTATGAAATTCAATTGCACGTCGCTCATTGTTGGTATTTCCGCAAAGCGGCGAACAACTGCAGTTTGATCACCGTATTGCCCTTGCAAGTTTGTGATTGCTTGTCCGATGATTTGTAAAGACTGTAAGAGAACAATCAGTAATCCAAAAACGAAAATAAAAGGAATCGTATGAGAAAATTAATTGCGGCAATCAATATGACGATTGATGGGTTTTGTGACCATACCTCAGGTATTGCTGATGAAGAAATACATAAACATTACGCGGATTTATTAAGAAGTGCTGATGTCGCTTTATATGGTAGGATTACCTACCAGCTTATGGAATTTTGGCGAACTGTGCTGGAAAATCCAACTGGAGATAAAGCAATGGATGACTTTGCAGCCGCAATTGACAATACTCTGAAGATTGTTTTTTCTCGTACACTAAAGAATGTAGATTGGAAAAGTGCAAAATTAGCAAGCCAAGACCTAGAAAAAGAAGTTTTGGGTCTTAAACAACATTCGGGTAAAGATGCTTTTGTATGCAGCCCTAGCTTGATTGTGGCTTTGACGAAACTTAATTTAATAGACGAATATCAACTTTGTGTTCACCCTGTTATCGCGGGAAGTGGTTTGCCATTATTTAAAAACATTAGCGAAAAAATTACGCTGAAACTCATAAGGACCAAAATGTTTAGCTGCGGTGCAGTCATTCTTTATTATGAGCCGACTAGCGAAACAACAACGCTCCACTAACTGGCGATTGACAGAACTTTCTGCTCAAAAATATATCAATAGGAAAAATTAATGTTTAAAAATTTAAGTGATTTCGCTTATCAACGTAACTGGAAAGAAGCCCTATTATTTTATGTTGTATGGTTATTAGTAATCGTAATAACTTCTGGATTAGTCTCCGGATTAACTATCGGGATCCTCGGTTTTCTGGGCTTTATATTCCAACCCGAAGAGAGTTTTCAGTTAGGTGCCAAGATTGGAAATTTTATTGCTGTGATAGGCTGTTTATTGCTATCATTTACAATTCTTAAAAAGAAAAGTCTGCATACTCATATAGGTTATATATTAATTGGACTTATCTCTGGCCTATTGGCTGTATTTATTGGGGGCTTTGGCGGATTAATTCCATGTACGTATCTAAGTATGCTGCCACTTAAAAGCAATAATGACTAAATCCTAAATTAAGTTTTAAAATAGTAAATAAAGCCTTCGGCAACAGATTTTTTTGCAAGATCAATGCTAACGATCGGCACCGTTGCCTTGTCAATTTCAAGAAATGGATCTAATCAAAAAATTAATATAATCTTAGATTAGATCCATTTGAATTAAACCTTTCCTAACTACCACTGCTGATTCGTGCTGTCCCAATTTCGCGGTGCCAACCACAATGCCTCCGCGATTGCGGCCAATTTTTTAGAATCAGATTTGAATATAGCTGTCATAACCTTGAAGGCTCTTGACATCTTTTGTAAACGCCAGCTGATTACTATATAGTCTTCTCCAATTTTTGGATGCTCTAAAATCTGGCCGCGTATTTTGCTTAGTACAATTAATTGAGGCTCACCTAATACAGCTGCAAAACCACCTGGACAATCCAAAGCCCCCCAAACCGCTGCATCTCTAACAATTCCATTCTCCGACTCGACTGTATCATCTGGCATCCAATATCCTACCATAAGATTCTCAAACCCGATTTGCTCAGGAGCAGGTCCGACAAAGATTCGCATTCCATCCTTTACCTCTCGCTTAGGACCGCACACAAAGCAGGTTGGGAATGGATGAGTCGTAAATCCCGGATAAAAGGCTGAGATTCTTTTTGCTTCCTCCAGATCGGGAACTACTGGCAATTTATATTTCGGAAAATCTTCTACTGAGATTGATTGAAGAGTCGCGAGTATTTTTTTTGAGTCATCGTAGATCGCAGCTCGTTGTCCATTTTCGGATTCGAGAATAATAGATTTTTCGACGGGAGTTGGGTTTAGTAAACGAATTTCTGCCCTGTTTGTTTTTGCAGCTTCAACCAAAATGCCTGCAGTAAAACCGCCGTTACCCGTCTTTGGTGGGCCACAAAATCTTTGGGACATTATAATATTATCAACTTTCATATTTTTCCTACGATTTAATTTTTTGTAATCTTTTGTTTAAGCATAAAGAAAGGTATAAGCATTGGGACTGCTTGCTTATACTGCAGATACTTATCACTAAAATTGCGGATCAGATCTCGTTCTTCAAAGAATGTTCCTATAATAATATAAATTGTCATCCCAAGGGAGAGAATTAAATGACCTAAATTCATAGATGGAGTGCTCCATAGTACTAAGATCATTCCGAGCATCATCGGATGTCGGACTAGTTTATAGAGCGATGGTATATAAAATTCTGAAGCGCGTGATTGGGTTCTCGCAAAAAAATTCCAGGCCTGTCGTAATCCAAAAAGTTCAAAATGATCTATTAAAAAAGTGGAGACGACAGCCAAGAGAGATCCTATTATGAAAATAGAATGGACTGCGTACTTCCAGAAACTATTTTGAATATTCCAAATTTCAGAATAGATCGGCTGCCATAGGCATGAAAGCGCGATCAAAGTAATACTTGCTATAAAAACGTAAAAACTTCTCTCAATTGGTAACGGTATTATTCGCTGGCAATATTTTTTGAAACCCGCCCTGGCCATTACGCTATGAGGAACCCCGAATATCGCTATTAAACCAATGTTTAAACAAATCGACTCTGAAGATCCTATTTGAAATTCAAATGCGAAAGGTCCCATTAATTGAGTAGCATCCAGTAATCGTAATACAAAAACTACTATGCTAAAAAGATAGATTACATATGAAATCAGCGCGAATATTAAATAAGTAATTCGCCTGAATGTATTTTCTTTAGACAAGTTCACCCCCAAAATGCTTGGCATTCAAAGCTTTTTAAAAATTCTTAGTTAAGGTAGAAGAGTTGGAATCGCTGTTGTAAATAATAAATTGTAGAAATTCTTTTGTGTATTGATAATATTGCTTGGGATTCAAAGTAATATTTAGTATCTATGGGAAGTATATTATGAAGGCAGGGGAGAACGGGGGTAGTATGAAACAAGATAGACTGTTAGTTCTAGTTACTGCATTACGAGACCAAATTTTAGATGAAGTGAAAAAAGATTATTTGCGTTTTGGGTTAACGAGTATAACTCCTGCGATGGGTGCTGTTCTTTGTACCCTTAAAAATGATCGCCCACAATCTATGAAAGAAATAGCAAAACAGATTTTTAGAGATCAATCGAGTGTTACTCCGCTGGTACAAAAATTAGTCGATTTAAATCTCGCGATTCAGGAACGCTCATCCCTTGATGCGAGAGAATCTCAGGTGCGATTAACGATGTCCGGAAAAAATACACGTTTAAAAATAATTCGCGCCGGAAGAAAGATGAATGCTCGCCTATATCGAGGTATGTCAGCAGCTGACAGAAAAAATTTGATTTCGTTATTAGCTCAACTAAAGAAGTAAGAAATCAAATTTCAAAACTTCCTGTCTTAACGTCTCCTGCACGTTTATAATTTGCGATAATGACCCCTTTTGAAGAAACTTGGCTCTCGGTTACCTCAAACATAGCAGGTATTGTGCCTGCTACAAACAATCGTTTCCCTTCGCCTAATGTTAACGGATAAATTTTTAGCCAAAACTCATCTATCAAATCATTCTTCATAAGAGTTTGGACTAAATTTGCGCTTCCGTAAACATGCAAATCGGGCCCTTCTTCTTTTTTGAGCATATTAATTTTTTGTACAATATCTCCGTTTATGAATATGGAAGGCTGCCATTCGCTAGATGTCCTCGTATTTGAGGCACCATACTTAGTTGCTGACATGACAGGAGGCCAAAAGTCAGAATGTTTCGGCCAATAGGGTTCCCAAATATCAAAGGTCTTACGACCTAACAGTAGATCAAATGGAAGGTTCATCTGTTTTTGCATTACCGTTCCAGTAAGGTCATCAAACATTGGAGCTTGCCATCCCCCGTATTTAAAGCCGCCACTAGTATCTTCTTCTGGGCCACCAGGTCCTTGTATTACTCCATCCAGAGTGAGAAATTCGAGTACGATAATTCTTCTCATGGGATAAATCCTTATAAGATATATTTCGACACAATTATTGGAGCAAAAATTTCATACACGTCAATAGCATTTAATTTGCCATTTCAGACCATCGTGTATAGCATCGGAAAAACTCAATAGTTTTGGAGGACATCTATGAAACGAGTTACAGGTATCGGTGGGATATTCTTCAGTGCTAAGGATCCTGCTAAATTAGGTTCCTGGTATAAAACTCATCTTGGAATAGATGTCCAGTCCTGGGGTGGCGCAGCCTTTCGTTGGGTTGATGCAGCTGGCAATCCTGCAAATGGTACAACTGCTTGGTCAATCGGAGACGGATCTTATTTTGCTCCGAGCAATTCTACTTTCATGGTTAATTACCGAGTGGATGATCTTCACGGGCTATTAAAAGCACTTCGAGAAGAAGGGTGTCATGTTTTAGAGAAAGTAGAAGAGTCAGAGTATGGGATATTTGGCTGGGTCATGGATCCGGAAGGAAACAAAGTTGAACTCTGGCAGCCACCAGCGGGCCAATAGCTAAATCGCATAGGGGGCAGCAAGCATTCAATCTAATACGTGCTGCCTTGAGAAATGAGAATATTCTTATCTTTCGATAACGAATCTGTAATTAATTGGCCTCCGTATACTTCTTGAAATTATCAAGTATCGCCTGCCAACCGCCTCTTTGCATTTCAATTGGGTTTTCAGATTCAGGATCAAAACTTACTGTTACAATAGTTTTGTTATCTTTATTCTCAAAGTTAACTGCGGCCTTTCTACCATCTCCCATTGTATACGCAAAATTTTTCTGATCAACAACTGTATCATAAATTGCTTCAAACTCGAATCCGAAACTTCCATCCTTGGCTTCCATTCTAGCGCTGTACTTACCACCAGGTCTCATATCATTCTTTGCCCAAGGACATTGCCAATCGTCGGTGGCAAAATTCCATTTGATAATATGTTGTGGATTGGTGTAGTAGTCCCAGGCTTTCTTGATATCTGCAGCAACAGTAGATTGAATCGTAATTTGTTTTGAGTCCATTTTAGGGAATCTAACAGACTATTCTATGTAGGAAAGCATTTTCGAAATCATTTAATGTCGTTTTAAAGAAAAATTGAATAAGAATCCAAAATTCACCAAATATGTAAAAACTATCTCATGATATCCTTAGACAAAGTACGAAAACTTGCATTAGCTCTTCCTGAAGCAAAAGAGGAACCTCATTTTGAAAAAATTTCATTCAGAGTGAGTAAGAAAATTTTTGCCACTGTGGACCAGGATAATAAAAAGATTGTTCTTAAATTCGATTTGAATGACCAGGACTTCTTTTCGGCAGCATCTAAGGGTTCTGTTTATCCTATAGAAAATAAATGGGGACAACAGGGGTGGACCTGCGTGGAAATGAAATCAACCGATTTAGCTTTATTCAAAGATATGTTAGTCGTTTCTTATTGTGGCGTTGCTCCAAAAAGACTTGTAGAAGCGGTCCGACAAAATCAAAAATCTCAAAGAAAATAATAAATTCAATCTATAAGAATTAAATGAACATTGAAACTATCTCTCAAAAAAATCTAGAGGAAGTTCTCCCTTTGATCCGGAAATATCAAGAGTTCTATAAGATAGAATCTATCAATGATGAGAAGAATCGAAAATTTTTTTCTCAATTTGGAGAGGATAATGACTTAGGATGTTTATTCGGATATAGAAAAAATAACCAAATAGTAGGTTTTGCTACAGTCTATTTTTCTTTTGCGTCTAGTATAATTAGTAAAGTTGCAATCATGAATGATCTTTTTACTTTAAATGAATTTAGAAAGCAGGGAATTGGAGAATCACTTATTGATCATTGTGCGAAATATGCGAAATCTCGGGGAGCTGCAAGACTTCAATGGGTAACTGCTCCGGATAATCTAAATGCCCAAGCCTTATATAATAGAGTAGGGGCGAAACAAAGTAGCTGGGAATTTTTTACTTATAGTATAATTGCATGAATAAAGAAGTTCAAAAATACAATAATTCACAAACAAAAATTGAAAAAGAAATCTGTAATATTCTTTCCCAAGAAATTGATCTTCATCTTCCTAAAGCGGAAAATAAAATTTGGCACGCTCACCCGGTTTGGTTCTTAGATGGGAATCCAATTGTAGGATATAGTAAACTTAAAAATTGTATCCGATTACTCTTTTGGAGTGGACAATCCTTTGATGAAGAAGGTTTAGAACCGGAAGGAACCTTTAAAGCGGCCGAAATCCGTTATACAAGCCCTGATCAAATAAGCAAAAAAGACTTAAAACGTTGGATGAATAAATCTAAGAAAATTCAGTGGGATTACAAAAATATTGTCAAACGAAAGGGAGTCTTAGAAAGATTAAAGTAATTTTGCACTTGCATAGTATTGATGATTAAGAAAAACTAAATTTCGTTAAACGGACCTTCTACTAATCAAATTTTTCAGGTTCATATATGGATACGGCAAAAAATACATTTCAGTCAATTGACGAATACATCAAAACTTTTCCGAAGGAGGTTCAATCCATTCTTCAAGAACTCAGAAAAGTGATCCAAGAAGAAACTCCTGAAGCAACCGAGAAGATCAGCTATCAAATGCCTACTTTCTATTTGAATGGGAATCTGGTACATTTTGCAGCATATAAAAACCATATCGGTCTTTATCCCGGAGCGAGTGGCATCGCCAAATTTAAAAAAGAAATTGATAAATACAAAAATGCAAAAGGTTCCGTTCAATTTCCAATCGATCAACCTTTACCTTTCGATTTGGTCCGTAAGATCGTAAAATTCAGAGTGGGGGAAAATAAGAAGAAGACCCCTAAAAAAATAAAAAAGAAATAATTTCCCAGAACCTTCGGTATCAAGTGGTCGTCTTTGCGACATACGTTTGATTGTTACAAGATTGCATTAAAAATTCCTGTAATAGTTCTTGAACTTTTCCACTGAGGGTCTCAAAATTGCACTCTCATTTGGAGGAAATATAGAATGGGATCTGAAAATGTTTCGAAAGGCCAACTTTGGACCGGTCGAGTACTCAGTGGATTAGTTACACTTTTTCTGCTTTTCGATGGAGTACTAAAATTTTTCTTAGATAAGATGCCCCCTGAAGCTCAGGCAGAAGGAGCAAAACTTGGCTATCCACCTGAAGTAATGCCTTACTTGGGAACAGTCTTAATCGTCAGTACTTTGTTATATGCTTTCCCTAGAACTGCAGTGTTGGGAGCAACCTTGCTCACGGGCTATTTAGGTGGAGCTGTTGCTACTCATGTTCGTGTATTAAACCCTCTTGGTTCTCATATTTTATTCCCTACCTATCTAGGAATCATCTTATGGGCAGGACTCTATCTCAGATTTCCTAAACTTAGAGAAGTTACTCCTTGGCAGAAATAAAATAGTAAGTCATAATGTAGATAATCATTCTTTGGAAAGTTTACATTGTGACTGTTCTTTCGATTTTGAAGTATAAATCCTTAATATTCTATTTCTTATTCCTTTGCATGGGCTGCGGCACCACAATACAAGTTGTTCAGGACCCTTTTAGAGATATCATTGTAGTCAAAATGGACATGGACCATGACGCAAAGGTAGATAACCCGAACAAAAGTGTTTATTCTTATGGAGGTCAATACGCAAAAGAAATTAAGAATGGAGTGATTTCCCAGATCACTTTGATTATCAGACTACAAGGTACTGAAACTCTTGCGGCTCTTGGGCCAGAGGCGTATATAAAAATCGATCGTAAATCTACAAAATTGCTTCTTGCTGATTCGAATTATTCTGCCAATCAAGTAACTGTTCGTACTCAGGTCACTGGGAATACTATGGGACCTGGGATCGGTTTTGGATATGGGTATGGCGGAGTTCCTATGACTAGCACCAGGACTTCTACCTTAACTTCTAATATTCTTTCTGGTAAATTGACTTTTACAAAAGAAATGGAGAATGATATTCTTTCCGCAAAATCTATTCAATATAGATTGTATAGCGCGAATGATGCAATTGATCTATTTGTTTCCGACTCTCAGTTGGAGATTATCCAGAAGTTTATAAAGAATAGAGGAGAAGTCCAAAAATAGTTTTTATTTTTGAGAGAATGCGGAGAAAAAATACGCCGCAGGTTTTTCATACAATTGATACAATTTTAAGAATATTTCTACTTCTAAAGATATTCTTCCTGATTCTAATTTCGAAATGAGACTTTGACTGACCCCGATCTGTTGGGCGACTTCTGCTTGAGTGAACCCTGCTTCGATCCTTGCTTGTTTCAGTGACTTTAAGAATTTTTTCTTTTGTCGGTCCGTTAGTTTCAAGGATCTGCCTGGTTTACCAACTTAGTAATAAATCTAGTAATTTTGCGATTCTAATTTTAACCTTTCCGCGGAATCTTCATTTTCGCTTATTCTCTTCCCATTTATTCTTAAACTTCACTAAAATTTCTTGCCTCAATCTTCCTTTCTTTTTTAACTCCATTACATATAAAACTTTTGGTCCTGAACTATGACCCAAGAATTTGAACTTAGGCTTTTGCCTGAGATCGCCGAACAATCGGATCGGCTCACAGAATATATTTCCAAATCCAAGAAGATCTCTCTATCGGATATTAAACATATCGAGGTCTTAAATCATTCAATTGACGCCAGACAAAAAACTGTTTTTGTCAATCTCAAAATCAGAGTTTATATCAACGAAGAATTTGTGGCAGAAGAGATTCATCTCCCTGATTATCCCGATGTAAAAAATTCTAAAGAAGTGATTGTGATTGGAGCTGGACCTGCCGGTTTATTTTCCGCATTAGAACTCATTCAATCGGGCTTAAAGCCTATTGTTTTAGAAAGAGGAAAGGACGTTAAATCAAGACCTAAAGATCTTCAGAATATCAATGCCCATCATATTGTAGATGAAGATTCCAATTATTGTTTCGGAGAAGGTGGGGCGGGCACTTATTCTGATGGTAAACTTTATACAAGGTCCAAAAAAAGAGGGAATGTCCGTCGTGTTCTGGAATTACTTGTTGGTTTTGGAGCAAATCCTAATATTCTAATAGAGGCTCACCCTCATATAGGCACCAACAAACTTCCTAGTATTGTTCGCAGAATGAGAGAAACAATCCAAGAAAGAGGCGGAGAAGTCCATTTTAGCCAAAGAGTAACCGATCTGATCTTAGAAGGTAATTCTATCAAAGGTGTCGTTACAAAGAATGGAGATCGTTTTCTTTCCGACAAAGTGATTTTGGCCACTGGACATTCCGCCAGAGATATATTCGAATTATTACATCATAAAGGAATCGAGATCCATTTAAAACCACTTGCTGTAGGTGTCAGAGTAGAGCATAAACAATCCTTAATAGACTCTATCCAGTATAGTTGTGCGGATAGAGGACCTTTTCTTCCTCCTTCTCCATATAGTATCGTAAAACAGATCGATGGAAGGGGAGTGTATTCTTTTTGTATGTGCCCAGGAGGAGTGATCGCGGCTTGCGCCACTAAACCAGGAGAAGTTGTAACAAATGGTTGGTCTTCTTCTAAGAGAGCTAGGCCTACAGCAAACTCAGGAATAGTGGTGGAACTTAGACAAGAAGACTTTTCTCCTTTCAAAAAGTTCGGACCATTGGCAGCGATGGAGTTCCAAAAAGAGATCGAACAAAAGGCTTGGATTGCTGGAGGAAAAACCCAAACTGCTCCAGCGACTAGACTTGAAGATTTTGTCGAAGGTAAAATTTCTACCGATCTTCCCAAAACTTCTTATCCTCCAGGAATTATATCCGCGGATCTTTCTTCTGTTCTTCCTAAATTCGTAATGAACGCTTTGCAAAACGGATTTAAAGAATTTAATAAATCTATGAAGGGATATCTTACCAACGAAGCAGTGGTTCATGCTCCTGAAACTAGGACCTCTTCTCCTGTTAGTATTCCTAGGAATCCCGAAACTTTGGAACATATTCGTATCAAAGGATTGTATCCTTGCGGAGAAGGAGCCGGATATGCAGGTGGGATCGTATCCGCCGCCATGGACGGGATCAGATGCGCTCAGGCTTGCGCAGTTAGTATCTAAAATATTGTAGAAGCTCCTATATTGGAGGACTAAGAAGGACTCATGGCTCAAAAAAAGAATCAACTCCAAAAATTCACTAATTCAGATGTTGCAGAAACTTTCTCGGAGTATTCCCCTTCAGTTCGAGAGAAATTATTTCACTTAAGAGATTTGATCTTCAAAACTGCGAAAGAGACACAAGGGGTAGGCAAGCTAGAGGAAGTATTAAAATGGGGACAACCTAGTTATCTTACTCCTGAATCAAAAAGTGGAACTACGATCCGTATAGACGCTCTAAAAGGTGACTCGAAAGAGTATGCAATGTTCTTTCACTGCCAAACGGATCTGATCTCCAGATTCAGAAAATTATATCCTAAAACATTTAAATTCGAAGGAAATAGAAGTATTATATTTTCAGAAAGTTCCAAACTCCCGATAAAAGAACTAAAACAATGTATATCTTTGGCCCTGACTTACCATTCCGATAAGAAGAAAAAATCAAAATAATTAATACACCAATCATACATCGAGTAGATTATTTAAGAAAAAAATTATACTTTGTTTTAATCTACGCTTCAAAACCAGGATTTAAATACATCCGGAATATTACTAACTGTCCTAGTAGCATAATCCATAAACACGAGACCTGTTTTTGCGTTACATACGATCTTGCCGTTAATAGGCCCATCTGTGTGGGTCATTCTATAATACAGATCACAACCTTTAGCGCTGAAATCTCCTGCTCCGATCTCTACTCGGACCTGATCTCCGAAAAACGCCTCTGCCTTATATTCTACAACCAGATCCGTAAGAATAATCCCATATCCATTTACATCTAGTTCAGAGAATCCTTTTTCTTTGAATAATCTCGCTCTGGATTCATGTAAAAGAGAAACTACTTTATCATGAGCTAAATGCGCTGCGAAATTTGTATCATAAATCCTGATATTTAAGCTAGTGGACCAAGCCAATTTTTCAGGTAGGTCCAGTTGAACTCGTGCCATTATTTATCCTTTTTGAATATATTTCAGTCTTTATAGCCCTTTTCTTTTCGGGCCTCTTCTAATTTTCGAATTATATCTTCTGCATCCTGTATTTTCTCCCGTTCCTCTTCCGGTGTCATTGTTTCCGGTTGAGAAGGAATAGTAAGATTATCCATCTGTGTCCCATCTTTTAAAAAAAAGATGCCATAAGAGAAAAGACCTATAAGCAGTCCGGAAACAATACTGACCCGTTGTCCTGCTTCTACCCCGTAAAAGAGGACCAAAATCACTAAGAAAGAAAAGTATATAAAGAATATCAAATATACAATAGATCCAAAAATTCCGGTAAATTCAAAGAAGATCAGAAGTCCCAAGATCAAAAATGAATTAGAAAGTTTAGAACTTAATTCTAAACCTTTATCTATCTCAAATCGGTAGGAAAAAATTTTAGAGATCCCAAAAAGTATCCCTGTGCCTATACAAAGAAAGACTGCAGTAAATAGTAGTGCATACAAAGTCCCCAAAAATAAGTCGGGTAGAATGACCCGGGTCAGCATATTCGAAATAGACCCGCCTAAAAACACATATTGCAATCCTAAAGCTTTAAAAGAAAGATGAGCGAAAAAATATCCGATTAAGATCGGGATAGAGGTTCTAACAAATAAGATTGAATATCCAGGGAAGGGGCTTTTTTTTTGAAGTTCTTCCTTAGGAGAACGAAGAAAATTCCAGAAATTTTGAAAAAAAGATAAGATCAGTTTCATTCGGGTCCCGCAAATTTTTACAGAGACCCGACCTAATGCAAGCGATTTAAAAACTATCCGAGTGCAGTGATATTGCTCGTATAATCCATCATAGTCGTGAATTTTACAGGAGCTCTTTCGTATTCCAAAACTTCTGTCAGGGTCCTGAATCTATTTTGACCCGCTCCGATCTCTATATCGTTCCCTGTGAATTGAAGAGGATGTTCATATCCGCATGCATGAGCCACAGATAATAATTCTTTTCTAAACCCTTTGATATAGTTCGCAGCACGTTTCGCTTTTAAATCCACATCTAAACCTGCTTGTAACCATTTACTTTGCGTAGCCACTCCGGCAGGACAATGGCCAGTATGACATTTCTGAGCTTGGATACAACCTATAGACATCATAGCTTCTCTTGCCACATGGATTAGATCACAACCCATTGCGAATGCGACTATGGCTCTGTCGGGAAAACCTAATTTTCCGCTTCCTATCCAAACCACTCTTTCCGCAATCTCGTACTTTTGAAAAATCTTATATACTCTAGCAAATCCCACCTTAAAAGGAAGGGAGACATGATCGGTAAACGTTAATGGAGCCGCTCCTGTGCCTCCTTCTCCTCCGTCTATTGTGATGAAATCAGGACCATGTCCTGTTTCCTTCATCCGACTTGCAAGTTCCTCCCAAAACTTAGATTCCCCAACCGCACTTTTGATCCCTATCGGAAGCCCCGAAGCGGATGCTAATTTTTCTATAAAGTCTATAAGACTTTTCACGTCGTCGAATTCGGAATGTGCGTTAGGCGATATACAATCCTGTCCAGGTTTAATCCCTCTGATCTCTGCAATTTCTTTGGTGACTTTTGCTCCAGGTAAGATCCCTCCTTTTCCAGGTTTTGCACCTTGAGAAAGTTTGATCTCTATTGCTCTAACATTTGGATTAGCATCTAAACGTTTTAGGAAATGATCTATTGAAAATTTACCTTTTTCATCCCTCGCACCAAAATATCCGGTTCCTAATTGCCAAACAACATCAGCACCGAAATTATGATATGGGGAAAGTCCACCTTCTCCGGTATTATGATAACAACGTGCTATCTTTGCTCCTATATCTAAGGAGGATACCGCTCTTTCTCCCAAGGATCCATAAGACATTGCGGAGATATTTACTACCGATGCGGGTCTATATAATTTTTTTCTATTCCTGAATTCCCCCATAACTTTGAGAGAAGGGATCATAGAGCTATCACCTTCAATAAACTTTGCTTTGCTGTCTGAGAAGGGGAAGGCAGAATGTTTGATGATAGGGTAGCCTGCATCGTATAATAATTCCGTAGTTCCAAAGCCGAAATTATTATTTTGCATCTTAGATGTGGCATAAACCCAAGATCTTTCTGCCCTGTTAAAAGGCATTTCTTCCTTATCGTTTGCCACCCAGTATTGTCTAAGTTCAGGTCCTATTTTTTCGAATAGATATCTAATATGGCCAACGATCGGAAAGTTGTGTTTGATCGTATGCTTTTTCTGGAATATATCGTGGATAAAAACGCAAAGTAAAAAAAGAAAAACGACTCCAGACCAGAAAAGCCAAGCGTGTTCATCTATCAAGTTTAGATATTCTATCAGTAGTTCTTCGGACATGCGCCGAAGTATAGCTCACAGGCAAGAAATTGCAAATTAGTTTTTAAGAATTTGGATTCTAAGCTCTGAGGGAGGGGAGAATTTGAGAAAACATTCAGACATTTAAGACGAATTCTTTTTTGAATTCTTTTCTGGCAGTCATCCGAATTCCGGAAAATTTTTTGCCATCCTGGATTACAAAACTATTACTCTTTACCCAATCCCCTGTATTTATTATATTCATTTTAGGGATACATAAAAAGTCATGTGTATGACCCGAGATCAAAACCTTCTTATCTTGATGAGTAAGTTTGGAAAGTTTTTGATAATAATGTAATGTCTCTTCTACGGTACTTGGGTCTTGTCTATTTAGATGTTTATGGTAGAAGTTCTCGGAAAATTTAAATAATGCAGGGAGAGCGGATGCAAACACATGAAGAATTCGTAAGACAAGAATGGAGCCCATCCAGGTAAATTTATTGTATTGTCCCTGGTGTCCATGAATGGCGATCAAAGTTTCATTCTCCGCCTTCTCGCAGATAATCCAACCTCTTTCGATCAAATAATG
Source organism: Leptospira venezuelensis (assembly GCF_002150035.1). NCBI lineage: Bacteria > Pseudomonadati > Spirochaetota > Leptospiria > Leptospirales > Leptospiraceae > Leptospira > Leptospira venezuelensis. The sequence continues at coordinate 282,945 of NZ_NETS01000006.1, read as the reverse complement.
TTCTACCTTTGGAGTCAGCCTCATCAGGTAAGAGGTAGTATCGTGGTTCCCAACGATATAATATTTTTTCCCATCTCCCGAAGCGAGTCTGTCCAAACGTTCAAAAAGTTTATTAAATCTTTTTTTGCCTTTGACTCTTTGTAACCTTCTATCCGCGCTAAAAAACCAGTTCTCAATAATATCCCCGACAAGGTACAGATTATTAAATCTAACCTCTTTTTTGTTCAGGTGGTCCAGTAGTTGGAATAACTCTTTGTGTTTATGTGATTTTATCTTCTTGTTCAGAAGATAATGGATGTCCGAAATGAAAAACGCGTCGTAAAGTCTTCCTCTTCGAAATTTCATCTATTAGAATAATACCTTACTTCCATAAGACGAAATCCTGTAAGATTGTCAACGGATTCGAGGCTCAGATCGACTCCGAAGAAACTTTCCGAGATAAAAAAACGATTACATTTTCCCGAGAGTTTCTACCTCATTTTTTTATAAGAATACTTGTATCTGTGCTCGGATCCTATGAGAACCCATACTATCCAAATATCCTCCTTCTAAATAAGCATAGTCCGCCTGTATTTTCAAATTGTGATCCTTGAGATAATAAGAAACTGCAAGGCCTCTTTCTCTAGAATACGTAAGTTTTGGATCCGTTTTTCCCCAAGGTCTGTATTCAGAATATCTAAGAGCTACTCCTAGATTATTCTTAAAAAGATAACCTAGTTGGAAAAATCCTCCTTTTACTGATCTGGAATATTCGGTTAAAGTTCTGTTCCCAATCTCTTTTTCCATAAAAGGGGAGTTTGCTTTTCTAGTCAGATATTCTCCAGAAGCGGAGAAACCTTTCCATTGGAATAAGAACTCCGCTCCTGTATTCGTATAATCGAATCTTGCAAATTGATAAGTGTTCCCATGAGTAGAAAGATCACGATTTGTATTTTGGTTATTTGCGCCTGCTACTGAAATTGCAAGTTTTGGCTTTGTAGAATGTTCCAGATCTGGTTCTCCATTATCAGAAAAAACTCCCAAAGGATAATAGGTAAGTTTTCCGCTGGTCAGGACTCCGCTCGAGTTGGAACTCCTATTTCTTCCTTCTCCTCCAAAGACGCCTGCGGAGTATCCTAAACAATTCCATCCAAATAGATTTGAAGAAGAGACTAGAATACCAACATCTCTGTCCAAATTCAATTCTTCATTCGAAACAGTCCGATCCACAAATTCTTGTAAACCATCAGAAATAAATCTTTGGCGATTATAGGGCACTTTCATTTGCCCAACTTTTATGTTCGCGTTATTAAATTTTGTGTAAGACAAAGAAGCATCTCTTAAAGGAACAGGTCTGTCTTCTTCCATATCTAAATTAGAAAAAGATAATTGAACGTAATATTGCCAATTTTTGCCTAAAAAATTCCCGGAGAAAACAAGTCTTGCTCTTCTGGCCTGGAATTCTATTCCTTCCGTTTGTTTTTCTCCTTCTTCTTGTCGAATCGTTTCTGTAGCTCTTTCCTGGAAACGAACTCTCATGTTCAGAAAGTTTTGTTTGTCTGAGGTTTCGAAAGAGAGTCCTTTTCCGAATCCCATACTGGTTAAAATCTGTTCTTGAAATTCTTGTTGTGGATTCAGATTTTTTTCGGAGTTTTCTGTTTGGCGTTGCCTTACTTTCTTCTTTTTAACCGACTTGACCGACTCCGCATGGATCGATTGGGAAAATAGAAAGAATAGAAGTGTGAAAATTGAATAGCGGGCTTTCATATTTTTCTTATCTTCAAAATTGGAACCTAGGTTTAGAGTACCGTTCCTTTTTTAAAGATAAGAAACTGAGAGAATTTCTAAAAATTTTGGAACTAGGTAGGAGGTCTATGGTCCCACTCTAGATTTAATATAACAGTGCAGGAGATAAGTACACTCACTGCCATCGCAAACAATAATCCCCCATCATCATCGATCACTATCCCTAAAAATAAAAGGTGGGACAGTACTGCTCCAATCATCAATCCAAAACCTACCAAGGCTCCTACGAATCTGGATGGTGGGAAAATCAAAAGTGCTGCTACAAAAAATTCTACCGAGCCTGTTCCAATCCTTCCCCAAGGTTCTATACCCAAAGTGGAAAAAATATGAACGGATTCATCTTGTCCGGTGAATTTAAAAAATAAGGTCTGCAAAAATACAAGGGCCGAAAAAACGGAAAGTATCGTGGACAATCGATTCTTTACTGTTTGAGTCAAAACCGGCATAAAATCTCCTTTATCTTGGATTCGATCTTTTCTCAGATTCGTTACGCTGAATGGAGTTTTATCTGAATAATTCATTGATTTGATTCTTATATTTATCCGAGACAACGCTCCTCTTCACCTTCATAGTCATGGTTAACTCGTCTCCAGGTTCGAATTTTTTCGGAAGAAGGTAAAAATTAGATACTTTTTCGAAATTTTTAAAACCGTTTTTAGAAGAAACTCTCTCTTTAATTTCTTTTTTGAATAGTTCTCTGACATCTGGATCAGAGTTTGGGTCAGCAATTTCTTGTAATAATCTGGATTTCCAGTCACGCAACTGCTTGTCTAAAACCTCCCAATCTGGCACTAATAAAGCACTTAACGTTTTTTGGTCGTGACCTACTATCATTGCCTGTAGGATCAGTTCACTTTGGGTAAGAGCAAACTCGATAGGTTCCGGTTCTAAATTTTCTCCGCCCAAAAGTACGATTGTATCCTTGGCTCTTCCCGCGTACTTTAATTCTCCTTGAGAGGTCCAAAGGAGAAGGTCCCCAGAATTTAACCATCCGTCTTTCATGGTCTCCGCAGTTTTCTCAGGATCTAAATAATACCCCTGCATGATATGACCGCCTTTATGCCAAGCGATCCCTTTTACCCCAGGTTCGTGGATTTCTTCTCCCTTCTCATCTAAGATCTTGATCTCCACACCAGGAATACATTTTCCTAATGTCCCAACCGTGATCCTATCTAACCTTCTTCTGGTAGAAGCTCCGCTAGTTTCGGTCATTCCATAACCTTCTAAGATAGGAATTCCAATAGAATTAAAAAATCTGTCTATATACTCCGGAAGCGCCCCAGCTCCTGAGATCGCAAATTTTAACTTCCCACCCAGGCTTTTTCGTATTTTAGAAAATACTAATTGAGCAAGAATATTTGGAACGAACCAGAAGAATGTGCCGAACAGTCCGCTCAATCTATGGAAAAACTCGCCAAAGAAAGATCTTGGTTTTAAAGCAAATTCCAAACCTAATAGTCTGCTCTTATATTTATAATAAGAATTTGCGACTGATTGAAAAGTTTTGAAAATAGATTTAGCAACAGGGGAAGCATCCTTCAATTTATCTTGGACTTTATTGTAAAAACTTTCCCAAACTCTAGGAACGGAAAGAAGGAATGTAGGTTTAATATCCTGCAAATCTTGGCCTAAGCTAGAAATGGAAGTAAATGCCTCCGACGCACCAGCTCTAACGCATGCTGTTTCAATCAACCTTTCTGCAATATGCCAAGGAGGGAGATAAGCCATCGTTCTATCTTCCGGAGTAATACGAACGTCGTCCAAGGCCAAAGACATATTCACGTTAAATACTATGTTTCTATGAGTGAGCATTACTCCCTTAGGGCGACCAGTAGTTCCGGAAGTATAAACTATAGTGGCAAGATCGGACTCTTGGATAGATTCGCCCCTAGAATGAAATTCTAATTCTCCTTTTTCTTGGATCCATCTGTCTCCTAATGAGATTAAATCATCTAGATGCAAAAGTTTGAATGGATGTCTTGGCTCGGAATGATGAGAAGATTCGAATAAAATAACTGTTTTTAAGTGCGGAAAAGACGCAGAAGCAGAACTGATTTTGCGTACCACTTCTGAATTTCCTGCAAAACAAACTTCTGCCTTTGAATGGTTTAAGATATAGATTAGGTCTTCAAGAGTCGAGTCGGTTCCTCTAGGTACATCCACACTCCCAATATTCGTAATCCCCATACTCGCCCAAATCCAACGATGCCCGGAATCGGCGATCAAACCTACATTCTCTCCTTTTTTAACTCCAATAGACACAAGACCCAAACCGATCCTGGTAACTACATCACCTAGCTCTTTAAAGTTTAAGGATTTATAAGTTTTACCATCCGGCTTAAAGAATTGAGCAGGATGTTCCTTAAAACTATCTGTAGAAGACTTTAAAGTCCAATATAATGTTTGAGAATTTAGAAAAGGGAGTTTAAGAGGTTCCATGGGGGACCGATTTTAATCCCGACTAGGCCTAGGGTCCAGGAAAAATTAAATTTTCATGATTTTCCCGAATGTCTTTCTCGAACAATTGTTTCAGAAAGGATCAATGACGTATATGATTTCGACCAAATGCTTTGGAATCATATAGGTTTTTATCCGCTAATCCCAATAATTCTTGGTAAGAATGGATATCACGATCCGTATTACTGGAAACACCTATAGAAACGGTTACTCTCGTGAAAGTACTCTCCGAATGAGGTATCCCCATATCTTCGACTGTCTGTAACATGTTCAAGGCTACAACGATCGCACCTTCTACAGGAGTATCAGGAAGAATGACAGAGAATTCTTCTCCTCCGTATCTAGCAATCATATCGGAAGAGCGATTTAGGCATTCTTTTAACGCCTGGGCCACCTGGAAAAGAACTTGGTCCCCTTTTAAATGCCCGTAGGTATCGTTATACGCTTTGAAGAAGTCCACATCTATCATTAAGAGGGAAAGTGGTCGTTCCGTCCGAACAGATCGGTTCCATTCTCTCTCCAATTCCTGATCGAAAAATCTTCGATTGGCTACCCCGGTTAAAGGGTCCATTAAAGAAAGTTCAAATAGTTTATCTGCTTTTTCTTTATACTCTTCTTTTTCTTTCTGGAAAGTATTGATCCTATCTACCAGTCCCAATGAAAGCAGAATAACGTTACTCAAAACTCCGATTTTCAATGTTCCGGAAGCAATTTCTTCAGAATCAAGAAGACCAAGTCTATTCAAAGAAAATATGAATACACCTATCAAACTAAAGATCCATGCACTTAGAAAAATTCTCGCCTTTCTGTCCTTTCTTAAACTTTGAACCAAAGAAATGAACATCAGCACCAAGATTTCCAAAATTGGCAGAATGGCCGTAAAAGGAAGCAGGTATTTTAAAGGTAAAAATAATGGCAATATAGTTAGAATAGACCAAACAATTGTTAGCGCTCGGATAAATATATGCAGGATCGGATAAGTTTCTCTGGTCTGCAGATACTCTTCCGCAAATAGACCCAAAAATATCATTGCGATACAAGTGGACATGATAAAGGAAGAGTTCACAAATTTAGGAGAATTCGGGACTAAAAACCAGAAACCGTACCCTGAACTCATGATCAAAAAGTAAGTCGCCGCAAAAATTAAAATTACGTAATATATATATGTTCTTTCTCTAATACCTAAGAACAGAAAGAAGTTATAGAATACCATCACTCCCAGGGCACCGAAATAGATTCCGTCGATAAGCAATGAGATCTTGGAAGAATGATCTAAATTGGATTTAGTAACCAAGTGAAGTGGGAGAGTGAGAGATCCTTCCGACTTGACCCGGATAAACACTTCTATCTTTCCCTTATCCTCTAGGGTTAAAGGAAATACAAAGTATCTCTCAGCAATAGGTCTTTCCTTAAAGGGAAGCATGTCTCCTGTGTGAAATTCACCTTCTCTCCCTTTAGAATCTTTCCAATATACATCTACATAATCAATATGAGGATATTCTAAGGTAAGAAAACGTTCTTCTGAAAGAGATTCTTCGGCTTCGACCGAGAACTTAAGCCAATAAGGAGAAGAATCGTAGCCGAAGTTTGGCATTCTATCCGTATTCTTTTTGAACTCAACTTCGGAATCTGGAGCAGAGAGATCTTCCCAAGTAAGAGTTCCTTCTGTATCTTTAAAATAGGAGATCTCTTCCCTAAGAGGAATTTTACCGGCAGAATGAGAATCTAAACGAAGTACCGGACCCGGTTCTGGAACAGGATCTGCAAAGTAAGAATAGGGGAGGGCGAGAGAAAGCAACACCGTCCATAAAACAAGAGGAAGGTAATTCCGAGTCTTGGATGTTTCGATTTTTTCGAATGTCTCGGAATCTTTTGGCATACCGAAAATATTCTTACCTACCTAGAGATGTCAAAAAACTTTCGTAGAAACGATACGATTTTGACGGTTCTTCTAGATAAAATATAACTTTAGAACTTCAGGAAACCATAAAATTTATGGGAAATAGACTTTTAGTCCGGATCTTTTTTAAACTCTTTTCTATTTACAAATAAAAATTGAGTTTCACTTCTCTTGCCAGAAGGAGTTTTGCCAATCACCGTCATAGCCGGATAAGTAGTCTTTTTGAATTCAGGAATTCTAATGATATATTCTGTATTCGACTTTCTTTGAACGATACCTTCTTTTCCGCTGATCTTGATCGCCACCGACTTAGGGTCTAGACCTTCTACTATTACAGGGAAAGTATCTCCAGGTTTAACCCAAGAACCGTCCAGGACTCCTAGTTGGATCTTAACGGGTGGAGAAGCGCTCAAAATAGAATTGAATCTAGATTGGGACATTCCCCAAGTCACCAAGGATCTATGGATTGTATAGGCGTAAGTTCCAGGAACATTCTTTCCTGGATTTACAGTGAAAGCCATTCTATAACCTGCTGCCTTAGCTTCTTCTATCACTCGTACGTCGAATAATCCGAATGGATAAGCGAGGTCTTGGATCTTTCTGCCTGTCTTTGCTTCTAAAGTTGCTTTGGAATCTTTAAGCTGGCTTCTGATTTCAGCTCGAGACATTGCAGGCAATTTAGGATGGTATACTGTATGAGAGCCTATATCCAAAACTCCGCTATCCAAAGCCTCTTTCAACTGAGCCCAGCTTAAATAAAATTTATATCTAGGATTAGAGATCACGGTTGGATAAATAAAAACACTAGCTCTCATTCCATATTTTTTCAATAATGGAACAAGCACATCTCTATGAGTTAAAGATCCATCATCAAAAGTTAAAAGAACAGGGCGACTAGGAAAATCAGAACCAGCCTTTCCTTGTTGGTATTGATAGAATTGGTCCAAACTAATGGTTTGGTAGCCTAGAGACTTGAGGTATTTGAATTGTTCTTCTAAAAGGCTTGGATCTAAATTATATCCGCCCATTGGGTCTTGGTTCCCAACAAGGTGATGGTAGCATAAAACTGGGATCCCTTTTCCATGGCCTAATTCAGCATTTGCACCTTGGTTTTTAGTGTCGTATTCAGTCTTAGGAGGAAGTCCTGAAACTCCAGGAAGAGAATTTTCATACTTCTTCGAAGCAGTTTCTTTTTCCTTCTCTTTAATCTCCAACTTTTCCTTTTTAGAAACCTTGGTTTTTCCTTTTTTCCGACGCTCTAGACGTTTAGATTTATGAGAAGAAGGCTGATTAGAAGCTACAGATTCTTCGTTTTCTTTTTTAACCTTTGCTTCTATCTTAGGGGAAGGAGAAGAAGTTTCTTCTGATCTAGGAATTTCTCTTTTTGGAGCTGAAGGTTTAGGACCTTCTTCTTCCTCTTGGTTTGTTTTGGATTTACCGTCAGAACTTAAAAATTCACGTACGGGTCCCGCATAAAGTACGGAAGAAGCGAAGATAGCGATAATGACTAGAATGGAAAAGCGGCTGATTTGTTTATACATGGACGATCATTTCCAAGATTCTCTCTGGCAGATGACGCGCAACTTTTTACTAAAATATGAAGTACTGTAAAAGTTTATAAAATAGAGGAGAAATTTGACTTGAGGTAGGACTTTTAGGAGACTCTCTCCTGAAATTTATTGACAAGGCCCGCCTTTCGGAAAGATCGACGGGCAGGAAGTTTATTTTTTTCCCTTTTCCTTAATCAAACGTTTCAGAACAGACTCTGAATGACCGCTTAGCTTTATAACCGCAGCCTTGTTAGGTTTCTTTTTTTCCAGTTCTAGTAGAATGGTGGAAAAACGGAACTTTCTGCGAATATGATTCACAGCGGGAATAGAAGTTTTGAAAAGTCTAGCCAATTCATGATCCGCATTTCCTTCCTGATTCAGGTCGTAAAACTTGGAAAGTTTGGCATCGTCCCAAACGATCTTCTCATCCGTCTTATAGTAGTTATGGTATTCTAGACGACGACTGTTTCTTTCGTAAGAGCCTTTGTTTCTTTTCTCTCTCCAAAAAGGATGCCTATTCCTTGCATATTTTATGTCATCTATTGTATAACCGGATTTATTTAACCATTCTGTGGTAATACTGGACTTCTTGGGTCCTTCTAGTTTTGATTTGATGGAAAATTCAATGTACTGCTCTGGCGTTTTCGCAGAGAGGAGTTTCTTTTTTTCCTTTTCGTAATCCATATCCTTGCCTTGCGATTTCTATAATGCACCGTCAGGTGTTATTTTATTTTTTAGTCGGTGGATAGTGTTCCTTACCTGGACCAATACCGAAACTCTTTTTCAAATAGCTGGAGGAAAAAACAAAAAGCTTCTTCTTTGGGTCCGGGCTATGCAGAATAGAATCACAACACCTCCTTTAAAGTATACTAAGCAACTTAAAGACTCAAATGCTCTTCCAAACTTTGTCCCTCGAAGGACTACAGGAAGCCGTTAGCATGACCTCGTCCTCATACAGAAATATCACATGATAGAAAGTTTGTGTACGATTCATTATTATTAATCGAAGTCTGAAACATTTACGTTTTTCTGTCTCAGTTCCGACGAATAGTAATGTTTACCTCCTTCTTCTAACTAACATTCATTAGACTTCGGTTTTTCGCTTCCGATGTAATTGTATCTTTTCGAAAAAAAAGAAACCAGCAAAATTGACTTAGGTCCCATACTAAGGTTAGTCGTCATGTTATCCAGAACTTCAAATAAAGGCAGAATTAGAGTAGTTACGGCTTATTTGTGCCTTTTTTTCTTATTCAATTTTTCCGTTAGTTCTCATGAAGAAGGACCGAATCACTCACACGCAGACCAATGTCGCGCTGATAAAGAGAAATACTGTAAGGAAAGTCCCAAAGGAGATGTCCTTTCTTGCTTGAAGAAGAATGAGGAAATCCTTTCTGAAGATTGCAAGGAATTGCTGCATGAGGTCAGAGAAAAAGCAAGGCTTAGAATGGAAGCATGCAAAGAAGACAAGGAAAAGTATTGCTCCAATCGAGGAACAGCTGTTATTCGCTGCCTCCAAGAGAACAAAAGTCTATTGGGAGAAAAATGTAAGTCTGCATTATTCTACAAGTTGTAGGAAGAAGTCATTTTGGTATACTGCACACTCTATTGTATACAATCGAATCTGATCTTCTGCAATTGTTACAAGACTTTGTATACAAAGAAAATTGAAAGGCGCGTCGAAGTTACTACAAAATCCAGGTAATTCTTCTTAAAAAAATTGATACGATTGTTACATTGTTACTTTGGATTTATTCTTTTCTAAGGCAAGCGCGGTTGGAAACCGATCCTATCCCCCAACTTCCGATAATCAGCATTATGTCGCATTAGATAAAATCCTTCCGATTGCCAAATTATAAGCCTCTAAGAGCTCCCCTCTCGAACCAAAACTTTGTTTTACCGGTCCGTAATTTCAGAATTTCTGGTAGAACCGATCGAAGATGAGTATACGAGTACATAGTTCCGACAATCTTGCGGATTTGTCCGAAGCATTATCTGAATCCTTGAGAGAAGAAATCTCCAGGCAGGATGGCTTGTATTCTCCGACAGTAATCATTCCGAACAAGAGTATGGAGACCTGGTTGAACCTGGATCTGGTCCAAAGATTCGGTGTGGTATTCAATCTCAGATTTCTCTTCTTGGAAAAGTTTTTAGAAGAACTGCTTCTTGAAAAATTTTCTCCTGAGATAGATCCAAAATCCAGACCGTTCCTACAGGGAGAGTCTAGAAAATTCCAGATCTACGAGACCTTGCTCCGAAATCAGGAATTTTTACAGAAGTATCCGATTCTCAAAAATTATCTTCTGCCTTCCGCAAGATTGACCCCAGACCCGGTCAGGCTCCTGGATCTTTCTGGACGTTTGGCCAAATATTTCAAGGACTATGAGCTTCATAGACAAGACTGGATCCGAAACTGGTTGGGAGAAAAATATTCACTTCTAAGATTACCGGGGGAAGATATCTGGGAAGAAGTCGCCACTCAATCAGAAATTTTTTTCTTTCAGAAAGAACTATATTCTTATCTAACAAATTCTGATCTTTCTAAAGAAACTTTGATCCAATATTCCATGCGAAATCTTGGTTCTGAATCGAAGGCTAAAAAACATTCTCCTAAGAACGTGTATTTATTCGCGTTGTCTCAACTTTCGAGTACGTATATTTCTATTTTTCAAAATCTTCTTCCTGAAATTCATTTAGAAGTTTTTCAATTTGGAGTTCCAGATGGAGAATTAGTTTCCGGAACAGAAAGAAATCAAATTTGTAGAAACTGGGCAAACTCATTTCGTTCGCTAAAAAAATCCTGGGAAATCTCAGGAGCTGAATTTTCACATTCTGTTAAAAATGAAAAACAGGAAAGAACAGTTCTATCAGAATTCAAAGAATATCTTGGACGATCAGAATATAAAGCCTCATCCAGACTTGTTCCAGACGAAAGTTTACAAATTTTAGAAGCGCCTGGAAAAGTCCGAGAAGTAGAAGCAGTATTTCATCATATTCTTTCCATCTTATCCGAATCTAAAGAAACCAAATTAACCGATTTTGGGATATTCTGCTCCGACCTCTCAGAATACAGAGCAGCATTGGAATTCATATTCGAAGGCGGGATTCAGGCGAAACTTGCGGAGAAGTCCGGCAGTCGTTTAAAAACACTTCCTTATAGTATAAGAGATGTTGTCGCTTCAGAAACAAGTGCATACATAAGTGGGATTCTTTCCTTACTCACTCTGCTCTCCAAAGAAAGATCCAGAGCAGATATTTTCAAATTACTTAGAAACCCTTGCTTTCAGTCCAAATGGGAACTGGAAACCTCTTGGGTAGAAGAATGGGCAAAACTTGCCGAAGACTTAGAATTATACCAAGACGATTCATTGTCCGAAGACCAACCTCTATCATTTTCATTTCGCAAAGGTTTTTTACGATTAACTGCAGGAAACATATTATCTTCAGAAGAAGAGGAAGATCTTCCCGTCTCCCCTTTCGATTCTGGATCAGGTTCTTTCGTGTCTATTTGGATAGGAATTTGGAAACGTGTATCTTTATTATTGGATGAATTTTCTTCTTTGATCTCAGATCACGAAACCTCGGGAGAAAAAATTCTAGATTCACTATCAAATTTGCTCCGAGAATTATTTTCTTCCACTTCTTCTAATCCGATTGATGTTGAATTGGAACAAAACATTATAGATTCATTATATGAGCTGAGGTCTGTGGATTGGGATCCAAAAAACTTCAAGGACAGACTTAAATTTTTAGAGGCATTTTTCGTACAAACCGGTGGAGAGATCCAAGTTAGAAAGGGACAATACCTAACCGGAGGTATTACGGTATCTTCTCTACAGCCGATGCGCCCCATCCCATTCAAACATGTATACATTTTGGGGTTGGGAGAAGGTTTATTTCCAGGAACGGACGACACCTCTGCATTCAATCTAAGGCATTTTGCCCCTCGTGAAGGAGATATAAATGTAAGAGGCTTAAACCAATCTCTTTTATATGAAACAATTCTCTCTGCAAGACAAAGTTTAGTTTTATCATTTGTCGCGGAAGATATTACAAAAGACGAAAGTATTGCTCCTTCTTCTTCCTTACTTTTGCTTGAGCAGGCCTTGAAGGAAAATATATTAGTTCCCGAAACTTCGGTTAGGATAAAGATCCCATTAAACAAACACAGCAAAGAATACTTCATTCAAAAAGAATCTCATTCTGCAAAGTTTGCGGAGAGGTTCCGTAAAAGTTTTGATCTTTCTTCTTCTCTATTATACGGAAAAGAAGAAGATAAAGAACATTATCGTAAAACGGTGCTTGGAAACTTCCAAACAAACCTTTCCGTAAAAAATGAAACACCAAATCTAGAAACTATAGATTGGAATGATTTGGTTAGATTTGCAAAATCTCCTCTGTCTTATCATTTGCAGAGAAGATTTGGATTGTACTCGGAAGAAATTTCAGAATCTGAAAATGCTACCGAAGAACCATTTCGGATTTCGGATAATTTCAAATTTATGAAAGAGTTATGGTCTTATTCTATGAAAAAGACCGAAAAAGAACTCCAAAATTCTTTGGACGGACTTTTTTCTATTTGGGAAAAAAGAGGAAATGTTCCGAGAGGAATTTATGGCGACACTGAATTTCTAACGAAATCAGAAAAAGTAGGTAAAATTTCAGAAGTAGTTTCCGAAATACTTTCAAATGCGGAAATTTTATCGGGATTTACTTTTGGAGAATCCCCGAAAAAAGGAAAGTTACTTTCTTTGCCCACCCTTCCATTAAAAATTCCGAATGGACCTGAGACAAACATAACCGGTTTAAAAGAAGATGTTTTCCTAAAAAGGGAAGTAGATGGCTCTTCTATACTTGTGCTTGTATATCCAAACTCTAAGAAAAAATTTAAGAATTTAATCGAACCATTTTTGATCCAATCTTTGCTGGATCTCATTCCTTCTAAAGATACCCCAAGATCAGTGACTGCAATATTCGGATATGGTGACAAACCAACTGTAATAGGCATGAATCGAGAAGGTGGAGAAATATTCCGTAAGAAATTCCTTTCTGATCTTGTGCAGGAGTTCTATAACCAATCTATCTCATTAGTTTCTCCCGCAATCTGGGAAGATTTTCCAGACAGAGCGAAAATCGACCTAGATAATTCGAAAGAATTGGATTTGCTTTCAAAAGAATATAAAACCTGGGCAGAGGAATCAGTTCAATATGACCCGGAAATTTATTTGGATGAGATCATTCGACTTCTGCCTTATTCTCAAAACTATATAAGCGAAAAGGATTTTTACCTCTGCTTAAGACTTTATCATCCATTAGAAAAGGTTTTTTATGCAGAAAAGTAAATTAACGACTGCGACAACTTCTTTCGCGGATCAGATTGATATTACTAAAAATGGTTTTATCGGAGCTTCTGCCGGAACTGGAAAAACACATACAATCGTATTTTTAGTTCTGAAAATATTAAAGGATTCATTTAAAACTTCTCTGGAATCGGATAAAATTCCTTTAGGTATAGAATCTATATTAGTACTTACTTATACAGATAAGGCTGCATCCGAACTGAAAGGTAGGATTCGAGCTGAGTTAAAGAATACGATTCTCAAATTAGAAAAAATTGAATCTCCGAGTGAGGAAGAATCTAAAGAGTTAGACTTTTTTCTAAGTCAGGCATCTCGCTTAGACCAGGCTTATATTTCTACGATTCATGGATTTGCTCATAAGACCTTAAAAGAATACTCTTTAGAATCAGGAAGTGCCGAAAATTCAAAACTTGTAGATGAGTTTTCCGCAGTTTCTAAAGCTTTATATAGAAGAATGCGTAATGAGTTCGGTGGAGTATATCCTAAAGAACTTTTACCTTTTATCCTTTCTCAGGCGAATCGGTTTTATAATGACGGATTCCAAGGAACTACTTGGGAAAATTTTGTATCCGGTCTTGCTGTAAAAAAAGTATCGTCTCCTGATTCAATTCAACTTCTTCCCCGCCCTCAAGAATTTCCTGAGATCGATTCCATTAGAAATGTATTTTTGGAAATACAATCCATTCTTCCTAAATTTTTAGAATTCCAGGATTCTTTTAAAAGGAAGATCAATGCAAATAAATACAAGGCACTTTCATCGAGACAGATTGAATTTCAAGATTCTCTAAAGAAGTTAATCGATTCTTCTCTGCCCTTTTTGCCTTTCCCATTTACACTTGCGCTTAAAAAGATCTTGGATTTGAAAAGAGGAGATTTTTCTGGCATAGAATCTATTCTTCTTTCGGACGAAGAATTAAAAACCGCCTCCTCCGAATCTGGTTATCTCTCATACACGCTCGAAAGAGAGAAAATCCGAAAACTTGCGACTAACTTAAATTCCCTAGAATCATCTCTATCTTCTTTTATAGTTTCTCTCGCGGAAGATATCGCAGAAGACTCAATCAAAATCAAAGAAGAAGAAAATTCGATTACTTACGGGGATATGATCCTAGGACTTTCTAATTCGTTAGAGAGAAACCCCGAATTAGTCTCTGAATTGAAAAAACGTTTTCGCTTCGGGATCATAGACGAATTTCAGGATACAGATCCAGATCAATATAATATTTTTAGAATATTGTTTTTAGAAAAACCAGCCACTGCTGAAATAGAAGGAAAACTTTTCTTAATTGGAGATGCAAAACAGTCTATTTATGGTTTTAGAGGAGCGGACTTAGGAACTTATTTGGCCGCAAAGAGAGAATTTGATACTGGCGGAAAATTTGCAGATTCTTCTATCGTTTATCCGGAGCTGGATACGAATCGTAGATCTTTACCAGAATTAATCTCTTCCTATAATTCAATTTTTGGAAATGCAAAAGGAGAATGGTTTCCTATTGGTGAAACCGGCTTTTTACCAATAGAATACATAAATGTGAAATCTCCTGAAATTCCAGGAAAGGCGATTTTATATTCAGATAAAAGTAATCGTGCCGCTTTAAACGCATTTTCCCTTCCAAAAGAAAATAACGCCGATCGATTGAAGGACCAATATTCCAAATTTTTAGCAGAAGAAATAATCCATCTGGTTTCCGAAGAATCGAAGGTCTATATTAAAAAAGAAGGATCTTCGTCTCCAGAAAAATTGAGTTGGGCCGATATTTCGGTTTTGGTCCGAGGAGAAAACGATTCTGAATTTCTGAAAAGACAATTCAAAGCGAGAGGGATCCCATATACTTATCCAAAACAAGCCGGGCTATTCGGTTCTTCTGAAGCGATCCGCGTCCGAGAGATCTTGCGTTGTTTAGATGAAGAAGGAAGTAGGGATTCATTTTATAAATTATTAATATCCGATCTATTTTACGTTCGTCCTGATAATCTCCAAAACTACGAAGAATATCCAATCGAGTCTAAAGAAAAAAGACTTTTGGAAACTTGGAGAAAATTCTCTCGCAAAAAAGATTTTCCAGGCTTATTCGGCTCCATTTTGTCAGAAAGTAGATTAGCTTCTCCGCTTCCTGAAGAATCCAAACAAGATTGGGAAAGGAAAATCACAAACTTCAAACAGATATTTTTCTTCTTAACCGAAAAAGCATCCAAGTCAGATCAAACTTTAGGAGAACTTATCTCTTATTTGGAATCCAAGATGATTTCCAAAGAGGATGAAAAAGATTATTTAGAAAAAGATTCAGAGGAAGATCGAGTTAAAATTTTTACTATTCACTCCTGTAAAGGTTTAGAATTTCCGATCGTATTTTTGTTCGGTGGATTTTCAGGCTGGGGTACACAAAGAAAAAAATTTTCGGAATATAGAGAAGGCGAAAATCGTATTATAGATCTGGAAAATAATAAAGAAGAGATATCGGTCTTCAATACGATCAACGAAGATAAAAGATTATACTATGTGGCTTTAACAAGGGCAATGTACAAATTTTATTTTCCATTACTTGCTGAGCCTGATCCAAAACGCCCACTAGAGTTATTTAGAAAATCGTTTCAAGCTTCATTGTCTGAATTTCCTCAAGATTCCTCTGTTGCAAAATTTTGGGAGAATGAAGATGGAAAATACGAGCAGGAATGGATTAGAGATCATAGAACCATTTTTGGTTTAACTATTGACCCAAAAAAGGAAGAAGGTCTAGAAATTTTGCGCCCCATCGAAATATGGCCGGAAAAAGCGGAAGAACGAAAGATCATACTTGAAAGTTATTCATCTCTGGATTCGTTTTTTACTTCGGAAGGGAATAGATTTCAGGCCTCCGAAACAAAATCATTCAAAGCAGACGAGATTTACGAGGAATCAAAAGAAGAAGAACTCCCCTCTTCCAATAAAATGGGAAATTTGCTTCACCAACTTTTGGAAACAGAAAATTTTGATATTTATAAAAAGGCAAAATCCGCAAAACAAATTCCTGATAATATTTTGAGAACATATAAGAATATTCTAAAATCTTATGGATACGGAAATAACTCAGAACAATTAGAATCCTTTGCTAACAGAGTTTCCGAGCTTTTTTGGAATACTCTCAAAACTCCATTGTCTCATTCTGAAAAGAAAGTCTCACTTTCAGAAATTTCACCTTCGGAGCGAAAACATGAAGTGGATTTCTTCCTAAAGATTCCCGAGCAAACAGGAACTTCCGACTTACTAAAAGGGACCTTAGATCTTATCTTTCAATCTGAAGGTAAATACTGGATCTTAGATTGGAAGTCCAACCTACTTTCTGCCGATTTCGGAGAAGATCCTTACTCAGAAATTCATCTGAAAGAAAAAATCCAAGAGTCTTATTCTTTGCAGTTAGCAATCTATTCAGTAGTTTTAGATGATTGGTTACAATTTAAATATGGAAAAAATTACGATCCAAAACTTTTAGGAGGAATGTATTTTGTATTCCTTCGAGGAACCGATCCGAACAAACCTGGACGAGGGATTTTTTACCAGGATATAGATCCTGAATTTGTAAAAGTCTCGAAAGAGAAAATAAAGGAAACCTTAGACTTAAAGAATAAAATTTCGGCGGAAAAAGAATGAAAGAAGAATCCCTCGAAATAATTTTAGACCGAGAGTATGCGGGATTCCTTACAAAAGAATTTGCTCCTTATGCAAAAGAGGTCCCATACGATGTTTTATTTTCTTGGAATCTTTCTCTAATTCAAGCTTCTAAATCGGGAAATCTGGCAGTTCCGTTCCTTGAAAAAGTTAAAATTTCAGACCTATTATTCAAAACACGAGATAATTTATTATATTTTCCTAAAGTATTTAAACAACTAACCGCAGTAGAAGATGGTTTTGCAAATTTACTTAAGACCAGCAACACTACCAAATCAAAAGAAATACAAGAAGTTTTAAAGGAACTAATTTCTTCCAATCCTCTTGCGATCAAAAGAGGAGCTAAAGAATATATTCTCTGCGGAGAAGAAAAACAAAAGGAAGCACTGGAGAAAGCTCTTCAATACCCATTTTTTGTTCTCACAGGCGGACCGGGTACAGGGAAAACGACTGTGGTAGCGAATGTGATCCGAGGTCTTTTACGTTTAGGTTATGATCGAAAACAGATAGGACTTGCTGCACCTACAGGTAGAGCAGCTCAAAGACTAAAAGAATCCTTAGAGAATACAATCTCATACTTACGTACCAAAAATAAATTAGATGATTCTATTTCTGAAATTCCCACTTCTACATTACATAGGCTTTTAGAATATAATCCTAGAAAAAGGAATTATAAATACGGTAAAAATTTCCCTCTCCCCTATCGAGTCATTATATTGGATGAGGTATCCATGGTGGATCTGCATATGATGTACAGATTAATGGAAGCCTTACCTTTCGAGTCCAAAAATTTTAGACTTATATTACTAGGAGACCCAAATCAATTACCTAGCGTGGAAGCTGGAGCCGTTTTATCAGACTTAGTCAAATATTTAAAGAAACTAAATTCTGAAAACTTAATAGAATTACAAACAAGTCATAGACAAGAAGATGAATTTTCTTCTATCTCAAAGGCCGCAGAACTTTGTGTGAAAGAGAATATTTCTTTGTCTGAATTCCAAGAGAATTTTCCTAAAACTTTGCAATTGGATTCGATTTTCTCCGGTAATTCAAATGACGACCTAAAAGGTTTTTATCAGATCCGTTTGGATTACAAAAAAGAATGGAAGGAATTTTTAAAAAAAACAGCTGAAGAAAAGATCCGCCCGATATTCTCCAAACTCCCTAATCCGAATTCTCCTCAGGAATTAAAGGAATATTTAAATAAAGACTTAAACCGATTTAAGATACTTACAATTCTAAGAAATGGGATCTTCGGAAGTGAGTTCATTAATAAGGAATTAACTGAACTTATTCTGCATCATAAAAAAGGAAATCTAGTTCAGATTGGTACCAAAACTTATTTTTCAGGACTCCCAATACTTATCACAAAAAACGATCGGGTAAGAGGAGTTTATAATGGAGATACTGGTCTCGTTTTGGAAGTCAAAACTCCGAATGGAGGAATTGAACTTAGAGCATTATTTTTTATTGAAGGAGAGATCCGAGACTTTGCATTAGATACTCTTCCTCCTCACGAACCGGCATTTGCAATTACAGTTCACAAATCCCAAGGTTCGGAATATGATTCTGTTTTTATAATATATCCTCCGGACCCGGCGGATATAAGCCAGGAAGAAGTTTCCTTGGAACTTTTCAAAAAGGAGATCTTATATACTGCGATCACTAGGGCAAAACGATCCGCATTTTTGGTTTCGGAAGAAAAACTTTTGGAGTATTCTCTCCGAAACCGTTTTGAAAGATTAACCGGTTTTAAACTCGGTTAAAACTACTTATGATCTCTAGTATATACTCCGTCCCAAGAGACCGGAGGCGGAGTTTTTTTATATTCATTACATCTTTCTACGAGTAATTGGACTGCTTTATCCTCTTTACCCTTTGCTTTTTCAGATTCTTTGAACTTCTTAATGGCAGGTTCCCATTTACGATCTAGATACAATGCCAAACCTTCTTCATATAAGCCGATAATCTCTTTTTTGGCGGAGGCAACACCCTTCAATTCAGAGATTGCTTCGTACAAGATCACAGGTTCATTTTTACCTTTTACTCGGACCAAATCCAATTTTCTAGTAAAGATAGAATCCTTAATCTCGGAATGGACTGCATCCGAAACTAAAATGGAAACCCCATAGTCTTTACCTGCAGCTTCCAAACGAGCCGCAAGATTTACTGTATCTCCCATCATTGTATAAGATGCTAGAGCATCCGTTCCCATGAATCCGACTTTGGCGAGTCCCGTATTCAAACCGATACGAATATGCATATCTCTTGCGTCCGGAATATATTTTTGTGCCTTCTTCCAACCAGATCTTAGTTCTTCTAGTTTATCTAACATCTTGATAGAAGCTCGGGTTGCTTTTAAACAATGGCCT
Organism: Leptospira venezuelensis; assembly: GCF_002150035.1. Taxonomy (NCBI): domain Bacteria; kingdom Pseudomonadati; phylum Spirochaetota; class Leptospiria; order Leptospirales; family Leptospiraceae; genus Leptospira; species Leptospira venezuelensis. Next base: position 263,878 of record NZ_NETS01000006.1, on the reverse strand, counting down.
TCTACCTCTACCGGAGCATTAAAAATACCTACGATCGCATCCCCGATGTACTTATCCAAAACACCATCATGATCCTTTAAGATCAAGGTCATCGCGGAAAGATATTCATTTAGAAGTTCAGACAATTCTACAGAACTTAACTTTTCGCTAATATTAGAAAATCCTGCTACGTCTGAGAAGAATGCGGTTACTCTTTTTTCGGTACCCCTTTTGAGAGCCGCAAGGTCTTTCATAGCTTCTCCGACTACCACAGGGTCGATCATATTTCCAAGAATACCTTTAATCTTCTCTCTTTCTCGAAGACCGGTCACCATTTGGTTGAGGGCAACGGAAAGATTACCGAATTCATCGCTTCCACCCTGCTCAAATTCTACGTTTAGATCTCCCCTACCTACTTGTTCCGCGTTGCGAATAAGACGTTTGATCTTTTGCACTACAAAACCAGAGATAAAGACTGCCAAGAAGATGGAAAACCCGCAGATCCCTAATGCAGAAAGTACTGCTCTGTCTCTATTTTGCCGAATAGATCGCAAACCTTCCGTTCTATCCACTACAGTTCGGATCACTCCTGAAAAATTGGAGGCCAATACAACTGTAGGAAGATCTTCCGAAACTTCAGAGATTAAAGGAGTAGAGTCCAATTTCCAAAGAATCTGCTCTGCTTCTGTTCTACTGTTTCCGATGATCCCATCCGGAAATAGAGCCTTTAATTTCGCAGTAGGAGTTTCACTTTCTCCCGAATAAATCCATTCTCTGACGGAATTCCAACGTTTTTGGAAAATTTCTTTTCCTTCTGCCGATTGAACTGATCTACCATAGTCGGAACCATCTGGTCTGAATCTGAGTAGGATCTGGTCTTCTAATGCAGAATCTCGGATAGATCCAAAAGATTCCACTTCCAATTCTTCCTCTTCTTTAGGAGGATTGTTTCGAAGATAGGTAGCATATAATAAATTTCTTTTACGAATTAAAGCCGCGTATTGAGTGTATTGGCTTTTAAAGTCTTTGTCCTTGAAAGGAGGAATTGGAGGCTTTTTCTCTTTTAGAGCTTTAAGCCTAGCTTCTAAAATAGGTGGAATCTTAGAAAGTTCTGTTAGAATTTCCTGTTCTTCTCTTAGATAATTTGTCCAAGGACCAAGTGTAATTCTTCTGGATTCCAAAAGTTTGGCTCTTTCAGTAGATGCAGGATTTCTAAAATGAGGAGAATATAATGCCTGTAATTCCAAACCGTTTTGTTGGAAAGAAGTAGGAGGGATCTCACCTAAAACGCCTGCACCTTCTAAAAGTGAATTTAATGCAGATTTTAATCCTTCTTCCAAATTCTCTTCCATAGGTGCTTGGTTCAAAGAAGATTCTGAATCAAAAATTTTAGTATCTAATGTAGGCTCGGAAGCTTCTCCTTGAATGATGCCAGAGACAGGAAATGTTTGGATCCTGAATCTGCCTGTATCCAATCCTAATTCTTTAATCTTTCTCTTTTTAGAATCTGCAAGTATAGAAACTATATTTTCATCTAAGTCGGATCTAAGCTTTCGAGTTACTAGTGATTTTTTGCGGAGTTCTTCTTCTGCAGCAGAGATCTCTGTATTATCCGGTTTTTCCTGATTTTCTTTTAATTCGCCTAACCGTTTTCTGATTAGGCCTACTTCTCTATCTGCAAATACGAATTTTTTGGCCATACCTTGCAGGCGGGCAAACTCCTTATCGGAAACTTCTCCATCTCCCCCATGCTGGAGCTGGGTACGAATGTTTTTTTCTAGGACCTGTATATCGTCCTTGGAAAGATAGGCAGAATAATAAGTATCCAAAGTTTTTCGGACCGTATTCTTTCCCAAGGCTCCGAATAAACTTGTCTTAATCCCGAAAAAGGAGACCTTCTTTTCCTGAACTACAGTCTTGGTTGTTTTATATTTTTTTAATGCCTCTGTTTGTTTACTAACCCGGTCGCGAAATTCTTCGATTCGGATCAAACTTTGAGAAATATTATCTAATTCCAGAACGAGAGAAGAGATGTATTTTCTGGAAATAGCCGCCTCTCTATCATAACTGTCAGTGAGGATTTCGGTTTGTTGCCTCACGTAAATAATAGAAAGTATTAGAATGGTAAGAACGATCAGACTTCCGGTAAACCAGGCGAGTTTTGCTCGTATCCCTGAATAAAATAGTCTCGGAAGAACTAGAGTAAGATCTAGGAATTTTTGCCCGAAACTTGGCTTGTGAGAAGTCTGTGTACCCATATAATAGTAACAGGGCCAGTCCGAATTTTTTCTGGCAAGCCTATAAAATTTGGAAATTTATTTCCGAATGGATTACAATAATTTTTCGTAACTAGCCGTTCTATAGTCTGCGGTCAGGTAAAAGGTATGGTCACAGGATGGACAACGGTAGTTTCCTTTTCCCTGCACTCTCAAGATTTGGAGGCAAGCTGGACAGGCCGTAGTACTTTCGTTAGGTTCAAAACTCGGATCTAAATTTTGGCCGGAAACCAAATAATATTTAGCTTCTTCTCTAGTTTTGAAATACGGGATTTTTTCTCGTAGCCCCAGGCGATTCCAATCTCCGATTAGACTTTCCGACAATCCGCAAGCAGCGTATTGTGAATTCAAATGTGTAAGAGAAGAATTTTTTAGAGAGAGTAAACCGTTCTCATCCCAGACTTGCAGGTCTCTGGCATCGAGCAGAATTTTATGAGGCTCACTTCGAAGTAATGGATCCGTTTTTTCTCGGAAAGAGTTCCCGAGTAGGGAATCCAGTTTGCCTTGTAAATTGACGATCAATTCTTTCACTAGAATAAAAGCCCTTTAAAGTTTCGAATCAGATCGGGTTTTTAAGCAACCTAAAAAACTCAAAAAGATTGGACTTTTCCTCACAAGCGACATTTTTTTTACTTAATGAGTCAATGGAATCGTCGAAGCCTTCTCTTCCCTTTGGATTTAAGCTTCATGATCCTCTCCTATTTTCTAGCCCACCTGATCCGTTTCGAATCCACTGCGTTTTTACAGGAACCTAACGACTTTTTTATTCCTCTACTCATCGTAGTAGTTTGTCGTTCTTTAGTATTTTTATTTTCGAATATTTACAGATCAATCTGGGCTTACGCATCCATTCACGATCTGGTGGAGATCATCAAGACCACCATCCTTTCCTCACTGATCTCTAATACAGCGCTCTTATTTTACAACGGATTCGAACATCTTTCCAGAATGATCCCTGTTATAGATACTCTTCTCCTCTTAGGATTTTTGTGTATTCGCAGCCTTTCCTGGAGACTAGTCAGAGATCAGTATATTCTACGCAAAAAACAGGGAGAAGGAATTCCTACACTGATTTTGGGCGCTGGAAAGACTGGGGCAACACTTCTCACTGAATTAAGAAGGCATAATGACCTGAATCTTTTACCTTTAGGTCTCCTGGACGATGACGAATCCAAGATTGGAGCACATATCCAGGGAGTGCCGGTCCTTGGAAAAATGGACCAGGCAGAATCATTGATCCGGTCCTTGGAAATCAAAAAGGTACTGATTGCATTTAGTAATCCCGACGGAAAACAAATCGGTAAACTCATCAAAAGTTTCGAATCCGAAAATGTAGATTTTAAGATCCTCCCCTCTTTGGGTTCTCTATTTTTTGACCCACCTAAAGTACAACAATTAAGAGAGATCCGGGTAGAAGATGTGCTCGGACGTCCAGTTGTAGATCTGGAAATAGAATCTATCCGTTCTTATATTGCTGGTAAAACCGTTCTCATCACAGGTGCCGGTGGATCCATCGGGAGCGAATTATGCAGACAAGTTGCAGTATTCCATCCGGCAAAAATGATCCTGCTCGATTCTGCGGAAACTCCTCTGTATGAGATAGATTACGAACTCAGAAAAGTTTTTAAAGACAGCGGTATTCAATTTAAAGCGGTGATCGCAGATATCAAAAATCCGTTGAGGATAGGTTCTGTTTTCGAAACGGATCGTCCCCAAGTAGTATTTCATTCTGCAGCCTACAAACATGTACCTATGATGGAGATCAATCCATCCGAAGCAGTATTAAATAATGTACTCGGAACTAAGAACTTAGCAGATATCTCTCGAATTTATGGGGCCGAACGTTTTGTTTTAATTTCCACAGACAAGGCAGTCAATCCAGTAAACATAATGGGTGCTTCCAAGAGAGTTGCAGAGTTATATCTGCAAGCAATCTCCCAGGGCACGAAAACAAAATTTATTACTGTAAGATTCGGTAACGTATTAGGTTCCAGCGGTTCAGTTATTCCTAGATTTAGAGAACAGATCAGCAATGGTGGCCCTGTGACCGTGACCCATCCTGATATTATTCGTTATTTTATGACAATCCCGGAAGCTACACAATTGGTTTTGCAAGCAGCAGCTATGGGGGAGAAGGAAGAAATTTTTCTCTTAGAAATGGGAGAACCTATTCGGATCCTAAATCTTGCAGAAGATATGATCCGACTTTCAGGATTTCGCCCTTACACTGATATTCCAATCGTATTCACAGGTTTAAGACCTGGAGAAAAACTATTCGAAGAACTGCTGTTAGATCTAGAAGGGATCAAAAAAACACATCACCCTAAAATCAGGATTGCAGCCCCCTTGGAGGAAGGAGATCCTAGCAGCTTCCAGGCCAGATTTAACGCGTTATTAGAGGCGGCAAAATCGGATCGAGAAGAAGAGATCTTCTCTTCTTTCAAAGCACTAGTGCCTGAATATAAAATACATAAAGAATATATCAGCGAGGAAACCTCGCGTAAGTTGAAAAATGATGGATAGTCCGAATTTAGAAGACATACAGGCACTTCGAGAATTCAAAAAACAACTCTTTTCGGTGTACTGGGAAAGGTTCGGAACCTTTTATGTACACGTAATGCCTCATCCAGATCTGAAAATTGGAAAAAGAGGTTTAGTGGGAGAAGAGCCCGAATCAGGTATCATCCTAGTCATAGGACCCCGCGCCGCAAGAGATATCAAAATAGAAGAAGAATGGGTCTACGCAGAACTACAGTTCGGCTACACTTGGGAAGAAGTCTTTCTCCCCTGGGATGGAATTTTCAGATATTTCGACAAGTCCCAACAAACAGTCACTCAAATGAGAATTTATTTAGGTAAACCGGAACTTCCTCCTAAAAAAGAGGAAATTTCTTCGGTAGAGACCAAAGAAGAAGTTTCCGATCCAGAATCAAAATCTTCAAAACGAAAAGATAATGTAATCCAAGTAGACTTCGGGAGTAAAACAAAGAAATGAGCAAATACAAGTGGTTTGTTGCCGGGGACCTAGATGGATTTTTCGGCTTAATGATCGATAACCTGATCCAAATTTTGGTTTTGGTTGCTTTGTGTATCGGTTTTTGCGGAATGCCTCAAGATTTCGTGTTCAGAGTTGTGATTCCCGGAGCCGCAATCTCTCTTCTAGTCGGAAATCTTTTCTATGCTTGGCAAGCAAGACAACTCGCGATTTCTGAAAACAGAAGTGATGTAACTGCATTACCTTACGGGATCAATACTGTTTCCTTATTTGCATTCGTCTTTTTCGTAATGTTCCCAGTTTACCAAAAGACAAACAGTTATAAAGCAGCTTGGTCTATTGGACTCCTAGCAAGTTTTGTATCCGGTTTGATCGAATTTTTTGGAGCATTTGTCGCAGAGAAGATCCGGAAGGCAACCCCAAGAGCCGCACTTCTTTCTGCGCTCGCAGGAATCGCTCTTACATTTATCTCCATGGACTTTTTAGTCCGTACATTCTTGAATCCACTCGTTGCATTCGTTCCATTCGGGATTATACTTCTGCAATATTTCGGAAGAGTGGTATTTCCATTTAAGATCCCAGGCGGGCTTATCTCTGTAATCGTAGGAACCTTACTCGCATGGTATCTTCCTCATTTAACCGGGAAACAAATGATGGATGGAGCTGCTTTACACTCCTCTATCGATTTCGGATTTAACCTACCTATATGGAGTGGTGGCGATCTATTCGAAGCTTGGAGCCAAATCGGTATCCGAGAATATTTATCTGTGATCCTACCAATGGGAATTTTTAATGTAATCGGTTCCTTACAGAATATTGAATCTGCAGAAGCCGCTGGAGATAAATATAATACCAGAAATTCTCTCATGATGAATGGTGTAGGAACAATCGTTGGTTCTTTATTCGGATCTCCTTTCCCAACTACAATTTATATTGGTCATCCAGGTTGGAAGGCTCTAGGTGCTAGATCCGGTTATTCCAGTTTGAACGGAATTTTCATGACCCTGATTGCGTTCTTTGGTTTAGTAAGTTTTGTATGTGCTCTCATCCCAGTGGAAGCAGGAATGGCGATTGTACTCTGGATAGGTATCGTGATCGGAGCACAAGCATTCGAAGCAACTCCTACTAGACATGCACCTGCGGTTGTACTTGGACTTCTTCCTGCGCTTGCAGGTTGGGGAGTTTTGATGATCCAAAGTGCATTTAATTATGCTGCACCAATTCTTGCAAAAGCGATAGAAGGAACAGAGGCGGCCTCTAAAACTCAGAATATCTGGCTTTCGACAGTCCCTCTAGACCAACCTATCTTCCCGTATTCTCTAGGTGGACTTTTGAGTTTGTCTCAGGGGTTTTTACTTTCTTCTATGGTTTGGGCTGCAATCGCAACTTTCGTAATTGATAGAGATTTTAAGAAGGCTATAATCGCCAGTTTGATAGGCGCATTCCTAGCTGGAACAGGATTTATACATTCATATTCTTTGGCGGGAAATGCAATTTTGAACTCTTTTCAGCTAAACCTGAGTCCATTTGTTTGGTCATATTTATCACTTGCGGGACTTTTTCTTATCGCTTCTTTCTTAAAGAAGGAACCTAGAGCGGTCTAATCAATACCGGAATTTAGAAGACCGGCGGGCACGGAGTTACCGAGGCCTAAAAAACTTCTAAAAAGGAGAACTGTTCGCCTATGGCGCTTTTTCGCAGATTTGGATTATTCGCGTTAACTAATATCGCGGTAATTTTCACGATCGGATTGATACTCAGACTTACTGGACTAGATGTATATCTAGCTAAATCCGGAGTACCTTACGCTACTACCCTTCTATTTGCTGCTATCTGGGGTATGGGAGGCGCATTCATTTCTTTGCTGCTTTCCAAGTTTATGGTAAAGTCCTCCATGGGAGTCCAAGTTATCGATCCTAGAAACGCATCCGGATGGCAAAGAGATCTTTTAACTAGGGTGCAAAGATTGGCCTCAGCTGCAGGCCTCCCTATGCCAGAAGTTGGATATTACGAATCACCTGAGATCAATGCATTCGCTACAGGTCCGAGTAGAAATAGTGCATTAGTAGCTGTATCTACTGGACTTTTGAACGGAATGGATAGTGAAGAATTGGATGGGGTTTTAGGACACGAACTTTCTCACGTTGCCAATGGAGACATGGTGACTATGACATTGGTTCAAGGAGTGATCAACTCATTTGTGATCTTCTTCTCTTGGATCGTAAGTAAAGTTATCGTTTCTCAATTGAATCGTAACGACGAAAGAGGATCCAGCGGTGGATTCTTCATGGAGTTCATGATCAGACAACTTCTGATGGTAGCCTTCGGACTTTTAGGATCAATAGTGGTAGCTTATGTTTCCAGAGCAAGAGAGTATCGTGCAGATGCTGGTGGAGCAAAATTAGCCGGCAGATCCAGCATGATCTCCGCTTTAGAAAGATTAAAAGTAGCTTTCTCTAGAGATCCAATCGACCAAAGAGGAGAAACAATCGCCGCTTTGAAAATTTCCAACAGAGCCGGGGGACTTGCTTCTTTATTTGCAACCCACCCTCCTCTAGAAGAAAGAATTGCTGCTCTAAGAGCAAAAGCATACTAACCTAAATGTCGGCCTCTCTTTTCGGGAGGCCGCTCTTATTATCCCTTGAAAAAAGAATTGTTAGTTCCTTTCCGGAAAATGGAATTGGACTTCGAGCCCATGTCCATAGTTAAAAGCAAAATTCGCACGATCCCGGATTATCCCCGCAAGGGAATCCTATTCAGAGACATCACTTCCCTATTATTAGATCCGGAAGGTTTAGCTCTTACCATAGGCACTTTCGTTGACCGTTACACAAGTAAGGGAATCACTAAAGTAGCTGGAATCGAAGCCAGAGGTTTTATCATCGGTGCACCTCTTGCATTCCAATTAGGAGTCGGATTTATTCCGATCCGAAAAAAAGGAAAACTTCCTTCTGAAACGGTTTCCCAAGAATACGATTTAGAATATGGAAAAGATGTCATCGAAATTCATAAGGATTCCGTGGTTCCTGGAGACAGGATTCTTCTTATGGACGATTTGATTGCAACAGGTGGGACAATGATCGCTGCAGTTCAATTATTACAAAAGTTAGGCGCAGAAGTTCCAGAAGTAGGAGTCATCATTGATCTTCCTGATCTGGGCGGAGCTACAAAATTAAGTAAAGATTTAGGTGTAAACGTATTCTCTATTTGTGAATTCGAAGGACATTAAGAATCTAATGCGGATCCTGAAATTTGGTCTGATTGTACTAGTATTCTCTCTTCAATTCCCTCTTTTCTCGGAAGAAAAAAGTGATTTCGATCATGTGCGAAAAGCAGTCGTACAGATCAAAGTATATTCCCAAGCTTTCAGTACATTCACCCCTTGGGCTACGGAAGGAGTCCGTGCAAGTTCAGGCACCGGATTTCTGATCGGGAACAAAAGAATATTAACAAATGCTCATGTAATCTCAAATGCAAAGTACGTTCAGGTACAGAGATACAACCAAACAGAATGGTATAGAGTCAAAATACTCCACGTAGCACATGATTGCGATCTAGCAGTTTTAGAAGCAGAAGATCCAGAATTTTATAAAGATTCCACCGAACTCAGTTTAGGAGAAATTCCCGAACTAAATTCTTCCCTCATCGTTGTAGGATATCCAATCGGCGGGAATAAGGTCTCCGTAACAAGAGGGATCGTTTCCAGAAAAGAACAATCCAAATACGAACATTCTTCCGTAGACAGTCACTTGGTATTACAAGTAGATGCTGCGATCAATCCAGGAAACTCAGGTGGACCCGCCATCCAAAATAATAAGGTAGTAGGAGTGGCATTCCAAGTCGCCACCAAAGGGGAGAATATAGGTTATCTTATCCCTACCAAAGTAATCCGCCATTTTCTAAAAGATATAGAAGATGGAAAATACGACGGTTACGTTGAGCTTGGGATCGGAACATTCAATTCTTTTAATACTTCTCTTAGGAAAGCAAAAGGTATTCCTGAAGGTTTAGAAGGAGTATTCGTAACTAGAATTCTTCCCAATGGTTCTGCCGACGGATATCTGAAAGAAGGAGATTATCTTACAGAGATTGATGGCCTCAGCATAGGAAGAAATGGGACCATCACATTAGACAAGGATGCTCGTGTAGATTTCACAGAAACTGTAGACGATAAATATTCAGGTGAACCGATTCGATTCAAAGTATTCCGTAATGGCAAACTGATCGATGTGGAATTTAAAGCTAAAAGAATGCCTGATTTCGATTTTATGAGAAACAGATATGATACACCTTTTGATTATTCCATGATAGGCGGATTATTATTCCAAGAGATGACCAGAGATCTTTTAGGAGCTTGGAGTAGAAGTGGAAACACTTCGGGCGGGAGCCAGTTTTTATATAGATACGATTATTTTATAGAAGATGGAATTGGTCGGACCAAAAAAGCGGATGTGGTACTTTACAGAAAATTGGCTCATCCAGTTAATTCTTCCTCCGATTATTTCCTGAATCTGGTCTTGGAATCGGTAAATGGAGAAGAGATCAATAGCCTTTCGGATCTGAAAAGGATTATCTCAGGAACCAATTCCAAATTTTTAAAATTAAAATTTCTGAATATAGATCTTCCATTGATCTTAGATAGGGACGAGGCTCTAAAAGCAGATTCCCAGATCAGAAGCACCTACGGTTTGGAGTAATACGTGAGATCCAAGATTCTTCTAGTCATTATAAGCATTTGTGTTTTCAGCTCCGGACTATCTGCTAAAAAGCCAAGAACTTCTACTAATACTAAAGCTGCCTCGAACGGTGTCGCGTCCCAGGCAAAAGCAGAAGAAGAATACAAAAAAAGTATAGTCCAAGTAAAGATCTCCTACCAAGAACCTGATTATTTCAATCCTTGGAAAAAGAAAAATCCTAAGGTCAGAAGAGGTGTAGGGATTGTAGTTCCGGGAGAAAAGATCCTACTCCCAGCACATCTACTCACCCACTCCACATTGATAGAAGTCAAAAAACATTCTTCTTACGCGGAGACAAAGGCAATAGTCTCAAGACAAGATTCAGAATCTGATCTGGCATTATTAAAAATAGAAGAAGAAAACTTCTTCAAAGATCTGATCCCTTTTGAATTCCAAAAAGAGATTGATTATCCTAGACAGGTTTCCATCTACCAATTGGACAATTCCGGTTCTATTCAATCCGCTTCCGGTGCTTTGATCAGTATGGATCTGGACCAATATCCTCAAGGAATGGTAGAACTTCCTGTATTAGATGTAAACTCCACTGAAACATTAAATGGAAACGGAGAAGTTCTATTAGAAAAGGGAAAAGTAAGCGGGATACTTTTCGACTTCTCCGGAGATAAAAATTCAGGCAGAGCAATCCCTTCTTTTTTAATCAGTAAATTTCTGGGCAACTTCGGTAAAACTGAAATCCCTTTTAAAGGTTTTCGTTATAGGCCAATCATGGACAAGGCCACCAAGGATTTTTATTCTCTCAAAACGAAAGATCAAGGCATCTTGGTAGCGGAGATTTTACCCGATAGTTCCGCAGATGGAATATTAAAGATAGGTGATGTGATCTTAGAGTTTGGCGGCAAAAAGATAGACTCAAAAGGATATTTTCATCACCCTAAATACGGCAAACAAGTTCTCTCCTATATCGCTCATTTAGGAGATGAATTCGGTTATCAAATCGGAAAACAAATTCCAATAAAGATCATCAGATCCGGCAAAGAAGAAGAAGTACAACTTACCTTAAAAACATTTCCTTATTCTTCTATCCGGATCCCTCACAGAAACTTAGGATCTAAATCAGAATACTATTTTGATGGTGGCTTCTTATTTGTAGAACTTTCGGAAGGTTATTTGTTAGAATGGGGAAAAGATTGGAGATCTAAAGTAGATCGCAAACTCTTATACACTTTCGATTATCATAAGTTTAGCACGGGTGATAAAAAAGAAGGTAAATTTGTATTACTTTCTCAGGTTATTCCGGATGAATCTAATCAAGGTTATCATGACGTTTCAGGTAGATTAGTAGACCAAGTAAATGGTAAACCTATCCAATCGGTTCAAGATATCTCTAACGAAGTAAAATCTTCGAAGTCTAGGTATATTACGATTTTATTAGATGATGGAACGAATGTTGTTTTAGATAAGGAAAGTTTGACTTCCGCCAATCAAAGGATCCAAAAAGAGTATAGAATTCCTAAGTCTTCTATGGGTTCTCGTTAAAAGCGAGTCCTCTCTTCTTTTTTATTAATAAGTTGTACGAAAAAAGGCCCAAAACCAGGTCCTTAACGGAAAGAATTTTAATTTAGTCCCGGTCTAATTCTATAGGAATGAAAGTTTGGAGTGGTTCTACCGAATTCTCTTGTTTTCGAAAGAGAGTTCTTGCAAACCAAACCTAAACTTACGCCAGATCGGCAGCTTATATAGATTTTTCTGCTCAGTTTTTAAGGGGTTTTTTCTTTGCCCGAGAGCTGGTTTAGAAAATATGGCAGGTATAGCCGATAAGAGAGGGTTCTTATGAAACGGACCGAATTGGAGAGACGAGAAAGAGATCTCCGCAAAGCGCAAAAAAAACAAGAGGCCCTAGATAAACGCGGAGGCGGAAACGGAGTCGGCGATTTTATCGATCAACTTTCCGGATTATTCCGTTACGACGCTACAGAGATCTTTAATACAAGAGACGATATCAATATTCTGGAAGTTTTGGAAGAAATGCAAATGATCCTTCCCCAGAAAAAATGGGACGATGTTCTCAAAAAAGCGATTAAGAAAACTGGTGTTCTAGAAAAAGACAGAGCCTATAAAGAACTTACAGAACTTCTGAACGTAGAAGAAGAAAACGAGGACGAAGAGGAAGAAGTGGGCGTTTAATCGCCTACTTCAGCTGAATGACAAACCGATTTTCGGATTGTACTTCACTTTTAAAAGATCATAAAGTTCTAGAAATCCTTTCCGAATTCTCTCCTGAATTCGTAGGTTCCATTCCGATCGGAGTGGACCTTCCCCACTCCGATATCGACATTATCTGCGAGTTAAAACCTTCTCTCCTAAAAGTTTTAGAGTTATTTTCTTCTTATCCAAATTATCAAATTACTGAAAAGCTTTTGGGGAATATACCTTCTCTCCTTTGTAGATTTCGAATAGGATCTGAAAAAGTAGAGATTGTGGCCCAGAATCTTCTCCCTAAAAAACAAATCTCTTATCTGCATATGATTATAGAGGAGAAGATCCTGAAAGAAAAAGGAGAAACTTTTAAGCTGTCTGTTTTGGAGAAAAAGAAAGAAGGGAAAAACACCGAATCGGCGTTTGCGGAACTTTTGGGTCTGAAGGGAGATCCATATTCTTCACTTTTGGAATATGGGGAAAGGAAATAGAATAGAAATCTCGGGGAAGTCACCTTCCCCGAGAAAGAATCTTAATGTCTTCTTGGTTTGTTGAAAGTCTGAGGTTTTGCGATATCGATATTCAAAGTTCTACCTTTGAATTCGGTTCCGTTTAGACTGTTTTTCGCGTTTTCAGCTTGCTCCTCGCTAGCCATTTCCACGAATCCGAATCCTTTACCTTCAATTACTTTTGCATAAGCTACTTCGCCGTAGTTTGCAAACAGGTCACTGATTTCCTGTTGGCGAACGGAGTAATTAAGATTTCCTACAAAGAGTTTGCGATTTTGCATGCTTTCCTCGAACAAAAAATTTAGGTAGCTTCCAACTCGCGAACCGGGACCCAATTCGCCTTTCCCATAGACTATAACACTCTTTAAGAACTGCGGATTGATTTGAATGATGGTAAAATCGCGGATAGCAGGGTTTCCTAAGAGAAGCAAAGCTCGGATTTGACCGATCTGATTACAATGACACGTGCGGATTTCTGAACAGCGGACCTACAATAAGACCATTCTAATTCTTTTATAAGAAGAATCAAGTCTAAGAAAATTTTTGATGAACTTGTTTGCAAAAAAACAGGAAAACAGAAAGGAGCCTTCTCACCAGACCAAGTGACGTAAGGGCTTGGAAATGAATGCCAATTTTATTAAAAATGAAACTAGAATGATGCCTGTTAGGGCCCAGTAAGTTCCGCTCGGAAGGGTATCGTCTTCATTTTCCCAAAAAACTAATAAAGGAAGGCTGAATGTAAACATTCTGGAAACATTTTCGTAGGTCGCCCAATATAGAACATAACCTCCCGCATAGGCGGTTAATAAAAGAATTCCAAAACCTAGCCGAAATGCCAGACCCTTTTTCCAATCTCCCCTGAATAGTAGATAGGTTCCCGATAAAAGAAGAAGTACCAAAGGGAATCTCGAGAATTTTTTGATCAAAAGTATAAGATTTCGATCCTCTGAAACTAGAGCCTGTTGGAGTTCCCCGAAATATCCTAAAAGTCCTCCGAATGGATCAAAGAAATGGCCCAGGCTTCCTGGGGTCCATTCTGGGAATTGGGTCCGCAGATAGATACTCCAGGTTGCAGGCAGGATTAAGGAAGAAGCCACCCAGAGGCTTTTTCTGAAGTCTCTTTCGAGCAACACTGTTAGTCCCAAAGGGAAAAACAAAAAGATCGCCTGTTCTTTTGTGAGTATCGCAAGACCGGCTAGCAAGGAGAAGGTCATAAATCTATTTCTGGCAAAAGACCAATATGCTAATACGCTAAGCCCCATCATCACTGTGTCAGAAACAAGCAAGATATAACTTCCCAAAGCAAATGGAGAAATTAGATAGAATGCGCTTAGGTATTTTTTTGGATCAGGCAATAAATCTCGGATCGCAAGATAAGAAAGATAGAAGATCCCTAAATTTAGAATGTACATCCCCAAGATAGTTGCATTCATCCCGAACCAACCGAATGGGGAAACTAAAAGTGGATACCCTATTCTAGGAGCTCTGAAACTGGTTTCGAAACCTTGAGGCCAATTTAAAGTAAAACCGGACAACATTCTAGAATAATAATAAAAGATCTGTCCGTCATAACCAGCACCCAGATTTCCCTCTTCTCCTAAAAATACAATCGCACCTGGAGGAGTTTGTTCTTTATTTTGGTCCGCAAATTCTTTTCCAAAATTTACCTGAGAACTAGGGCTCCAAGAGTATTTTTTCCAAACACAAAAAGAGGAGAAGGAATACAGAATGACAAAAACTAAAGTAACTAGTTTAGGATTTCGTAAAATACCAATCCATTCCTCTTTAAGTTTCTCATTTGGTAAAAATTTAGATAAAAATCCGGACATTTTACTTTTCTGTTAATGTTTCTAAAATCCAATCTGCATACAGATCTGAGGATTTTTCGGAAGCTTGGTAGGTCAAATGGTGGGGATCTAAAAAAGATCTTTTATCTGAAAAAACAGAGACTGCGTTTTTGAATGTATACTTAACTTTTCCTAAGTTTTCTAAATAAGAAATATATCCTTTGTACCAAGGACTGGATTCGTAAACTTCTCTTTCTATCGGGTTTTCAGGAGAATTTACTAGAACCACTTGGATGCCTTGTGACTCTAAATACTCAATTCCTTTTTTCAGATATTCCAATTCTGACCATATAAAGAATTTAGGAGAAGATGCTAATTTGATCTTTGCCATTCTGAGAGTGACAAGCCTGGACATTTTGGAAGTTTCTCCTTTATATCCGTAAATTCTTTCCGTATAATCTTTGGAATAAGTAGCCTCATCCATTTTAGAAAGTCTAGAATCGTCTATTCCTGGAATCCGAATATAAGAGATATGTTTTCTGATTTCATTTCTACAGAAGTTCTGAGAAAGTCTGATCCCATAAATTTCTTCTGTTCCGAAAATCCTGGAGTCTACTTGCAAAGAAGAAATCTTTTTGTCAGAGGCAATTCTGAGTTTAGTTATAGCTGACTTTTCCGGAACATTAAATTTAATCGTATGCCAACCAGATTTAGTAAAAGTTTTATCGAATAGGATCGGTTTACCTTCTCCCCAAATTCTTAATGTAGTTCCCTTCTCTTGGAAAAATACACTCTCTTCAAAAACTCCGTTCTTTAATTCACAATCGATTGAAAATTCAGGTTTGGCCCAACCTCGTAGATAAATACCTTCTTCCGGGATAATTCCTGTATAATAATGGTAGGATCTCCCGCTTCTGAGATGATTTTCGACCCAAGCGTCTATTGGATCATACAAGAAACTACGATATCTGACAACTAAGAACAAAGATCTGGAGAGAAGAGATAAAATCGCGGATTTACCCGCTTTCAGAATATCCTTATATTTCTCTCTTAGATATTGGGCAGGATAGATCATCCTGTTTTGGTGCCTTGTTTTTACGGAAACATCATCCAATGCTTTTTCAGAATATTCTAAATTCTGAAAATCAATAATGGATTTTTCTTGGTAGAGAAGATTTTGTTTATATTGAGCTAATCTTGCTTCGCTTTCCTTTTCAGTGATTAAAAAATCCAATTGAAGATCCGCAGGATTTAAAACAAAAAATACAACTTTAGGCTTTTTAGAGGCAATATCTTCCTTATAAAAATAAAAATCGGAAGGTGTGAAAGCAGGATGAGAATAAAATTCCGTACGGATCGACTCTTTCTTTAGTTTTTCATTCATTCTTTCCGGTAAGGAAGAATAAAGAGCTACGCTGCTGCCAACAATCAGTGCACCTTTTTCGTTTTCTGAGAATTCGATCCTTCTCCTTTTTTCAAGGAAGTTAAACCAAGGGGAGGTATCCCATTCTAGTTCGTTTGGAAATCCGAAAAGCAAATTATCCAATACGATCCGATCGATAAAGGAGAATAATGCGATAAATAGAATGCTTAGGTAGAGTATTTTAAATTTTATTTTTTTTTGGTTCATTTGGAAGAGGTATTACATTCGGAACAAACGCCGTATAAAATAATTTCATGAGAATCTAATGTAAATCCCTTAGGCAAATTCTCCATAGGAAAGGGACAGATCTCCACATCGAAAACCCGATCACAAACTTTACAATGAAAATGGTGATGGTGGTCTAGATGACTGATCTCGAAACGAGAAGATTCTCCAGGCAACTGGATCTCATGGATCGAACCCGATTCCAACAGATGACTCACGGACCTGTAAACGGTAGCGATTCCTATATTCTGTATGGACTTTTTAGAGATATCATGGATTTCCTTTACCGAAAG
The DNA here is from genome assembly GCF_002150035.1 of Leptospira venezuelensis. Lineage (NCBI taxonomy): Bacteria > Pseudomonadati > Spirochaetota > Leptospiria > Leptospirales > Leptospiraceae > Leptospira > Leptospira venezuelensis. The sequence goes on along the minus strand of NZ_NETS01000006.1, from coordinate 247,498 downwards.
AGGACCTTTTGCGTCACGGATGACTCTCAGGATCTCGCCCTTTTGTTTGGTGTTTCGAGAGGCAGATTTTTTATCTTCTTCCATTCGGATCGGCTTCGAATCTTATCTTGCTCCAAAAAGGAGGCATATGTCAACCCGATAAATCCACTTTTGAAGCTGCTGTCGGAACTCAAACATTCGGGTTAAAGAATTGTGTTTTTGAATTTCAAAATTCAAATTTTTAGTTTTCTTCTTTATTGAATCCAAATAGGTTCGATCTTATGAGGAAAATTTTCCTAGTCCTCTGCTTCTTACTCACTTGTTCCCAATCGAATCATCTTATTTCAGTACGAAATTCTGAAGGTGAGATCTTGGGCAAATACCCTAAAGAAATTCGATGGCTGGGATTCGAAGACAATCTTGCTTGGAGTGACTTGATCCCATTCTCCGGATTAGAGGTCCTTGAACTAAATTCCAAAGACATAAAATCATTGGAAGGTTTACCCGACTTTCCTAAACTCAGATACATTCATTTATCTGGATCTTTCGTAAAAGACCTTTCACCATTAAATCGTTTTGCAAGATTGGACAGTTTAGTTTTAAACCATGAAGAAATATCAGACAAAGATCTGAAAAGTTATCTGTATTGGAACAGGCTCACAAGAATAGAATTAACTGATTCCAAAATTTCTAGCCTTGGATTCTTAGGACCAGGTTGTAGTGTTAGGCATTTACAACTTAAACATACTAAGATCACAGATCTAAGGCCATTGGAAAATTGTACAAAACTAATGGAATTGTATCTAGGTGGGACCCAAGTAAAGGATTTAAGTCCTTTATATGGTCTTACGAACCTGATCCATTTACAACTGGATGGTTCCGACGTTTCTGCAAAGGAAATTTCAGATTTTAGAAAGATCCAACCCTATGTAAAGATTATGCCCGGTTTACGTAAGATCTTAAGCTCAGAGAATGGACTAGACTAAGACTATAATGCAAGAGGTCTTGCTTCTCCAGGGTTTGTGTATAAGATCATATCTCCAGGTTGCGCATAATTTGACTTTTCGGTTTTAATCTCCCCTGTCGTTTCCACTGTTTTTAAAGAATTCAATTCCGTCTTTTTTCCATCTTGTTTCTCTAATATGGCCTTAGCACCCTTTCTAACTCTCGAAAGACGTATCCCCCAAATACTTGTGATCGAAGTATCTGTCTTTAGTATAATCGCAGAAATTTGAGAAATATTGGAAGATTTAGATTTTTTAAGAAGGACTCCCTCTTCTTCTCCTTCCGGACCAGGGGTTAAACGAATATCTTCCGGACCCGATTTCCATATTAGAAATTCGAAATGATCACATTCGTATGCTCTAGTTAAAGTCCAACGATCTCCTGGATTTTTACTCGTGAACATCCTACAAAGTTTGGGACGAAATCTGAAAAATTTTCCAGACTCATCTAAATTTAGTTTTCCTTCGAACCTTGTCTCTTCCCAGTTTTTAGATTCACTCACTGTTAGTTGACTAATCAACATTTCTTTTTTGTTAGAATGATTGAGATAAACTTGTCGGATATAAAACCCGGTTGGGATTTTTTTGATCTCAGAAAAATATTCTCCGCTTTCTGGAATGGAATCAAATGCGGGGATCTGTGGACCTGGGATCAGATCTTTTTGTAAGGGAGAAGGACGAAATCCGCAATTATATCCTAACGAAAAAATTACGATATATTGAAATTTTTTGGAAAAAAATTTCCAAATCTTCGGAACCGCTTTAGCCAATGATCCTTGCTCCCATTCGACCCTGAATAATTATTGACCTTAACAAAAAGGACCAAGGCGTAAAGCTAGTTTCCTTTTTTGGCAGGAAAGATCATGAAGGTTTCGACCGGAGACGGTTTTTGGAAGTTCCCTTATATGCCAATTGGCAGATCTTTATATACCTGTGTATTTTCAGTTTCTTTGATATTCTTTCTTTCTCACTGCGTGGTCAGCAACGATGCACTAGGCACGCAAGACAAAACAGAACCTAGTATAGACGATCTACTTTCATTAGCCAAAGTATCTAGTTCTTGCGGCGGCAATAATACATTCTGGATTCGAAATCTTATAAAAAACAGTTCTAGCTGTGTGAGAACAACGAGGGTAGCATCTGGATCTCATGTAAACATCTACGCAACTAGCGGTTTAGAATCCGCTTTAGATTACCAAAATATTTCTCAGGAATTCGATACTAAAATTTATCCTAAGTTAGGTGAAGCATTCGGCTTTTCCGACGATTTAGATGGAGATGGAAAAGTTGCAGTTATTGTTTCAGATATCCATGATGGGAGCACTACTGGCTCTTCTTTTGTAGCAGGCTTTTTTGATCCTGTGGATTATTTCCCGGATAGTTCTAACTATTCGGTCCGTTCTAATTATTCAAATATTGTCTATATGGATGGGGTTGAGCTGGTTGCAGTTCGTAACTCCGACCTTGCCCAAGGAAAGCCAGACACATTCTTAGCTACCCTCGCACACGAATACCAACATTTAATCCGATTCCAGTATGAAGCCAGGATAATGAGCCAAGGCGGAGGAAGAGACGAAGCTTGGATCAATGAGGGGACTAGCGAAGTTGCAGCGGATATCGCAGGTTATTCTCCGCAGATCAGCAGGATCAATTGTTATAGGGGTAGGAATTCAAACGCCTGTTCTAGAGGCGTGAACGGGAATAGTGTATTTGGAAGTGCTAAGTTTAACTCTCTAGTGGACTATGCATTCGCCTACTCCTTTATGAAATACTTATATATGATTTCTGGAAACGATGCCGACTCCAGAAATTCATTCTTTAGGACTGGAGTCCAGGGACCTAAAGGTTATAGAGCCTCAGATGCAACTGGATTATTCCATCTATTCAAAACAAATGCAGATAGTTATCTAAATTCTTCCCAAGAAGTAAAAAATGCTCTCGGAACAGATGGCTCTGCTATATTTATGAAAATTTATCCAGCATTCTTATGGCAATCGTTAGGAGATGTTTCTCCAGAGTTTGCACAATCCGGAACAGATACAAACGGAGCTTCAGGGTTTTTACAAGATATCACTAAAATAATTCAATCTTTCCCATTCCCTGCAGCGGGCACAGATGGAGATATTCTCAGAAAATTATACGATCCACTTAGGATTCCTGAGATTACGCCAATAGGCACATTAACTCCTGGTCAGATCCAATTTGTAAAAACAGATCGTTCTAATTCAAACGCCATAGAAAGATTAGTATTATTAAAAAAGAATCTAGATGGGGCCTTATATTCTCTGCAGATCAATACAGAAATGAAAAGGACTGGAGATATTTCGGTATCTTTAGGAATTACTGAAAGCGACGACGAAGGAGAGGAAGCAATTGTCCTTCCAGAGTCTAGTGATTCTCGTCCGATCTGCCCTCACGAGTTTTTTAAACTCTCTCGGAATCGGACGAAACAGAAAATTTTTAGCGAATATAAAGGCCTATAGATTAAGGCATTCCAGAAAGAAGAGATTTAAATTCTCCCATTCTTTCTTCCGCAACTTTTTGGGCAGCTTCCATGGATTGGTTCACAGCCTGCTTTATACTTTTTTGAAGTAGTTTTTTATCATTTTTAGCAAGTAAAGAATCTTCGATACGGATCTCTTGCACGGTTTGTTTACCATCAGTAATGCAAACTACTAATTCGTTCTTGGATTTGCCCTCGAAACTTAGAGCTTCGAGCTCCTTCTCCAATTTTTTCATACGAACCCGCATCTGGTTCATTTGTTTTAGATTATCTAAACTTTTGCCGAACATCGAACACTCCCGGTCTTTCTTGATAGGATTTTCAGACCGGGAAGCGGAGCAAGAAATTAAACCAGGCTAGGTCCGGTTTCTCCTAATCTCTCTGGCAGATCCCGGATTTGTTCCGAGCTTGGTTCCCAGGTAAATTGATTGGGGATAAGTTCTCTTAAGACCGGTTCGTCGCTTAGAAAGCCTCCGGTCCTGACTGGTGCGATTCCCAAACTTACTAAGAATCCCATACCCGCAACCAAGGTTACGAGAAGAGAGGACTCAATATTGATGTTTGCCCCAGGTTTCATGACTGTACATAAAGTATCGGTCGTTCCGGGGGAGACTGATTAGAGGATTTCTGAGAAAAAATCAGGGTCGACCAGCAATTTTTGCACTTAGGCCTCTTCGCCGTCCCTCTTGCGATCTATCCGCTCTTCGATAATCCTAAAAAGGGAACCATTTGGGTATTTTCCTGATTTGGAGATCCTACCTGCTGCGACCCCAAAAATATCAGGAATCAGGTCCTCTACATGGGAACAGTAGAATATCTGGAAATTTCCCTTTTTCATACTTTCTCGGATTTCTCTCGGAAGGTTCAGATCTCTCATATTATCTTTAGGAATGTAAATTTTATATTTCTCTCTGGGAGAGCCTGTCAAACGGATCACATCGAACCAGGCCTGGATCTTAGTATTCACAGAACCCACAGGTAGGATATCCCCATACTGGGAAAGAGCACCAGTCACCGCAATATTACAGGGGATCTCTAAACCAGAGAGCGCGGAAAGAAGAGCGAGAAGTTCGGCACAACTGGCAGAATCCCCGTCAATCGGGGAACTATTTTGCTCAAATAGAATAGAAGCATCCAAACCAAAGGACTGAGTATGAGAAAACATTCCTTTTATATATGATTGTAGGATAAACACTCCCTTGTCGTGTAGGCTTCCTGAAAGATTAACTTCCCTTTCTATATTGATCAGATTTCCCGAGCCCAAGGAAACCCTGGCGGATACTTGGTTCACTTGCCCAAAATCTAAAAGAGAAGATTGTAATAAAATTACCGAGAGCCCGTTAATCCGCCCCGTCTTTTTTCCTTTGAGAGGAACTGAGATCAGGCCCTCTTTGATATTTTCTATATATTTTCTTTTGTGGATTGCAGTTCTTTTTTGGATGAGAGAAGGACCAGCTTCTATCTCTGCTCTTCCTACAGACTTCTTTCCTTTATTATTAAAAGCTAATACTTCTCTTACAAAGGAGCGAAGTTCCGAAAGATGAAGAGAGAGTCTAGTTTGGCTATCATTCCATCTAAGTGCAAGTTCCAGAAGAGAGTCAAGGGCCGCTTGGTCCAAAGGAGGATAGCCAGGCTTCTCCCAAGATTTGAGCAGCCCTGAAAAAACAGGAAGCCAGGATTTTTCAAGACTGATCTCGTAAGGCATATGTATCTTAAAATCAAAACTTCCGTAAAAGTCAGCGTCGATCTGAGAGATAGAATCCACTTCTGTTTCTTCTCCCACTAAGATGAGTCTAAATCTGGAATCTATACTTGGATGAAATCGATTGATATTTGTAGAGTCCGATCCTTCCGGAAGAGAAAGAAAATCTATTTTACCGGTAAGCAGTACACCTTTCAGAAAATAATAAAGGTCCGGATCTTCTACAAATGGTTTGATAGGAAGAAGTAAAAGTCCACCGTTTGCTTCTGAAATTTTTCCTGGTCTATATTTATTCTCAAAAGGAAAACCTGCCAGGGATAATAAGGTTGGATTTGGTTCTGCTACTACTGGCTGGTCTTTTACAATCTCTTCGAGGTACTGTCCGAATTGTAGAAGGTTTGCTTCAATCTCTGGACCGGTGATCAGGATATGTCGGAAGAGCCCAGGGTTTTCCAGGGCCTGGCGAAATGTTCTCACCTCTTCCTTATGAAATACTAAAAAGTCAGGCAGTCCGTTAAGTTTGGCCGGCTTTGCCGCTTTAAATCTGATCTCAGTTTGCCCAGGAAGAATCTTTTTTAACACCTTTCCCATTTTCCTTTTCGGCTTAGAATTCCTCAATTAAATAAGTTAGGATCAGACTTTTTCAGGATCTAAAATCAACATGGAATCTCCGTAGGAAAAGAAACGAAAATTTTGTTCTATAGCGAATTTATAAGCTTTCAGTATTTTTTCTTTTTCAGCAAAGGCACTTACTAATAAAAGTAAACTACTCTGGGGAAGATGGAAATTAGTGATCAAACCTTCGCAGCTCAGGATAGAATCCTCAGGTTGTAAAAACAGTCTTGTTTTTCCTTTGCCTGGTCTGAACGTTTTGGTGTTTGGGTCGTAAGCGGACTCCAAGGCTCTCAATGTAGTAGTGCCTACAGAGATAATCCTTTTACTATTTTTCTTGGCAGAATCCAAAATACTTTTGGTTTCGATAGGAAGATCGAATTCTTCTTCATGTAAAGTTTTATTCGCAAAGTGATCTTCGTTCAAAGATTGGAATGTGCCATATCCAACTTTCAGCTCTAGTGTCAGAAATTCTATTTTTCCTTTTCTCAGCTCCTCTAATAACTCCGGAGTAAAATGTAAACCTGCGGTAGGAGCTGCAACAGAACCTAGGTTTTTAGAATACACAGTTTGATAACGAATATCATCTTCTGAAGTGCTTTCTCTTTTAAAGTATGGAGGGATTGGAGTGCGACCAATAAGTTCAAATGAATTTTCATCAAGGGAGGTTTCAGATTGAAAGATCGTAAATTCTTCTTCTTTTCTTATAACTGAAAAAAGGAATTTCCCAGTTTCTTCGTCGTAGAGCTGATCTCCGATCTTTAGCTTCTTAGAATTTCTAGTGAGCGTTTTCCAAATCCCGAGTTCCGTTTCAGCAAGGAACATTGCCTCATGTCTTCTGCCCGTTTTAGTAACTAAGAATACTCGTCGCTTAGAAACTCTGGTTGCATTTGCTACTAGTACATCTCCTTCTCGGAGATAGTTTAATATTTTGGAAAATTCGGTTTCTTCTTTTAAGAAGTCTTGGGTCCTTCCTAAAACAAGCAGCCTACTCTTATCTCTTTTGGCAGCGGGGAATTTTGCGATCTGATCTTCGGGAAGTTCGAAATCAAATTCGGACAGATCTTGGAATTCCATTCTTCCAATGAATTCGATCCGAAGAATTCGGGAACCGATTTTTAATTTCTTGGCTTTTTCAGGCGGACAGAAAAGAGTACCTGAATGCGGATCGACCTCAAAAAATCCGGCCCTGTTTTAGTATTCTTTCTATTCTTAGCTTTTCTTTACGCAAACGGGTTTAGTCGCACAGGACAATCATCCGATTTTTCAGACTATTACGAAGCCTCCCGTAATTTCAAACAAGGCAAGGATCTGTATAGCCTGGATGCGTTGTCTGAAGTGGTCCAGGAATTCGAAAGTGGCAAATTAAAAATAGATCAGATATTCGATCCGGAAGTGTTTTTTAGGATCAAATCAAAAGTGGAGAATGTAGGTTCTTACATTTATCCTCCCACTTTCGCGTTCCTGCTCATACCGATTTCAGGTCTTCCATTTGAAGTTGCCTCTGGTATATTCTTTACGATCAATTTTATTGCACTGATTTTTAGTCTTCTACTGATCGGGAAACTATTAGGAAGAGAGAAGTCCTTTCTATTCTTATCTGCCGTTTTACTTTTATCTTTGCGATTTGTAGAAAATCACCAAAACAATAACCAAGTTGGCTTCTTGTTATTACTACTGATCTTAGTTTCGGTTTCAGTTCAAAAAGATTGGTTGTCTGGACTTGTTTTGGCTCTAGCAATCGTAATCAAGATCACACCTGCCGCTTTTTTATTCTATTTCATATACAAAAAAAGACCAATGGTGATCGTTTACACAGTTATCTTTGCATTAGGTTGGATTGTTTTACCGGCATTGTACAATCCAGAGTTTACTTGGAAGATGAACCAAACATGGTACGATTTGGTTTTAGAAAAATATCTAAAATCTCCCGCTTTACGTGCTTGGAAGAATAACCAGAGTTTAAATTCTACTCTGGCAAAATACTTCTTAGCATATTCCGATTTGCTAAACCAGGGAAGATTCGGAATGCCGTTTACAACTCTAACTGTAAATCAAGTAAAGATTATTTCTGGTATTTTAAGTTTAGGAATTGCAGGTCCTTATTTGTATAAAGCATTCAAGGGTGCTTCGGAAGGATTTATTTTATCCGGATTATTTTTCTTTTCCGTAATTTTCAGCGGGATCTCTTGGATACACGCATTTGTATTTTTATTATTCCCAACAGCATTCATTCTTTCTAAACTTTGGCCGGAGCAAGGGGAACCACTTTTGGTATGGGAGAAGTGGAAAGTTAAACTAATAGAATATAAATCTGCTACGATATTTGTCTCTATTTCTATTTTGGTCCTACTCTTAAATAGGAGTTTTATAGGAAATATTGCAGAAGAAGCGATATTGATGTTCTCCTTCTTATTATATACATCTTTAGTACAATATGTGTGTATTTTCTATTCGGACAAAACTGCTTAGTTGTTTTAGAATACTATGCTAAAAAAGGAAAATTTAAAATATAAACCAAGGGTCGCAGTGGATGCAAGGCCCTTGTCTTATGGGATCACCGGCAATTCCAGATATCTTGCTGAAGTTTTGCAAAGACTTTTACGTCCAGATTCTCCTTTAGAATATTATCTTTATTCGAATAAACCCATTCATCCTGTTTTCAACCATTTAATAGGGCTGACTCCTACTTTTATTCCAAGTAAACTTCCAGGTGTTCTATGGTTGAACTTTACCATACCTTCTTTGATAAAAAAACATAGGATCGATCTTTTTTGGGGAACATTGCAGTTACTTCCCGCATTCGGCTTAAAGGTCCCTACATTAGTAAATTATCATGATCTAAATTTTAGATCTGCTCCCGAGACAATGACCACTGCAAATTATTGGCAACACAAGATCATGTCCCCTATCACTTTGAAAAAAGCAGATAAGGTTCTTTGTCTTTCTCAAAATACTAAGAATGATATTTTGGATTTTTTACCTGAATTAGAATCTAAATTAGAAGTTGTGTATCCAGGAGTCCAAGGTTTCGAATCAGTATCTTCTCCTGAAAAAACTCTTCCTAAAAATTTTCTATTCTCGGTTGGGACATTAGAACCTAGGAAAAATTTAAATACTCTTGTAGAAGCGTATCTTTCTTTAAAAAAAGAAGAACCGAACTTTCCCTACCCTCTTGTCCTTGCGGGAAGACTTGGCTGGAAATCAGAAGGGCTGACCTCCATTTTGAAAGAAGGTGGCTTGGAGAAGGACGGGATCTATTTTATAGAAAATCCGGATGATTCTAAGCTAGGTTGGCTCTACAAAAATTGTTCTTATTTTATCTTCCCTTCTTTGCATGAAGGTTTTGGTTTGCCTTTATTAGAGGCAATCCGAGAAAACAAACCATGCATTGTTTCCGATATTCCTGTTTTCCACGAGGTTTTGGATGAATTTACCGATTCATTCGTTTCTCCTAAGAATCTAGAGGCTTGGAAAAACGCACTTTCCCTGACCGCTAAAAAAGGGATCTATGGCAGAAAGCCGAGTAGAAACGATTGGTCCTGGGATTCCACCGCAAAGCAGGTCGAAAACTCTCTCGTAGAACTTTGGAAATCAAGAAAGAAAAACTCCTAGGCCCTCAAGTATGAAGAAATCCGATATATCCAAATCCGTATGGTGGAATTGGGAGAATTCCGATACGGAAATTAGATCTGCAAAGATCAAAAAAAGTAAATTAAAGATCAATTATATACCTCCTTCCTTTGCCATCTTGGTTTACGGAGTATTTTTATTCTATTTATTCCCTTTAAGAACCTTAGTCTCTACTTGGATTTTCAAATTTGTAGAATTACTGCAAATCACCAAAGTACTAAAACTTTCTCTTTTACTTGATAAAAGACTCTACGATTACACTGCTCTTTTTGTGATCTCTTATATCGCATTCGCGTTCTTTTTGGATCTAGTCCGATTCTTAAGAAAGAATCTATTCCAAACTTTTATTACGGAAGAAAATAGACTCGCAGTTACCAAATGGGGATTTTTAGGAAAAGAAACAATTCGTTGGAATCCGGACCAAACAGGTTTACAGATCCATCATAAATCTGGATGGTTCCGTTCACTTTTAGGTTTCGAAAAACTTTCTTTTAGAATTCATATCAACGAAGCGGAAAATTCAGTTCTCGCGGAATCTCCTTACTTCTTCTCAAAAAATAATTCTGAATTTTTGTCTTCCGTTTTTAGATCCGTTTAATGTTCAAACGTTCTATAGAAAGCCTGGAGTTCTTAAAAAAAGTAGATAATATATTTCGATCCCCTTCGATCTGGGCAGGCTTTCTTTTTTTAGTTTGTTTCACGGTGATCTTATTCTTATTCGATCTTAGATTTTTATCAAGACATTACGATTGGGATTCTATCGTATACACTCACAATATAGTTACCAATAAATATTGGAAAGTATTCTTTAATCCTCACCATATCGGTTTCGAAAGTACAGGACTATTATACTTAAAGTTTTGGTATTGGTTTCATGGACCTGACTCTGCTATGTTTGGGTTAAGACTTAGAGTCCTAATAGTTGCATCCTTCTTCATTTTTATTCTTATGTTATCCTATTGGAGATTGTATAAAGATTTAGTAGGAGCTGTTCTTTTGGGACTCGCTGTTCATTGTTCCCAAGGATTTTGGTTTTATGCTCAGCATAATGACACTCCACTCATCCATTCTTGTTTTACTGCCGCGCTATTTTTACTGTGCGTTTGGAATTCTAAGAACGGTTGGTCTCCCGGAAAGTTGTACATTGCAGGATTTTTGCAAGTTTGGAATGTTTATTATCACCAATCAGACACAATTTTCTTAACATTCGTGCCGGTTTCAGTTCTTCTCGCGAATAAATGGAGAGGAAGAAGTTTCGAATATTCTTATAAACTAAAATTCATCTTCATATATTTATTCTCAGTAATACTCATTCTCACACTTTCTTATCTTTATGTAGGATTTATTCTTTTAGAAAGAAATTTAACTGCTCCCGTCGAAAGTGAAAAGAATTTTGCGAATTGGTTATTCTTATATGCTTCTCAGGAAAAATGGGGGGCCGCTCCGGGACCTAAAAATTATATCATGAATTTTTACAGAGGGATTGGGGACGCGTTCTTAAATTTTGAAGGTGTAAAGAATGGACTCAGGATTAATGCAAATGATCTTACATCTCTCAAAAGTTTTCCCTATAATTTGAATCTAGGGTTTTGGATCGGGATCTTATTTTTAGCTTTCTTAAATTGGATCCGCCTTTGGAAGTCCTACAAAACAGAACTCATTCTTTTATTCTTCTGGCTCATTCCTTCTTTTGTATTCTATACTTGGTGGGAAGGGTATTTTTTTGAGTTCTGGGTATCTTCTGTGATAGGACTTTTGATCTTTGCGGCCTTAGTATTTCGTTCTTTAGAATTCGAGAACTTCAGATTTGGAATAAGATCCATCTCTCATATTATTTTTTTCTCGTATGTTAGTTTACTTTTTCTAGTCAATTTTACTTATTCTACACTTCCTAGATCTGAAAGATCCCATAAAAGTTTTATAGAAGGAATTGAAGATAAATATGAGTATATCACTCCTGAACCGGTGTACAGAAACGAATAAATAAGTGCTTGTGAGTTTCTCTTAGTCCAAAAAACTGCACAGGAGTCGAGGACAAACGAACGAATGCTGTTCAATTCAGCCCATTTTCTCGTATTTTTGCCGATCGTTTTGATCCTAGCGAAAATCCTAAAAGGTACATACCAAAGGGCTTTCCTTCTTCTTGCCAGCCTCTACTTTTATAACGCTTGGCACCCTGCTTCCATAGCTTGCAACGATATCAGGACTTCTACTTGGTACGAGAATTGGATCGATCTATCCTTCTGTAATTTTAATATTAACTTATACATCATCATCTTGATCGTTTCCATGATCGTGGACTACGTTGCAGGAAGATTGATGAGCGGAGAAGGAGTTTCTGAAAAGTTCAGAAAGCTCTGTTTAGTTGCATCTCTTGTTACGAATCTTGGGATTTTAGCTTATTTCAAATATACAAACTTCCTTTTAGAAGTTTTTGCAGATCTATTTAATCAAATCTCCACAGGCGAACCTCTTAAAATTGAACATCTAAAGATCATTTTGCCTGTTGGTATTTCCTTTTATACATTCCAGTCTATGAGTTATACAATAGATGTATTCCGCAGGAACTTGGAAGCTCGTAAGTCCTTCTTAGACTTTGCATTATACGTTTCCTTCTTCCCTCAATTAGTTGCTGGACCTATTGTTCGTGCTCACACTTTCTTTAGGGACTTAGATGATACCCCTAAGGTTACTGCGGAAGATGTGCAAATTGCATTTGCACAGATCCTAATGGGATTCACTAGAAAGATTGTATTTGCGGATAACTTAGCAAAGGTAGTAGACTTTACATTCAGTAATTATAAAATTCTAAATCCTGCCGAAATCTGGGTCGGTGCGTTGGCTTTCGGCTGGCAGATCTATTTCGATTTCGCAGGTTATACAGATATTGCCATCGGAACTGCAAGGCTTTTCGGCTATAAATTCGATCCAAACTTCAATTTCCCGATGGTTGCTCGGAACATCGCCGACCATTGGTCTCGTTGGCATATTTCATTCTCCACTTGGATCAGAGATTATATTTATATTCCACTCGGCGGTTCCAGAGTTGGAGTTTTAAAAGGATACAGAAACCTTTTTATCACCTGGTTATTTGCAGGTATCTGGCACGGAGCCGCGTATCACTTTGTAAGCTGGGGACTTTGGCAAGGGATTATGCTCGGTATCCATAGAGAATATTCTAAAACCAAGGTTGCTATTTGGCTGAATGAAAAAGGCGGCTTGAGTTACGATATAGGCGCTCGAGTATTCACAATGTTCTGCCTTTCCTTTGGATTCATCATGTTTCGTGCAAAAACTATGAAAGCAGCTTGGGCAATGATGAAGTCGCTTGTATTTGCGGTGCCAGACGGGATTTATTCCGTTAAAACATTCGTAAATTACGATTATGGAATACTACTTGTGATCTGTTTTGTTCTTTCTTATTATTTCTCCCGGAACTCGATCGAAACAATCGTGGAAAATAAGAAAAAATTCGGGGTATTCGTTACTGCTAATCTATTTATCATTCTGTTCTTCGGAGCAGGAGGCCAAAACTTCCTGTATTTCGATTTCTGAGGTGAAAGTGAATCCGTATATCAGTTTGATACGTCAGAGAAGTTTTTGGATACCAATCTTAGTATTGGCTCTATTTGATCTATGTCTGCAAACAGGAGTTTATAGGCCTTATCTTAAGAAAGGATCTTTTGCCGCAAACGTTATCCGAAACACTGACTATGTTTTAGAGAAAAAAGCGGAATTCGAACCTACAATACTTCTACTTGGGACCTCAGTCGCCCACCAAGGACTTTCTCTTAAAACTTTGAATGAAACTCTGGAACCTTATGGAGAAAAAATCCAGTCCATCGCGATGGAAGGAACCGAGTTAGTAGTGCAGGACGCACTTGTACGTAATATTCTTCCTAAATTTCCTAAGGTTCATACAGTCTTACATATATTAGAGATCTCTACCCCATGGGTCGACCAAGAAGACCTACAAATCCACACTCTTGCAATGCTTGGAGAGTTGGATAGAAGTCTGGCATTTCCTTTAATTTACGAATTCAATTATAATGTGCGTTATGATGATCTAGGATTTTTAGCGTTTAAGAGTATCGCTTATAGAAGAGATATCCGCGATTTCATCTTGGATCCTTCCAAACGCCTAAAAGATATTAGCAGAAGAAAAAAAGAAGCCAAACTCACTCCTTGGCCTCATGAGAATACAAATCTTCCAAGTATCAGCATGTTCCCGGATGTGAAAGATATCAAATCCTGCTTGAAGATCACTAATCCCGGAAATGGTAATCCCGCTCCTGAAGGTTCTGATCAATTCCATAAAAAAGCGATTTGGGATACCTGCGGCTTAGGAGAAAGAATTCCTGTTAAAATCGAAAGAACCAAACAGGTAAACAACTACTTCCATAGATTAAAAATCCTGCATAATGATATTCGCCAAGTAGGTCTGGAGAACGGACAGAAGATCAAGATCATTGCAGTAATCGCACCATATAGTGAGATCATTAAAAATTGGCGGAGCCCTGAAAGGAACAAGATCTGGGAAGAAGAGATCCAAAAAATTGATCGAACGACTCGCCTACTCGATTACCAAGCGAGTTTAGATGGGCAAAATAATGGGGATTACTATTACGACCTGATCCACTTGAATAAAGCCGGAATGGAAAAATTTTCAGCTATATTCTCCGCCGACTTGCCTTCTATCCTAGGATTGACTCGGAAAAATTAAAGATGATCTTTACCTCCACTTTATTTTTCGTATTTTTCCTGATCGTTTATGTTCTCTACTGGTCTTGGGATAGCCGTAAGTATAGAGAATGGATTCTCTTAATCGCGTCTTTAGTATTCTACGCTTCTTGGAATCCACCTTTTCTTTTGCATCTGTTGGGGATCGTATTCTTAAATTATCTTTTTCTAAAGCCGATCGCCAAAACAAAAAGTAAAAAACTTCTTACAATCATTGTTCTGATCGACCTTATCAATTTAGGAATATTCAAATATTTTTATTTCGTATCGGACAATCTTTTCTATGTAACAAACTTGTCCCTATTCAATACCAGCACGTTCTCTTTTAGGATCATTCTTCCATTAGCGATCAGTTTTTATACATTCCAAGTAATGGCATTCGTGATAGATGTGTATCGTGGAAAAGTAGAGGAACTTCCGAACTTCTTCCATTTTACTTTATTCTTATTATTCTTTCCTCAGTTGGTTGCAGGACCGATTATGAGGGCAAAAGATTTTTTCCCGAGGCTGGAACATTTAAGAATTCATAAAACTGCGATCTTTACAGGACTGTTTTTGATCGGACTCGGAGCATGTAAGAAAATACTGATCGCCGACAACTTAGGTAGTTTGATTGATCCTGTATTCTTACGACCAAAAGAATATGGAAGCGGATCTTTACTTTTAGCCACAATTGGATTCACTTGGCAGGTGTATTCTGACTTTTCAGGATATACGGATGTCGCTAAAGGTTGTGCTTTATTATTCGGTTTTAATATTCCAAGAAACTTCAACGCTCCTTTCTTTAGTAAGAATATCCACGAACTATGGAGAAAATGGCATATCACTTTGGGTACATGGCTCAAAGATTATATCTATATTCCTTTAGGTGGAAGTAGAGGTTCAGAAGCAAGAACGAATATCAACCAAACGATCACATTCGCTCTCGGTGGTTTATGGCATGGAGCAAACTGGACTTTTCTAGCCTGGGGACTTTCCCATGGACTATTCTTATTCGTAGAAAGAACTTTTGAAAGAAAGGGAATCAAGATATTACCTGAAGTCGGAAAGTTTTTCACAGGAATTCGTATCCTTTGGACCTATATTCTATTCACACTCGCTGCAGTGTTCTTCCGTTCATTCAGCATAGGGGATTCTTTTTACTTCTTCGAAAGTTGGTTTTTTCATATTCGCCCGGAACAAGTTACTACTCTTTCTTTCAATTTAGTAATTCCATATATTATCGGTGGGATTATTTTCCACGCGGCAGAGGCGCCTAAACATTATCCGCTTTGGTTCCAAAGAAATAGGACCAAACTTTTACTTGCCTTCCTTTTGATCGGAGCCTTAATTTTTGGGAATTACGCGGGCAAGGGACAAGACTTTATTTACTTTGCATTTTAGATTATGAAAAGAATTCCTTTGTTACATCGCAAAATTCTTTGGATCCCTCTCGGAATAGCTCTGCTACTCCTTGTATGGGACAGGATACTTTCTTCTGAGAAGATCAGACCTTATACAGAAACAGGTGCAGAATATTATTTTTATAATATGAAGGATCAGGTTCTTTCTACCATGAAGAAAGAAACCGATTCCAAAAAAGAAGACCAAAAAGTCCTGACTTTTTTTGGAACCTCTCATATGGGAGAATTCTCTTTAGTAGAATTTGAAAAGGAAAGTCCAGGTTTGATCGTATACAATCTTTCCGGTCCTTCTGCCCCTTATTCTTTCCATAATTTTACATTGGAAAAACTTCTTTCTAAAAACATTCCTTTGGACTATGCGATCTTAGAATATTATCCTGATTCAGGAACGGATTTCGCAAACAGATATCCATTACGTTATTCTTATGATTTCCCTTTCTTCTTAAAATACTGGAATATATTCTCCACAAATGAATGGGATAGTTTTTTAAAAGCGAGAGTATTCCGAACTTCCGTATTCCCCCCAAGATTTAAAGAAGCATATTCTAGGATCAGAAATCCGTTGGAAGTCCTACAACTTACATATGTTAGGGACATTCTGATCAACGAATCAGACAAGTTTAAAGGCGGCATCCCTAATGGACTTCTGGCGAATACTCCGGAAGATAAATTAGGTTCTGAGTCTGAGAGAATTTTTAACGAATCCTATAAGAATTTCAGAAGTTCGAAAGTACAAGAATACTTCCTTAGAAATTTCCTAAAAACCGCGAGAGAGAATCATATTAGAGTAGTCTTATGGACACCTTTATTATATTCTACGTTCTCCGACAAAGTTAGATCCGCTCCATTTTTTCAGGAATGGATAGATCTGCGTAATAAACTTATCCAAGAATATCCGGAAACTTTGGTATTAGATATGGAAGAATACCGTACCAGAATGAAATGCCAAAAATTTATAGATCCACACCATCTCAGCGGTGGATGTTATGCAGAACCTACTAGATTCCTGGTGGAATTCTTGCAAGAGAACGGAAATCTTCCTAAAGTAAAATGAACTTCGACGAAGCCCAAAAGACGGTAGATGATTGGATCAAAACCATCGGGGTTAAATATTTTTCAGAACTTACAAACCTAGCCATCTTAATGGAAGAAGTAGGAGAATTCTCCCGACTTGTAGCAAGAAAGTATGGAGACCAATCTTTCAAAAAGGGAGAAGATCCAGACGGCCTATCAAAAGAGTTAGGGGATATACTTTTTGTTCTAACCTGTTTAGCAAATCAAATGGGAATTTCCATGGAAGATGCTTTCCAGGCAACCTTAGAAAAAAACAACACCAGAGACAAGGATCGTCATAAGAACAATCCTAAGTTAAAGGATCTTTAATATTATTTTTGGCCTTGGACTGCAAGTTCCAGAGAGGAAGCTCCGGATCTACTGAGTAAATCTAATACTTTTACAATTTCTTCGTAGTTGGCAGTTTTATCCGCGAAAAACCGAACTTCTTTTTCTTTCACAAGTCCTTGTTTTAGTTTTTCCTCTAAAACTGCTTTTTGGACTTTTTCTTCTCCAATCCTATAAGAGCCGTCCGGCAAAAGTGCAAATTCTACTCTTTCTCCCTTTGGGTCTTCTCCCTGCCCTACTTTAGGAAGTTCTAATGGAATGGATCTGATCTCTTTTCGAAAGCTGACCGCCAGCATTACAAAGACTAAAAGTATAAATACAACGTCTATAAAACTGGTCAGATCTATTCCAGGATCTTCTTCTTTTAAGATCGATTTTCTCATTTTTATTTAGGTGGGATCTTTAACCAGGACAAAGCTTCTCTTTCCAAGTCCAATAATCTATGTTTTAAAAATTGGAAACCGAGTAAGGAAGGAATTGCTACAAACAAACCCAAGATCGTAGTTACAAGTGCAAGTTTGATTCCTCCTGCAAATGCGTCCAAACTAACAGTTCCTGCAGCTTGCAAAGAGGAAAATGCTTCGGAAATCCCGAGTACAGTTCCTAATAGCCCAAGCATTGTTGAAATTCCTGCCAGATGTTTCATCCAGGAAAGTTTCGTTTCAATGGGAAATAATACTTCTGAGAGTTTTTCTTCCCAGATAGAAGGATTGTTTTCAGTTAAGAAGTTTTGTTTTAAGGATTCTTTTCTTTTTGGAAGAATGCTCCACACATGGATAAAGGTTCCGAGATTCCAAACGGAAAGAAGGATGATCAAACTGGAAACCCAATCCAATCCTTGCAGAAAGCCTAGGTCTTTCATCGTTTCTCCAAAATATAGGGACTTCTACTTTCTGTCATCCGAACAAAAATCCAAATCCCTCTTGCACCCTAGAGATTGGTCAAAATCCTAAGGGAAATGGCCTCTTTTCAAATGCCTTCTTCAGATACGAAGGCGGATTTCGTTCGAGTAAATTTCAATCGGATCGCTTCCAAATACGATCGTTTCAACGATTGTAGTAGCTTCTTCTTACATAGAGTTTGGAAGAATAAATTGGTAGAAGAAATCGAAACGGAAACCAAAGGTCCAATCCGAGTTTTAGATCTATGTTGCGGAACAGGAGATATCTCCATTCGTTTAGAAAGGTCTCAAAGAGTAGAAACGTTACTAAGCCTAGACTTCTCCGAAAACATGTTAGAAGTCGCAAAAACAAGATTAGAAAAACCAATCAACCTAGGTAGAGCAAAAGTTGAATGGGGCGATGCTACCAATCTTTCTCAGATCAAAAGTGAAAGTCTAGATGCAGTCAGCATTGGTTTTGGCTTAAGAAATGTGAACGACCTAAGCAAGGCATTATCAGAAATTTATAGAGTTCTTAAACCTGGCGGAGTGTTTGCGAATCTGGATGTAGGAAAGGTCAAAAACCCGTTTATCAAAGCATTCGCTGATTTTTACTTTTTCAGGATCGTTCCTCTTTTTGGGTATATTCTCTGGGGAGGCAAAAATGAGATGTTCGATTATTTGCCGGTCTCTTCTCTTTATTATCCTGACCAAGAAGGTTTAAAATCCAAATTGGAACAAGCAGGCTTTGATAAGGTTCGATTTACTAATTTTGTATTCGGGAATAGCGTTCTCCATATAGGAAAAAAACCAAATAGACCGTAGTACCAACCATTTTCACCCCGTCTCTTAAGGTAAAGAGATTAGAGTGGGGTTACCCTTCATGAGAAAGTTCCTAGCCTTGGCGATGATTGCCGGGTTCATTTATAACTGTGGCCATAAGAAGAATGGCCTATTACTGCCGTTTTTTTTCTTAGGTAGCCAACATACTGCAACTGGCGGAGTTCCAGGTAACAGTGGTAGTCCTGGAGTAGTATTTGTTCCAGGAGATGGTTCCGGAAATCCGGTCACTCCACCTGCAGATGGTACAAATAATAGTGGAGGCTCTACAACTACCCCATCAGATTCCAATTCTAATAGCGGATCATCCGGTTCTTCTGATCAAACTTCTTCCAATTCGAATACTTCAGATTCTTCTAATACATCTGGATCTTCTTCCGAAACTTCAAATAATTCTGGAAGTTCCAACGATTCAAATTCAGGTTCTTCATCTGACACAGCAAGTAATCCCGGAGGTTCATCCAACGAAAGCAACAATTCCGGCTCTTCAAATTCTGCCACTGGAGATTCCACTGCATCCAATGGGTCTTCTAATAGCGGGAACTCAGGTTCTTCTTCTGATAACACCAACGCTGGTTCCGATTCTAATTCAGGAAGCAATTCCAATAGTGGGTCAGGATCAGGCAATTCTTCCGGAACTCCTACAGTAGCTGTAGTAGTGGTAGAAGATCCTAAAGGAGAATCCACTTTTAACTATAATACTACGATCAATATTCCGTTGAATCTTACTGTGTTAGATAATAAGTCCAATGTGGTTTCCGGGGCTACTGTTCTAGTATATGATGAGAATAATAATATACTATTCCAAGGTGTTTCCGATTCTTCCGGTAAAGTAACGGGGACACTGACTGTTCCAACTTCCGTTGGAAATATCACAATAGATATTTCAATCGGTGGAGAATCCATCACCCAATATATTAGCTTAGAATCAGTCCTCGGTATTAACAGAACGATCCGATATGAGATCAATCTCCCTGCAGTTCAAGTTGCCGACACAGATGGAGATGGAGTCCCTGACGATACAGATATCTATCCGAACGATGCTACTCGTTCCACAGAAGTTACATTCCCTGCTGAGGGAGTATTCACTGTCGCTTTCGAGGATCTTTATCCTTCCTCCGGCGATGCGGACCTAAACGATTATGTAATCCAATTCAAAAATGAAGAAGATCTAAACTCTTCCGGAAAGATCGTAAGGTTAAGAGGGACTTATCAACACGTTGCAAAAGGTGCAGGTTATAGACACCAATTGTTTATAAAATTACCTGTGGACGTAGGAGCTTCTCTTACTTATAAACTAACCCAAGCAGATGGAAAAGTAGAAGTTGCAACAAACACAGTAAGTGTAACAGCTGCGAATCTAAAATCAGGTTATCAGATCTTTGATGATTCTAACAAAACTATCAGAGGGCAGAACGTTCACCCAGGTGATGTCTTCAAACCAGGCTTTATCGCAACTGTAGAGATCGTATTTAATGCTCCTGTAGAAAGAGCTAAATTGGGATCTTTCCCTTACGATCTGTATGCGTATGTGATTAATACCAAACAAGAGATCCATTTCCCAGGATTGTATAAAAACAATAATGGAACCGACAAGTATCTGGATAACACTGGATTCCCTTGGGCGATCTTAGTTCCAGGAGCTTGGAAATATCCTTACGAAAAATATGATATCAGAAAAGATTCCGAAACAGGATATTCAGAGTTCAATCTTTGGGTGTCTTCCGGCGGGAAAAATTACAAAACTTGGTATTATGATGTGACCAACGAGTCCAAGGTATTCCCTGTTCCAAGTGATAGTAGCTTACTCGGTTATCTATTTCTCTCCGTGAAAAAATTTGCTATTTTCTATGCGATGGGACTTGTCATCGCAGGAGGAATTGCAGTTTATTTCCTTAGAAAAAAACAAAGTTTAGTCGTGTAGAAATCACAAACCCCGCTTAACAAATATTGCGGATTGAAAGGCGTCGCTTAAAATTGTCGGGCGACGCCTTTTTTATTAAAGCGAATGGAAAACTGGATTATATTAGGCAAACCTATCTCCGCGATTCTCGCCGCCTGGTTTTATTGGGATTTTTACCGCAAGACCTACTACTCCGGACAAGGAAGTACATTCACAACATTTGCATTCTTCTATGGAATGATCGCGACTGGCATTGCTCTCGCCTGGGAAGTCGGAGTATTTGATCTATTCGAAAATTATTCCTCATTCTCCAAAGCTATGCTCATAGGAGCAATTCCGGAAGAAACTTCTAAAGCAATTCTGATCTTTCTATTTTTAAAACAAGTTAGAGATTCCTCCAACCTTGCAGATGGATTATATTTTGGCTTAACCCTAGGAGCTTCCTTCGGTTGTATAGAGAATGTATTCTACTCTTTCAGATTGGACTTTTGGCAAGGCCTACTCAGAGCGGGAACCTCTTTACCTTTGCATACTTTCTCAGGAGGTATATTAGGATTTTTTATTTTAAAGTTCCTACAATCTAGAAAAGGTAATCTTTCTGGTTTAGATTTAATTTCTGCTTTCTTCTTTTTAGTAACCCTTCATGGGTTTTATAATTTCCTACTAATACAAGGAGGATTTGGAACCGTATATATACCGTTAATACTTGGACTCTCTTTTTTGACTTTAGAATTACTCGTAGTCCAGGCAGAAGTGACACTTCCGTTCGAGTTATTACAGGCAGAGAATTTGTATGTAGATGATTATTCCATGATCCGCAAATTTTCCAGATATGATTCCTGGCTGAGAGCAGCACAATCAAAGGAAAATATAAAAGAAATTCCTTTATTAAGAGATCTTTCGACAATCAGATCGTTTATTTCAGTTTTACTTTTTGGCGTCCCAATCTTCTGTCTGAACTTTTACCTATTCGTTCCAGAATGGATACCTTACTATCTAGCTAACATTAGCTCTTTAGAATTTATCACTCTATTCATGGAATATCCTGCTTGGCTCGGATTTTTATTTCTACTTAGGGGTATGATCAACCCATCTTTCTTTCGGGAGAGAATTTTAAAAATTCCATTATTCCTTTCCGTCAACCTTGGGCCCTTAGGAGATGAGGAGCCAAGTCTTGCCTATTCCTTATCCAGAAAAGGTTTTTATTCTCCAGTGATCCGAGAACCAGAACTAAATAAAGAAACAACAGTTTCCTTTTATATAGCAGGAAGAAATTTTGAGAAGATACCAGTAGTCCCCGTTTGGAAAAATTTCAGACCTGAAGATCCAAACCATGAAAGTGGCGCACTTTATAGATTCCCTAAGATCCCTTGGGGGCTTTTAGCCTGGAGATGGTTTATCAGGATAAAACAACAGTATAGAAATACATTAGATGCGTTTTCAGGAATGAAAACTTGAGATAGCAGAAAGAATGGCAAGTTCATCAGAATAATCTTTAAACATATGATCAATCCTGGAATTTTCCAATTCTGAAATTAGTTTAAGATCTTCCCCTATTCCTATAAATTCCAAACCTAAATTTTGAGCCGTTTTAGAATCCCAAATTCCATCCCCGAAACAAATCGTTTTGGAAAAATTAGAATTATATTTTTTACGAGATTCCAAGATCGCATGCTCCACGATGGATTCTCTTTCATAAAAGGACGAAGCAGTTCCAAGAGGAACATCCAAAGGAAGCCCGCAGGATTCTAATTTTAAAAATGCCGGTTCGTAAAAAGATCCCGTAGCATAGGCGAAAGGAATTCCCTGGGATCGTAATGTTTCCAAAAAAAATTTCGCACCCGGAATTTCTAAAATTCCATTCTGAAATTGCTCTTTGATACTTTCATACAATTCCTTCTCGAATTTTTCAGAAATCTCTTCGGTCCAATCGTTTTTATAAGAGGAATAGATCTCTTTAAATATATTCGAATCGGTATGGTGCTTGTACTGATGCACTTCCGAATTTAAGCCGGGTAATCCAAAACGAATTAGAACTTCGTGGAATGCCTTTCTATGCAGTGAGACCGTATCCGTCAAAGTACCGTCTATATCAAACACTAGTAAAATGGACTGAGCTAATGTCAACGGATACGATTCAAACCGTCAAAATCGTCAGTTCCAATATAGAACTCAGAAGGCCCAGCTTGGTACCAAGAGATTCTCATTACCTTCGCAGTGAGAATTTTAGCACCTGCAGGAACTCCTAAACCTACCTGGTTCACTGTAGTATTCAAAGGAGTGCTTCTGGATTGTAATTCTACACCGTTCTGATCTGAGAAAATCCAACGAATATAAACGGGTTTACCCGCTTTAGGAGCTTCATCCAAAGCAATACGTAGACTGATATTTCCTTTATCTCCCAGGATCCAAGAAGTTCCGGATCGGAATGAATGATATCTGCCCCCAGCCTTCTCTTGGAATTTTGCCTTTGCGGAAAGTTGATAGGTTTTTCTTTCTTCGTATCTGAATTCAGGACCTTGTAATTGAGAAGACTGTCGGATGAATGCCTTAGCAGTCAGCCCCAATCCAAAAAGCAAACAAACCAAATTAAACGCAGGAACCATCCACCATTTAGGCAGGGTTCGGGTAGAAGGTCCGGAAGAGCTTAGTAGCCATATTAAAAGAAAACCTAATATTCCAGCGCCGCTTGTCCAAGGTTCATAGAATGTTACAGGAAAGAATAATAATGGCAAAAACCAATAAGAGGTCCGAGTAAATGACTCCAGACCCACCCATACAAAG
The DNA here is from genome assembly GCF_002150035.1 of Leptospira venezuelensis. NCBI lineage: Bacteria > Pseudomonadati > Spirochaetota > Leptospiria > Leptospirales > Leptospiraceae > Leptospira > Leptospira venezuelensis. The sequence continues at coordinate 224,114 of NZ_NETS01000006.1, read as the reverse complement.
AATAGAAGGAAAAATAAGATGCCGCCTTCCGAAAGTAAAAACACCCAAGAAGTTAAAGCAAAGTCCTGGGTCCCATTCGGAGGATACGCTCCTCTAGGCCCGGATTCGATCCAATGTAGTGCAAATCCACCGAATCCCTGTCCAAATACTGGCGCTTCTTTGAACCAGTTCCATGCGGATAATGTCTGGACCCAACCATCCTTCCAGAAAATTTCCAACATTTTGGAGAATGTTTTTCCCTTAGTCCATGCGTTAGACGCATCTTCACGAATAATTTGCCAAGGCGTAAATGCCCAGTCCATTCCACCAATGAAATAAACTCCGACTAAAACAGAGATAGTCCCAAGAATAACGAATGGAATAAAAGAATATTTCCAGATCGGATTTCTAAATCCTCTTTGGTAAGTAAGTCCAATAACTAAAGCAGTCTGGAAAATAATGAGAAGCCAATATCCTGTACTTTGGTATTTCCCAGCAAGTCCAAGTGCGATAAACACAGCAATGCTTAGTAAAGCTCTAGAAGAGATCCTCCAGTTTCTGCTATGGATTTGATAAAAGAAAAATCCGAATAAGATAGGCATCCCTATTCCAAATGAAGCAGCATCAGGGAAAAATGCAGATACTCCGAATGTTTCTGCATTTCCTGCAGTAAAAGGAAAATCAGTAGAAGGAGCTAAACCTTGGATTGCGCCTAAAATTAAATTCCCAGTAAAACCAGCAGTGATCCCTGTCCTCCAATGTTTTCCAGGAGGATCGGTATCATGAGAACTCGTTTCTTCTGCAAAGAAGTATAGGAATGCAGATAGCCAAGAACCTATACTGTCCAAACTCAATGCAAATGCATACTTAGAAGATATCCCGGAAGAATATTCAGTATCTTGCAAGATCCAAGAAGTCAAAGGATCTGTTCCAAAATACGCAAGCAGTCTATCTAAAAGCAAAAATACTGCTAAGATCAGAAATGCAGTTCTAGGATTTTTAGTGAACTCAAGTGAGTTTTTATAAGGGCGGTTTATATAAAAATATCTTAATACTGGATCATCATCATTTGCAGGATGTCCGTAAAAAGTGGAGATATATTGTCTTAAGAAAATCCCAAAAATTGCACCGGCAAATAGAGCAGATAAATATAAATATCCACCTTCTCCATAGAGCAATAACCCAGGGGAAAGTAATGCGAATGCTGCAGTGAACATTCTACCAGACTTTCTATGATGAAGATTGGGAAGTAGTCCGGCCAGAAACTGGATCCAAACAATTCCAAGGTTCCCATCCGGATCTCTTACTAAAAGTGTCCAACGAAGCAATAGGTAGGACAAGATCACTGTTAAGATCAGCGTAAGAAAGGTAGGAGTTTTAAGAGGCCTCAATCGGGCGAAAAGATTTGGCACGAATTGGAAATGCTCGCCGAAAACGAGTAGATTTCAATCCAAAAAAATAGGCTGGATGGGAGCTGAGGAATTAATCGTCCAGAGAATCTGGATCAGACGGAATTTTATAGGTCCCGGTCAATGTAGCCGAAAGTGGACCCTTTTTGCCGGAAGCCTTATGTTTGGAAACAGCCTCAGCGTATTCTACAGTATAACGAGTCCAAGGAATTGCCTTTAGTCTGGCTAAAGGAATTTTTTTGCCGGTTCCCTCGCAAATTCCATAGGAACCGTCCTCGATTTTCTCGAGAGCCACGTCGATTTCTCGGATGGTCTCGATCTCTGACTCAGTTAAAACGGAACTCAACATCTCTTCGTTGATTTCCGAAGCGATATCTGCGATATCTCCCATTTCTTTCAGGCCGGAAGGTTTGCTATTATCTTCCCATTTCGCATACTTCTCCAATAGAGAGTTTTTTCTCTCCAAAAGAAGGTCCGAAATTTCACTTAGGACCTTTTTATCGTATGCAGCTTTTTTAGTCACCATCTGGATTTGGAATTATACCTTGGATTCCTTATGTTCGACGTGGGCACGGCAAAATTTACAGAATTTTTTCGTTACCAACTTCTCGGATTTCGCTTTTTTGTTCTTTGTCTGGAAGTAAGAATTTTTCTTACAAACCTGGCAAGAAAGCTTAATGATCTCTCTCATGACGGATGATACTCTTAGCTAAGATTGGCCTGAACTGGAGTTCGCCGAGTTTAGACCAAAATAATGGCCGCTCAGCTTACACTATTCAGACTGATTATGCTATAAAAAAAAAGAACAGCCAAAAATCAAGGAAGATCGGCCGAAATTAGCGATTTTTCCCCTTCTTCCTGGGGAATGGACCTTCTCCAGATCCCCGCCAGGACACTCCCAATCAAAGAATGCACAAAACTGGAAATTGCGGCCGGAATCGCCACCAAAGGGTCAGAAAAATTATTCCGGGATAAAACCGCTCCCAACCCGCTATTCTGCATCCCTACTTCAATGGAAACTGTACGAGCGATTACAAAAGATTTGGTCCCAAAATAAGCCGCCCAGTACCCGAAAAAATATCCCGAGATATGGAGTAAGAAAACGGAAGAAATTAAATGAAGTCCGGAGCTGATCACCGCTTCTTTTCCAGAACCGATAATCGATGCGACTATCAGAGTGATCAGTATAACTGCGATCAAAGGAGAAACGATTTTGACCTTCTCCGCAAACTTAGGAGTATAACGATTTAATAAAATTCCAAGTATCACAGGAAGGATCACTACTTGGACCGTATCAAAAAAAAGACCAGAAGCATTTGCCCCCACACTATTCCCTACTAAGAACAAAGTGAGAAGTGGTGTCATGATCACGGACAAAACTGTGGAGATGGCAGTCATCGTAACTGATAGCGCGAGGTCACCTCTTGCTAAAAAGGAAACCACGTTAGAGGCTACTCCACCTGGACAACAAGACACTACTATGATTCCAACAGCCAATGGAGCCGGAAGTTGGAAGAAGTTCCCCAAAAACCAACCTGTTAAGGGCATGATCGTATATTGACCAATCACACCGATCAAGATCGGTTTAGGAGCCTTGAATACTCTTGTAAAATCTTCTGCTCTTAAGCTGATTCCCATTCCAAGCATGGTCAGACCTAAACTATAAGTGATCCAAGGTCCTTTAAATCCGTGAAGAACTGATGGAAAAAACCAACTGAATGTCACACCACAGATGACCCAGAGTGGAAATAATAAAGCCGCCTTTTCGAAAAGTGAAGCCAAGTTCTTATCTCGAAATCAGGTCCACTACCCTGTCCAATTGTTCCTTGGCCAGATAAATATGAGGGGAAAATCGAACCCTTCCCAAACGAAGTGCGCACATAACTCCGTTCTTTTTGAGATTGGATACCACGTTCTCCATGGAAAGTCCTTCTTTTTCTGCGACTACGATCCCTGTTTTAAAATCAGGAAAATGGTCAGAAGCAAGTTTCCAACCTGCATCTCTAAGTTTATCGGAAAGATAATCCGCAAGTTCGTAGATCCTTTCCATAGAATTATGGAAACCTACTTTATGAAGCATTTCTAATGTAGATTGGAAATAGATCCAATCAATAAAATTCACTGTGGAAATTTCGTAACGATCCGTACCTTTTAGCTCTTCTCTATAAGGTAAATAGACCTCATCATTTACTACGGACCCAGTGCCCTTGAAAGGAAAATTCAGAGTTTCTAACTTCTCCTTAGCAATGTATAAAACTCCGAGTCCTAATGGCCCGAGTAACCATTTCCAAGCTGGGAAGGCCATATAAGAAATCCCCATTTCTCTAGGTCTTACAGGAAGAAGTCCCACACCTTGGGCTCCGTCTAAAACAAACTCAATTCCTTTCTCCGAAAGAAGATTTCCGATCTCTTCTAAAGGGAAAGGCATTCCTGTACACCAATGCACTGCAGAAAGACTCACTACTTTTACATCAGGAGTGATGGAAGATTTTAGGTTTTCTAAAAATCCGTCAGGAGTTTCTGCCATTGGCACAAAAGAAATGGAGACTCCTTTTTCTTTCCAATGTTCCCAAGGATAAATATTAGAAGGATATTCGTTTTCCAAAAGTAGGATACGGTCCCCTGCTTTGAGTTTTAAGCCAAGGGAAATAAATCCGATCCCTTCGTTTGTATGATGTATTAGAGAAAGTTCTTCTGCTTCTACGCCTAATAGTTCCGCGAGAATTGTGCGGATCACTTTTTTAACAGTCGGGTATTTGCGTACTTCTGTGCTACCGCCTCTGGCAGCATATCCTTGCAGGTATTCGTTAACTGCATGTAGGGTGTCCGTATTTGCAGGAGTGGTCCCACAATTGTTTAACCAGATCATTTCCCGGTTAACCGGGTACAAATGTTGTAGTTTGGTCCAATCCGGACTAGGATTCGTTTTCATCTCGAGGCCAGATTGGATCTGTCCTTAGGAGGGAAAACTTCTTTTTTAAGAACTTCTTCCAAAAGGTTTAAACTCTCAAACCGCTAAAGTCTAAACCGGGAATCCAATGTTTCCCGGTTTTTCTAGTTCTTAATTTTTCTTTTTGGCTGCCTTTTTCTTGGGAGCAGCTTTTTTAGGGGCAGCTTTTTTCTTAGCGACTACTTTTGCTTTTTTAGGAGCAGCTTTCTTCACTACTTTTTTAGCCGCAGCTTTTTTGACAGGTTTAGAAGGTTTTAACCCTTTAGAACTCTTGCCACTTGGCTTGGAATTTCCTACTGCCTTTGCTACTTCTTCTGCTTGTTCGTCCCAGAAGTATGCTCCTCCTGCGGAACGAGTCTGGTCGAATGAATTCAACTCAGCCTCTAACAAAGATTGGTAATTTTGGCTATAATCCATTAGTTTAGAAAACAATAGTTTAATATTCGAATCTTCGAATTTAGTTGTGAGTTTCTCGTAGAATGCTACTGAATTCTCTGCTTCTCTGATTGCGAGCTCAAGAGCCTCGTGTGCGTCCTTGGATCCGGAACCTACAATCGTACGTTCCACCTTATTCATTATTTTTTGAAGGGTACTTTGGTGGAATTTATGAATGGCAGCCAATTGTTTCAGGTTGGGAAGTTCCGCTCCTTCAGCGACACGGTAAAGTTCCGTAATAAATTTAATATGTTCATCCACTTCCTCAGCAAGTTTTTCGAATAATTCCCTAGTTCTTCCCGGAGGGAGTTTTTCATACGTATCCATGTAAAATTCGAAGTAGTCTTTCTCATGCTGGATCGCAGCTGCAACAGCTTCCAAAAATGTTGTTTCTTTTAAAGGTTTAATACTCATTCTGCATACTCCGGTCGCGACAATTCTAGGGGATTTTCAAGTCGGTTCAATAATATTTTTTCTATTTTATTCCTCTTCTTCTTGAGAAAGATAGATTAAAAATTGAGCCAAATAGTAAGTAGACATCACCCAAACTCCGTGGAATGGAAGTTTGTTTGGAGTGAATTGTCCAAGTGCGATAATAGAATCGGAAATTATAAAACTGATCGCACCTAAAATTCCCAATAATCTATCTCTGGAAGAAACTTCTCGAGCGGCGGATCTCCAACCCATCACACAAATTGCAGAAACGTAAACCGCGACTGGAGCAGTTAACTCAGGAGCAATTCCTGGAAGAAGCCAATAAAAATAAGAAGCTCCGAAAATTACATAAGGGATTAATCTTAAGATATTTACTGGATTTCCCCATGAAAAGCTAACGGAATATGCTAGCTGAGCGATTAAGAAACTTCCCAAACCGAAAACAAAATATTTATCCGGAAAAGCTAAGATAGTATCTCCACCGAGTGAAAACACCAAACCTATACCGAGCCAAATTCCGGCGCGAGTTTTCCATTTTCCTTCTCCCACACTTAACGCGATTAAATATAGAATGGGAATAATTTTGGAAATCAAACGAACAAGAAATATGTCAGTTCCTAAAAATAGAACTCCCAAATGAATAAGGGCTAAAATCGGGAATATAATATAAATCATTAAGAGCTCCTAATCTCTAAACACCCGGGTGATTTGGGATTGTCTTCCAGATCAAACCGAGGAACCTGTCTTTCAAAGGCCCAAATAGGGCCTCGGAAGCTGCGATGATCTCGTTTAGCCAAAAAGATTCTACACTTTTTCTTATTTTTTCTGTCGTAGTAGGCCTTTTGATATATTTGGACCTATTCGTATTGAATAAAAGAGCCCATAAACTCTCTCTCAGAGAGTCGGGTTACTGGACCTTATTCTGGGTCACTCTTGCATTCAGTTTTTCTCTTTTAGTTTATATCTTTCACGAAGATCCGACAAACCCAGGACTCGCTAAGCAAAAGACCCTGGAATTTTTAGCAGGATACCTTCTAGAATATTCACTTTCTGTGGATAATCTTTTTGTATTCATTATGATCTTTGGGAAGTTCCGGATACAATCTCAGTACCAACCAATGATCTTAAAATGGGGAATCATAGGCGCGTTACTATTCAGAGCAGCGATGATATTCTCCGGTGCGGAATTGGTTTCAAGATTTGATTGGATTCTTTATTTCTTCGGATTCTTATTACTCTACTCTGCTTGGAAGATGTTCTTCCATGACGAAGAAGAAGATTTCGATCCGGAGGAAATGAAATTACTGAAGTACGCACGTAAAATCCTCCCGATGTCCAAAACATTCCATCCGGAAAAGTTTTTGGTGAAGGAACATGGAAAAACTCTTTTTACTTCTACATTCTTGATATTGATCGTTGTGGAATTCAGCGATATTCTTTTCGCGATTGATTCTATCCCTGCGATCTTCTCTATCACCCAAGATAGTTTTATCATCTATACTTCTAACGTTTTCGCAATTCTAGGACTCAGATCTTTATTTTTCCTGCTCGGTGGAGTGATGGAACTCTTCGTATATCTTAAAAAAGGGGTCTCTATTCTACTCGCATTTGTGGGAGTAAAACTTCTTCTTCCCGCGTTTTCAGGATACATATTCGGAAGAGTCCTCCATGTATCGATTGAAATCTCATTGGTAGTGATCATAGGAACTCTGGCACTTTCCATACTTGCTTCCATTCCTCATTATCTTAAAACGAAAAACGAAGGAGCCTGACGGTAAATCGAATGGCATCAAAAAAACTTTTCTCCGAATTTCCGCCGGTTTCTACCGAAGAATGGACGAACCTGATCACTAAAGATCTAAAGGGTGCGGACTTCGAAAAAAAACTGGTTTGGGAAACCCAAGAAGGATTTAAGATCCAGCCGTTTTATAGAAAAGAAAATCTGAAAGGAAAAGAATGGCTCCTCTCCAATCTTCCAGGAAAATTTCCTTATCTTAGATCTACTCGTAAGCTTACAAATGACTGGAGTATCAGACAGGATATCGATACTCCTGATCTAAAAACCGCAAAAGAATTAGCTATAGAAGCGATCTCCAATGGAGTTTCCGCACTTGGTCTTGTGCTCGCAGATGTCGGTTCCGGAAGAAAAGGGATCCAAATTAAGAATGAAAAGGATCTGGCATTCTTGCTCGCAGACCTCCCTCTGAACGAGATCACTCTTCATTTTGTTGCGGAAGAAAAATCACCCGAACTTTATTCCTGGCTTCCTAAAAACAAAACTCTTGTGGGAGGATTAGGTTATGATCCGTATCGAATTCTCGCAAGACAAGGCCATTCAGGCGGACATGGACCTGAAACTCTTAAACCGATCTTAACTGAACTTGCTGGTAAATGGAAAAATTTCAGAGCACTTACAGTTCACTCTTCTACATTTAGAGATAGTGGTTCCACAATTGTTCAGGAGCTTGCTTATACTCTCGCACTCGGTTCCGAATACTTATATCGTTTGGGGGAACTAGGAGTTTCTCCAGAAGTAGTAAACTCTCAGACAATTTTTCAATTTACGATTGGTCCTGATTATTTCTTAGAAATCGCAAAGTTCAGAGCGGCAAGAACTCTTTGGGCGGAAATATTTTCTTCTTATTCTTCTGATAAGGGAGAAGCTTCTCTTCCGTTTATAGAGGCTGAGACTGCTAGATATAATTACGGGATCTATGATCTTCATAATAATATTTTAAGAGGAACTACTGAAGCAATCTCTGCCGCGATAGGCGGCGCGGAGATCATCAATGTTCTTCCATTCGATCATTTACTACAACCTGCGGATTCTTTCTCTTTAAGGATCGCAAGAAACGTTCAGTTACTTCTAAAACATGAATCTTATTTGGATAAGGTTGCTGATCCTTCTTCGGGCTCTTATTATATAGAAACGATTACAGATCAGATCACCGAACAAGCTTGGAATTTATTCACTGAAGTGGAGAAGGACGGCGGATTCTTAGAATGTCTGAAATCTGGCAAGATCCAATCTTCCATTTTAGAATCCAAAAAGAAGAAGGAAGAAAATTACTCTACTCGTAAAGAGATCTTCCTAGGAACCAACCAATATCCGAATTCGAAAGATAAGATCCAAAACAAGGATCTGAACAAACATGTCCAGAGTTCGGCACTTTCTTCTACCTCTAATGAACTCAAAGTAAATGCACTTCCTGAGTTTTTTGCAGGAGATGCTATCGAAGAGATCCGAATGAAAACGGAAAATTACGAATCCAAAAATAAAACTTCCGTAAAAGTACTCCTTCTTCCTTTGGGTGACCTAAAAATGAAGAAGGCGAGAGCGATCTTCTCTCTCAACTTTTTAGGATGTGCAGGATTTAATGTAATCGATCCGGGAAGTTACGAAACTTCTGAAGAAGCAATTGCAGGCATCCAAAAAGAAAATCCTCAGATGATAGTATTCTGTAGTTCCGACGAAGAAGTTTCCACTTATGTAAAGGAAGTACTTCCTAAATTAAAATCCAAACCGCTTGTTTATGCGGCCGGTTATCCAAAAGATATTCTTTCAGAACTGGAATCCGCAGGTGTAAATGGATTTATCCATGTTCGATCCAATCTATTAGAAACTCTTTCCGATCTTCAAAAAAGGCTGGGAATCCAATGAAAAGACCTACATTCTCCCCTAACAGAACTCCAATAACTGGAGATACTAAATTCGAATCCTGGTCTAAAGAGGCCTTGGACGAATTAGGACTTTCTAAATTAGAGGATACGATTTGGAATACTCCTGAAAAAGTTCCTGTGAAACCTGTATATGTTCCTAAAGACGTTGAGTCCTTGGAACATTTGGATTACGCAGCAGGAATTCCTCCTTTCTTAAGAGGACCCTACTCTACTATGTATGTCCAACAGCCTTGGACAATCCGTCAGTATGCAGGATTTTCCACTGCAGAAGAATCAAATGCATTCTATCGTAGAAACCTCGCAGCAGGACAAAAAGGTCTTTCTGTAGCATTCGACCTTGCAACTCACAGAGGATACGACTCAGATCACGAAAGAGTTTTAGGAGACGTAGGAAAAGCGGGAGTTGCAATCGATTCCGTTCTGGACATGAAGATACTCTTCGACCAGATCCCTTTAGATCAAATGTCAGTCTCCATGACAATGAACGGGGCCGTAATTCCTACATTAGCTTTTTATATTGTAGCTGCGGAAGAACAAGGAGTAAAGCCGGAACAACTTTCAGGTACCATCCAGAATGATATCCTAAAAGAGTTCATGGTTAGGAATACTTACATCTATCCTCCTGAACCTTCCATGAGGATTATCGCGGATATTTTCAAATATACCACCGACTTCATGCCTAAGTTCAATTCCATCTCGATCTCCGGCTATCATATGCAGGAAGCAGGAGCTACTGCGGATATAGAACTTGCATATACATTGGCAGATGGGTTGGAATACCTACGCACCGGTATCAAGGCAGGAATGGATGTGGATAGTTTTGCACCTCGTCTTTCCTTCTTCTGGGCAATTGGTATGAACCATTTTATGGAAATTGCAAAGATGAGAGCAGGAAGACTTCTCTGGGCAAAACTTGTTAAAACATTTAATCCTAAAAATAACAAGTCTCTCGCTCTTAGAACTCATTGCCAAACTTCAGGTTGGAGTTTAACTGAACAGGATCCTTTCAATAACGTAGGAAGAACCTGTATCGAAGCACTTGCTGCAGCCCTCGGTCATACTCAGTCCTTGCATACAAATGCACTTGATGAAGCGATTGCACTTCCTACAGATTTCTCCGCAAGGATCGCAAGAAACACTCAGATCTATTTACAAGAAGAAACAAATATCCACAGAGTAGTGGATCCTTGGGGTGGTTCCTTCTATATTGAATCTTTAACTTCTCAACTTGCTGAAAGAGCTTGGGAACTCATTCAAGAAGTGGAAGAACTAGGCGGTATCGCAAAAGCGATAGAGACCGGAATCCCCAAAATGAGGATAGAAGAAGCAGCTGCACGTAAGCAGGCAAGGATCGACTCCGGTAGAGATGTGATCGTAGGCATCAATCGTTATCGTCCATCTAAAGAAAATCCTTTGGATATCTTGGATATAGATAACACAGCTGTTAGAGAATCTCAGATCCGCAAATTAAACGAACTTAAAAAAAATCGAGACAACGCTGCAGTAACAGCCGCCTTAAATGCAATTACAGAATGTGCCAAAACTGGAAATGGAAACCTGCTTGCACTTGCTGTAGATGCGGCTAGAAAAAGAGCGACTCTTGGCGAGATCTCTTTCGCTATGGAGAAAATTTTCGGCAGATATAAATCCGTCACTCATATGATCAAAGGAGTGTACTCGGAGGAAATCATGGACGATCCGGATTTCAAAAAGGCAAAAGAACTCTCCGCAAAATTTGCAAAGTTAGAAGGACGACAACCTAGGATCATGGTCGCTAAGATGGGCCAGGATGGACATGATAGAGGTGCAAAAGTAATTTCCACAAGCTTTGCAGATATGGGATTCGACGTCGATATAGGTCCTTTATTCCAAACTCCTGGAGAAGCAGCAAAACAAGCTATCGAAAACGATGTGCATGTGCTTGGAGTTTCTAGTCTTGCGGCAGGTCATAAAACTTTAGTTCCGCAGGTTATCCAAGAACTTAAAAAACTAGGAAGAGAAGATATCCTTGTCATCGCGGGTGGCGTCATTCCTCAGCAAGATTACGATTATTTGTATAAGGCAGGAGTGAACGGAATTTTCGGACCTGGAACAAAGATCTCCAAAGCCGGTGCAGAAATCCTAGAACTTCTGATCAAGAGTGTAGAAGGTTAAATCCTCATGCCTCAGACCGAGGGAGAAAAAGAGACCCATATCCGAGGCTCTGTAAAAAAGAAGCGCCTCCCGGATGCGGAAACTTTTTCCAAAGGAATTCTCTCAGGGGATATAGTTCTATTAAGTAGAGCTATCACTTTAGTAGAGAGTACGTTACATTCTCATCAAGAACTTGCAGAAGCTATATTAGAAAAATGTTTACCTCATTCTGGTAAAAGTATCCGAGTTGGTATCACCGGAATCCCCGGAGTAGGCAAAAGTACTTTTATAGAAGCCTTTGGAAATCATCTTCTATCTCAAGGTAGAAAGATCGCCGTTCTTACAATAGATCCTACCTCTCAATTATCCAGAGGGTCCATACTCGGAGATAAGACCAGAATGGAAACTCTCTCGCGCAGTAATAAAGCGTTCATACGCCCTTCTCCTTCGGGAGATTCCTTAGGTGGAGTTGCACGTAAAACTAGGGAGACAATCTTTTTATGCGAGGCGGCAGGATTTGATACAATCCTTGTAGAAACAGTAGGTGTTGGACAATCAGAGACCGCCGTCAATTCCATGGTGGATATCTTTCTTCTTCTTTTAATAGCGGGAGCTGGAGACGAATTGCAAGGGATCAAACGTGGAATCATGGAGATGGCGGACCTGATCGCGATCACCAAAGCAGACGGAGAGAATATTGGCAGAGCAAATCGTGCCAAAGCGGAAACAATTTCTGCAGTTCATTTTCTTCCTTCTCATGAATCAGGAATGAGAACTGAAGTTAGAACATGCTCGGCGGTTACCGGAGAAGGTATTTCCGAGATCTGGACTGAAATTTTAAACTTCATACAAACAATCAAAGACAAAGGTTACTTAGATAAAAAAAGAAAAGAACAGGCCAAACATTGGTTACACGAATCCGTACAATCCATGTTATTAGATGATTTCTTTTCTAAGCTAGGAAATGATTTTCATAAGGCAGAAGAACTTGTAACCCAAGGACTAGCAGGTTCTTACCAAACTGCCCGTAAACTTGTGAAGTATTATAAGAACGAAGAGAATCAAATTTAAACATCCAACGAGACCAAAGAATCACGGTTTTGTAATATATTTTCCCTCCTAAACAATAATTATCCCGACCACATCATAGTGATTCTGGTTCCGAAGGAAATTTTTTTTCTTGGAAAATATGTCTTTTGGGAGATTGATGGTGGATACTAAAGATTGAACCTCAATCGCGAAACGCCTCCGTTCTAACAAGAAATTGACCTAGACCTGAGTCGGTTATTGGAAAAGGAAAAAACATGAAAACTCGGATTTCCGGATTAGTCTTATCGATTCTGTTCGCAATATTTATCATCTCTTGTGCAACTTCTAGTGCCGGGCTTGCGACAAGTACTGTTCCGGTAGCGGATAAAAAATACAAAGTGATTTCTCCGGTTGAAGGAACAAAATATTGGTATACCTTTGATATCGCGATCATTGGAATTCCTTTAGGTGAACCTCCTATTGATAGACTATTGGAAGAATTGAAGAAGGAAAAAGAAGCAGACGCCCTTATCAATGTTCGCTATTGGACTGATAAATCTATCTTTATATTCTTAACTGTAAATCGTCTTCATATCTCTGCAGAAGCAATCAAATTCGAAGATGAGATCACAGACCCTAAAAAGAAAGGCCGTTAATTCTAAGGCGATATGATTCATTTCAGATCTATCATTCTGTTTTGTTTTTTATTTTTTACGATGTACTCATGCTCAGGCACTTTTAGTCGAACGGATGTTGGTGGCAGAGTGACTAGTACTAATCTAATTGATTCTGCTACGATCATTCGTTCCAAGGATTACATGGAGTTAGGACTTTCCAGCGGAGAAAGTTCTGTTTTCTTTTTGTTCGGACTTATACCGGTCACCAATCCATTAAACATGGATTATGCACTTAGCGAAGCAGTTCAAAAGATCCCGGGAGGGAAAAGTTTGATCAAGGTGAAATACTGGCAAGAGACTCACCTATTCTTCCCAGTTGGTACTATAAGTGTTCTTAAAGTAAAAGGAACTGTGATCGGTTCTCCTTCTGCAAATCCGAACGAGGCGGGTAAAAGATGAAAGCCCGTGTACTTGCATTTAGCTTTTTTTGTATTCTATTGGTAGATTGTGTTCGGGAAGATACTGTTCCTCAGGGAGATGCAAACAGCCAGATCTATGCTGCAGCAGAATATCTTTCCAAAAAATGCGGAGATCCTATCCCACAACATTTTCCGGCTGCGATTGGAGATGTGCAAAGAAGGAACTTAGATCTTTGTAGTATCGCGATCACCAAAGCGGAATGCCCTTTTATATCGTATCCTGTGGTTTGTCTTTGGATCTATTATGATAAACCTGCTGGAGAGATCCCTTGGTATTTGAATTTTAAAGACGTATTTGTGGATCCTAAATTGCCATGAAGTTAAAAAAAGTTCTGATCAAAATCGCTTTCCTCGTGGCAATAGCGCCTTTGGATTTATTTGCAGAAGTAACCTTCAAAGCTAGGTTATTCTCCAGACAAAAAAACCAAGGGGAATCAAAGACCCAGGTTTTACTTTTCGAAACCAAAAAAATCTATAAAACAGATGCAGAAGGTTATTTTGACGCTGTAGTACCTTCTCCAGGCATTTATACTTTCCGTATCTTAAAAGTAGAAGATATGCAGGAAATTAAAGGTAACGTTGAAGCTTCAGGCCAAACGGTTACTCTTTATACAGATACAGGTTCGGATTCTTCCATCGCGTCCCCTAAAGCAAAGGTTCCTAAGGGTACAATCACGGTCGCTGCAGAAAGAGATAAGCCTATTCTTTCCAGGACAACGATCAAATACGAAGAGATCAAAAGGATGCCAGGGACTTTCGGAGAACCATTACGTGCATTGGAAACAATTCCGGGTGTGGTCCCTTCCGCGGCATTCGGCGGTGGGGCAAATAACTACGTAATCCGGGGTTCTGATCCGAACTCGAACTTATATTTAGTGGATGATCTTCCTATCCTCTATCCGTTCCACTTCGACGGATTGAGTGCTGTGGTAAATGCAAACCTGATCAAGTCAATCGACGTGTATACAGGTGTATTCCCTGCGAACTTCAATAACGCGCTAGGCGGCGTGATCCATATCGATACAGTGGATAAGGTAGACAAATCTCAGAAGAACCTGATCATCTCCGCTTGGTCCAGCAGTATCAGTTATATGAGTCCTACTTTCGGTGGGAAAGGTTATTTAATTGCTTCTGCTCGTGTTGGATACTTGGACAGATTTGTGCAAGGTTTGACTTCTGCATTAGGCGCTGACTTTCCAGAAGGTTTAAGACTTCCAAGATTTGTGGATTCTCAGGTAAAGTTCGTTCATAATTTTAACGAACATCACCAGGTATCTTTCCATTCATTCTATTCTAAAGATGATTTTGCAGCGAATCTTCCTGCTAAGTATCAAAACGACCCTGCGAATGATTCGACCGCTGCATTTGCGGGTGCAAGCATTTCCTCAGGACAAGGATTTAGGACACAAGCATTACGTTATACTTGGAAACCGATCGATACATTCTCTAATCGTTTAACAATGATCAGCTATGATCCATTCACAGACTTTAACGTATCTTTCGGTTCTATCCAAGGAAAGAATAGAGCTAGCGGTGCGTATAATGGTATCCGCCAGGATGCTTTCTGGGATCCGAGTAAATATTTCAGCGCTGAGTTCGGAACAGAATACAGATTATTAAATTATTATTCTACTGGTTCCAGTATCATTCAATCAGATCCGAACAATTTAAGTCCAAACCCTTATGATACTCAAAGTCCTGACTTCACTACTATCCCTACAAACATCACTGCTAAAGGTTCCTACTATAACGGTTATCTAACAACCAAGATACGTTTAGGAAATTTACATATCGAACCGGGAGCACGTTACGACTATATTCCATACGTAAATAATAGTGCATTCGGCCCTAGAGCTCAGGCATCATATAAGTTTGAAGGTATTGGGAAAGGAACTACTGTCTTTGGAGGTGGAGGTAATTTCTTCCGTTTCCCTCTGGATACTAGATTTAATAAGGACAGTGGAAACCCTCATTTGGATTTTGAAAAGGTATTCAAGTATGGTGGAGGGATTGAACAACTACTAGAAGGTGATTACCAAATCAAAGGAGAAATCTTTAAACAAGAATACTCTAGCCTTATCGTGGATGATCCTTATATTACCGAACCGATCGGGACTAACCCTGACCCATATTCCAGCATTGCTCAACCTTTTATCACAAACAAAAAGTTGAACTACTCTAATAGTGGGACTGGTTGGTCCAGAGGTTACGAATTAGTACTTCGTAAAAATTCTCGCCCAGGAACTAGAAACTGGTTCGGCTGGATTACCTATACCTGGTCTCAAACATTCAGAAATAATAATATATTCACCCCTGATCCTGGATCTGCCCCTTTGAACGCTCAGGAAACTCAAATAGCTGCAGAGTTTTATAAGAATTCTAAAGAGACATTATACGACTATGACAGGACGCATGTGATCAATATGGTCTTCGGTTGGAGATGGAGCCAAGAGTGGCAGTTCGGCGCCAGATGGTCCTACCTGACAAGTAGGCCGTTTACTCCTATTGTAGGGGATGACGGGGGAAGGTTTAGTAACCCCTCAAATGGCCAAACCTATTGGGTACCTCAATATGCCAATAACCCTGCCCTAGGAGAATATATCAATAGTCGTAGATTAAAGCCTTATCATCGACTTGACATCCGTTTCGATAGATTTTTCAATTATGAATGGGGGTATGTGAATACCTTCCTGGAGATAGTAAACGTATACCTGAGAGAGAACGTGGGTGGAGAAGATTTCGATAATACGAAACCTTATTCCAAAACGAACCCAAGTCCTAGTCCGACATTCGGAACAATTCCTTTGCCGGGCGGTGTGATCATTCCGTTCTTCAACATAGGTATCGAGGTTAAATTCTAATGCAAGTCCGGAGTTTGAGGAAAAGTTCTAGTCACTGGTTTGGATTATTCTCTGTTCTAGTTATATTCTCGTACTGCTCTCAATATTCTCCAGAAGCATCTAATGAAAGCACTTTGGTATTACAATCTCTCTTAAATTATTCTGCAAATCCAGCTACGGCTTGTAAGTCTTCCATACAAGAAGCAGAAGATTGTTTAAAAACGACTTCCGATTTAGATGGGAGCAGAGAAGCTGAAATTTCCGGATTATTCTCTGGCGGAACTGCTAAAAGTTACGAATCCTATTGCAGCCAATTATTAGCACAAGAGCAGATGTCCGGCTTAAATTCGAAAACGCAAGAATGTATTTTTAACTGTAATGAGGCATATTGGTCCAGGGTCGGATCGGAAAATGATTGTAGCGAAGAAGGCTCCGAACTCTTAATTTCCAATTCCGGAATAGAAACCCTTAGCTGTGTCAGGAATTGCAAAGAACTTTATTCATCGAAACCAGAACTTTAAGTCCGAAATTTCGGAACAAAAACGGAATGACTGGGATCGTATCAGACAAAAAAACAGAATTTATAAGGAATTATCAAAATGAGTTTTGAAAATGCTATTGGATACATGGAAACGGCGATCTTTGTGATCATGGCGATCGCGAGTGTTCTTGCAGTAGCCGTTGTAGTAGAAAGAGCGATCATATTCGTTAAAAATACGAAAGACTCCGCCTTCGTATTACCTGAAATCATCCAAACCGCAAGAAAGGGAGATCTAACCGGCGCTCCTAAATTTTCAGAAAATTATCCAGAGAATGTTTACGCAAGATTCGCGGACTTCTCCTCCGAACATTCCAAAGGTGGAAAAGAAAGCCTGGGTGAATTGATGGAAGGAAAGATGATAGGAGAAAGAGTCGGCTTCGAAACCAGACTTTCTATTCTAAACACATTAGGTAACAATGCTCCATTCATAGGACTACTAGGAACAGTATTCGGAGTAATCAGCGCATTCTATAAATTAGGAACTTTGGGGAACGCAGCAGGAGAAGTGGTAATGAGAACCATTTCACAAGCACTTCTCGCAACTGCAGTAGGTTTAGCCGTCGCGATCCCAGTGGTAATGGCTAATAACTACTTCACCAGAAAATTGAAAATCATCCAATCCAATCTGGAAATTCTTTCCAAAGAATTTTTAGCAAGCCTGTCCCGAAAAGGTTAAGACAGGGATTTCTAGAAAGGAGAATATATGGCAGGTCAAAGTTCATCCGGCGACGGAGAAGAAATCGGCAGTATTAATATTACTCCGATGGTAGACGTTATTTTGGTTCTTTTGGTAATCTTCATGGTTACTGCGAACTTCTTAAAAAAAGAATCTATCAATATTAATCTTCCTAAAGCGGATGCGGTGGATGCAAATCTAGCCAAAACCGTTCAGGTGGCATTATCTAAAGACGGAAAAATTTTCTTAGAAGGAAATGAAACAGATTTTCCTAGACTCGAAGCTCAATTGCAAAAAGAGACTAAGATCCGTCCGAATATGAGGATCACGTTATCCGCTGATTCTTCCCTTCCTTATGGAAAAATAGCTGAGACTATGGGAAAGATCAAAAAAGCTGGTGTGCACCAAATCGCATTATCCGTTAAAAGGTGATCCGGAGAAATGAACCCTACTCTGGAAAAAGTAAAGACTGACGTAATCCAAAAGCTCAAAGAACTTTCTCTTTGGGAGATTTGCGTTTATGGTTCCCTTGCTTTTCACCTATTTCTGTTCTTAACTTACTACTACATTACTCATAAAGAAAAGGAATTTGTAGATTCCGAACAATTAGAGATGAACGTAGAAGTTGATATCCAAGACATTCCTCCTGAATTACTCGGAGGAGAAACTTCTCCTACCCATAAAGATCCAAACGAATGGGTAGAAGGTGCTAACGAAGAAGGAAAAGATCCGGATCCAAATGAGATCAAAGAGAACGAGATCAGTGGAGAAGGTACGGATAAAGACGGATTCCTATTCGCCTTTTATGGAGATAAAGCTCCCACTCCAATCATCGATTTTTCTTTGAGAGATTATTTTCCTGAAAATGCACGAGCACAAGGTATCTCCGATGCAATGATCTACTTGGAAGTACAAGTAGATGAAAAAGGTAATTTGATCAATGCAAAGGTGATTAAATCTTCTATTCGTGGATACGGTTTCGAAGAAGCTGCAGTTAAAGTGATACGATTAGCCCGTTGGAGCCCAGGTTATGCGAAAGGAAGACCTACTCGTATGAACCATAGGGTCCCCGTCCATTTCGAGCTGGATGATAACTAATCCGGACGTTGTAAATCGCCTAAATATTTCCATATTTTACACACTGGAAATATTTTTCTGAACAAGATTCCTTATATATTCAAGGCCAGATTCTGAGAATATAGCTGCGGATTTCTGCTTAGTTTTCGTCCATTGTAACTAAATGGAATCTGGGGCTTGGAAATTCTTTGTGACCGGTGTAGTAACCAGTCTGGCCATCGTTTTCTTTTTTTCTAATTCCGATCCTGGAATGATCCAAGCAAAGAAGGTTATCCCACAGGAAACCTTAACTCTTGCAGATAAACACGAGAAAGTTTCAGTCCTATCGGTATTCTCAGGTAAACAAAGCTTCTTATATTTTGGATCTTTAGGCTCTTCCAAAAATGATCTATATCAAGTGGAGAAGTTCCTGAACTGGTTCGATAAATCGGCACCTAGTGATTCTCAATTTGTATTTATAAGTTTAACACCAGAAAAAGACACTTACAAAGATCTAAAAGATAGATTCGGCAAATTGAGTGAGAAAATACTGTTGCTCAAACCTGCAAACTCAAGCGCAGCATTGGAACTTTCCAGAGCATTCGGTGTACAAGCATTTATCCATCCGAAAGATGGAAATATGAATTATGATGCTGCTCTCATCTGGGTGGACGATTCGCCCAAGATACGAGGTATCTTTCCTAAAATTCCAGAAAAACCAGATTCAATAGATCTGCCTTCCCTACTTGTTCGAGCAAAATAATTACCATAAAATCCTTGAAAAAGGTTACCAATCCGAAGTAGAGTGGAAAGCCGCGTTAACAAATTGTTTCCGGAGTCATTCCAAATGCAAAAACGTTTCGTATCAGTCCTATTTGTACTGATCTTATTATTTACCTCACCAATTTCAGCGTTAACACCACCTCCCAGCTTGGAGTCTCAGGTGAATTCTTCCAACTTTATCGCTTTGGCAAAACTCTCCAATGTGAAAGAAAGTAAGATCTCCTCTAATTCTATCTCAGTCACAGCAAGTGTAGAAATTCTAAAGTCCTTAAAAGGTGGGAAGGAACTACCTCAAAAATTTGATATCGCTTTTTTAATATTCCCTGAATTATTCGGGAAATGGCTTAAGGCTGCTCCTCAAGAAGGAGAGTATATACTTTTTCTAATTAAGAAAAAAGTAAAAGATAGCAAGGGTATGGAATCAGAGGTGATCGGACTATATGAACCTCATCCGTATGCTTTCCGTGAATACAACAAACAACTAGAAGAAAATATTTTATCTTTAATTAAGAACTAAAGGACAAATAGATGAAACCGAATTTGCGTTTATTATCCGCTTTATTACTTTTACTCTCTGCCGGTGGGCTATTCTCCCAAACCGCTCCTGGCTTGGGGATGAAACAAGAGCCTGCGGAACTTTTGGCTTCTTTCAAAGAAGCAAATCCAAACCGAATCTCTCATAGAGGACTTTCTTCTTCTGTGGATCTGTCTCAGTACATGCCTCCTGTGGGTGACCAAGGGCAACAAAGTTCTTGTGTAGCCTGGTCCACGGCTTATGCCACTAAATCTTTCCAGGAATATATGGAAAGAAAGGACAGAGGTTGGAAATTAAGCGATTCTTCTGGGGGTCCAAACTATTCTAATATCTTCTCCCCTGCATTCATTTATAACCAGATCAATGGCGGAAGAGACAACGGCTCATTAATCTCAGATGCGATGCGCATAGTCGTGGAAAAAGGGGCAGCTCCTTGGTCTTCCATGCCATATAACGAAAGAGATTATCTGGCTCGCCCACCTCAAGACGCTTTTAGTGCTGCCTCTTCCTATAAAGCAAAAGAATTCCTAAGGATCAGACAAACCGATCCGAACGAGCTAAAAAACCAACTCGCCTTAGGAAGACCTGTTGTAGCCGGTATCATTGTTTATGAAAACTTTATGAATTTAAAAGGAAAAGAAATTTATAAAGAAGGAGTCGGTAAAACTTATGGAGGACATGCGATCGCAATCGTAGGATACGATGACTCCAAAGGCGCTTTTAAGTTTATCAACTCTTGGTCCACTCAATGGGGTGATAATGGTTACGGTTATATTGACTACAGATGGTTTACCAAAGTTTGCCAATCCGCTTTCGTACTTGTCGATGATGTGGCACCTGCAACTACCACCAATACAACAACCACTACTGCACCCGCAACGGATGTAAAACCTGTTCCTCCTGAAAAAGTAAAACCAATAGCTCCTAAAGAAATCGCAGCTACCCAAGGTTCTTTCTCTGATAAGGTAATTCTGACTTGGGCGTCCGTTCCACTTGCAATTGGATATGAGATCCACAGAAAAGGCCCCGGAGATTCTTCTTTTTCTAAAGTTGGACTTTCTCAGACAAACGGATTTACAGACGACGGTATCCAAAAGGATATCGCTTATTCTTATAAAGTCGCAACTCTAACTGACACTGATTCTTCTGATCTATCCGATGGAGAAGCGATCGGTTATGCAAAAACAGAAGAAGCAAAAGCACCACCTAAAGTTGTTGGAGTGAAAGCAAGCCAGGGGCAATATCCGAATAAGATCGATTTGGCTTGGGAATCTATTAGCGGTGTTTCGGATTATTATGTATATAAGTGGAACTCCAACCAGAAAAAATATCTTTCTGTCGGAAGAGTTAAAAGCACGAACTACACTGACAACGCAGCAGCTAAAAACGGAGTAACCGAGTTTTATGTAATTGCTGCAATCAATAACGGTAAAACTGGAGATGCTTCCGATGCAGCTTCCGGTTATACGATGAAGTCAGAAGCCAAACCTCCTAAACCTTTTGGACTTACCGCTACAAAAGGTTTATATAATAGTAAAATAGAAGTACAATGGCAGAAGGTTTCAGGTGCTTCTAAATATCTTGTCTATCGTTATGATGTAAGCGGGCTCTTTGGAGGAGGCGCTTGGTCAAAAGTTGGGGAAGAAGCAAAAGAGGCATTCATTGACGAAAAGTTAAATGGCCAGTATGCATTCTATGCTGTTGCTGCTGTGAATAAAGACGGACAATCCGGTCCTTTCTCCGATTATGCTTACGGATATATAGATCCGAACAAACATAGAGCTGC
The DNA here is from genome assembly GCF_002150035.1 of Leptospira venezuelensis. Classification (NCBI taxonomy): domain Bacteria; kingdom Pseudomonadati; phylum Spirochaetota; class Leptospiria; order Leptospirales; family Leptospiraceae; genus Leptospira; species Leptospira venezuelensis. Next base: position 202,750 of record NZ_NETS01000006.1, on the reverse strand, counting down.
AAAACTTCCTAGCCCTGCGAATCTTAAAGGAACACTCGATCCTAAAACAGGAAAAATTTCCTTGAAGTGGGATTCAGTAAAGGGTGCTAACGAGTATTACGTTTATCGTAAAAAAAGAGGATCTTCTTCTTGGGATTTCCTTTCCGGAACAAATGAAAAGACTACAACCTTCACTGCAGATATTCCTGATAAAGAAATTTTGTTCCTGTATTCCGTGACTTCTAAAACGGATCTGGGTGGAGAAAGTGATAAGGCAACTCCTGTTTCTGCAGTTCTCTCTCAAGCAAAACCTGCGAAGGTAATGCGTTCCTTTGGCGGAGATTCTAGTTTAGAAAAATTTAAAGGACCTTGGACTGCAATGTCTTGGGACGGTTCCAAAGGTGTGAACCAAGTTCTTCTTGAGATTGAAAGCCAAGACAATGTAAACTACGTTGTGAAGTTCAATAAGCAGAAAATTTTCGAAGGAAGATACGTAGAGAATAGCCCGATCATCGACAAGGAAGGCAAGTTCCGGATCGAGATCGAAAACGCGGGCGATGCTCTACAAGTGACTTTGAAAGACAATGGGATCATCAACCAGAAGGCAACTCTGAACTTCTTGAAAGAATAGCTGAGTTAGTATTGGTACGCGTGTAGGAGCTCCTACACGCGAAGTCGATGAAAGATCTGCTTGATTATCTATCGATATATGATATAGGGGATTTTGGCGATGTGAATGTGTGTACCACCGGCCAGGCCCCTTCGCAGCGACCCATAGGGAGCGAGAAGACGACCGTCTTGACGAGTCGGTGACCGAGAGAATCGAGGTCAAACGAGTTTTAAATTATAATCAGCGTAATGCACTTACATCGAACGCTTTTTTGTACCACCGGCCAGCCCCCACCCAGAACAGGGGTGGGGCAACTCCATTCCCCGTTGGAATTCCTACAATTAAAACAAATCTACTTCTTTCGCTAGAACGAAAATATTTCCAACTTCTTTTAACCGTTGGGTAAGCTCGGAAGAACTCAAGATCTTTGTGATCGCTGTTTCCGGAAGTTTTTGCATTTCTTTAAAACGTTCCTGGTAATCTTGGATCCAGATCTTTTTACAGAATAGATTAGCTTGGAAATAATACACTTGGTGAGTGATAAGAAAGTTTAACGAATCAATATCTTCTAATGCTTCCGCAGTGATAATTGCTTCCCTATTATCTGAAAGTCTTCTGCAATAATCTATAAATGCAAGGTTATCCAAAAATTTAGTCAAGTCTTGGTCTGCTTTAAATTTGAAACTGATTGGATCCAGTTTAAACTCTTTGATCATTTCTCCGAGGTCCAATACAACCTGGTGACTCTGGCTTTTTACCCCGAAATCATCTGCAGCAAAACTAATCCCGAAATTCCAGAACCTTCTGCACACAGACTTAAGAGTTGCCTCCCCTTCTTCATATGGTTTTTCGATCAGCTCCATACGAACGTTTTGAGGATTTAGGTTTTGCTTCAGAAGAAGTTCATGAAAGCGTGTGACCTTTTCATCTGTATCGAATGTATCAATTAGGGTCTGAGGAGAAATATTAAATTTCAGAAGTCCAGGGGAACCATTACAAGACATGATCAACTTCTCTAAGATCAGAAGTTCTATCCTGTTTAGATCTTGGTCATGAGGAATATCGCGAATAAGATCCGCATAACCAGCGTAGGCCTCTCCACCTACGAAAACTTCTCCACCTTTCATGGAGAATGTATGGTCCCTATGATTATAATGAATAATTGGCTGAATTACTGCATCTGCACGCTCGCTTGCGAAGTAATCGTTTACACGATTCAGATAAGTCCAGCTCCAACGAACTAGATTGTCCTTCAGATTTTTTAAAGAAGAAGTTTCCAGCTCTCTGAAGATCTCTTCCACATAGGAAATAAAATTACACTGAGTCCTTCCGATCCCGAAATCAAAATTGAGAGCCCCGGTTCGGACTGCTTGGTCATGGAATCTTCCCATGGCTGCATCAAAATTAGCAAGACTGATAGGCCCTGAATTATCTAAGGGTGCAACTCCGATCAGTAGATTCTTTTTATCACCATAGGCATAATAACGAAATAATTCACGATGAGAAGGTTCTATGTCTGAGATCCTCTGAGGGATCAATTGTATGAATTCTACTAGGGAAACTGTGGAAATATTTTGAAATCTAAGGAGGAAGATTGGCTTTCCACGATTTTCATTGATGAATACCGTCTTAAACTGTTCTAGATCCCCCATATCAAAGGATCTTAATTTTAAGTTATAAGCATCGGTCATTTCGTTTGCGACATTAATCGGCATAGGATGGGCTTACAACTCGAAAGCCCGTGGACTGGATTTTAAACGACTGTTGTTTTATGTAAAGCGGAAACGTAAACTATCGTTCGAGATTCGGTCCACACCTAATTCGGACAATTTTCTTTGTCCTGGTCCGGGATTTACTAATATAACATCTCCTTCTAGAATTACTTTCTTATCAAACAAAATATCTCCTTCTACTTTCAAGGAGGTGCAGCGCACTAAAGATGGAATAGCTTGCAGCCGCTCAGTAAAGTCTCTTACCTTCTTATAATATGTTTCATCTAAGGAGATAACTAATTCTCCGAGACCTGATATCTTTCTCTCTTCCGACATAGTCACCGAGTAATCAGGATTCAAAGAATACGCATCAGAGCGTCTGACTAGATAGTCTTCGCATTTTTTTACAGGAGCGAATCGATCTCTCGGAATGATGAGACCTTTTGTATTGGCGAAGTTTTGGATAGCGGATCCCATCGCGGTCTCTAACTGTAGGACCTCCTTCCCTTCTACCTTTTTAGGATTTACGATTAAAGATAGTTTGAAAGAGCCTTCGAGTAATTTTTCCTTCAGAACATCTAATCTGATCCAAAGATTATTAGTGGAGAATGTTCTAAATTTACCCAGGCCCTCAAACTCATGCATATGGTCGGAAGGTACCTGTGCAGTTTCTAATAATTGTAAGTTCTTCTTTTCTCCGCCGACAACTCTTCTAAATATTGCTCCGCCTTTTTTATCAGCGAGAGTTTTAGGAGTCATCTCCATGCAAAAGTCCAGATTTTCTTTCAGAATGTATTCTAATATTCCAGGATGAACAGTTGCGCCTAGATTGTCTCCATTGGAAACGAATGCTACCTTGTATCCATTTTCTAAAAGTCGATCTAATAGTCCTGTTTCCAAGAGTGTGAACCAAATATCTCCATGACCTGGAGGGCACCATTCTTCTGGATTTCCCTTAGAGATTTCTAAAGGTTTTAGTTCAGGAACAACTAGTCTTGGAACCTTATGTTGTAGGAAGCTTGTAGGATAATTTTGCGAAAATTTGATCTTTTTGAGTTCTTCCTGACTCTCGTCCTGAGTGCTGAAACTATCCATCAAAATGAGCGGAATATCTAAATTGTATTTTTGTCGAATGTACTCTACTTGTTTGCAGACCACTTCTAAGAAGCTCATTCCATCCTTGATCTCTATCAAGGATTTTGGTCCGGAAAGGCCCATGCTGGTTCCAAGGCCTCCGTTCAATTTAATCACGACTAATTCTTTTAGAAATTTAGGATCACCTGCGTACTCTGATTCAATCTTTTCTAAAGAGATCTCATCTTTGTTCGGGTCCAGGTCCCCTACTTCTTCCCATTTTACGATCCCTGTTTCTCCATTGCGAACTTCTTGGATTTTGGAAATAAAATCGGAAATGAATTCTTGAGAGAGTCCTTCCCTCAACATTTTATCTCTTACTAATTGTTCAGATTCTGCTATCAACGAATCCATCTTATAATTCCTTTCGCATCATACATTTCGTCAAACTCACCCAATTCAATTGTATATTTCTCGTCCTTGGAAGAAGGATCATAGATTAGTTTTAATTTTACTTCTCTTCCGCTATCATCCTTTTTTACAGGCTTCTCATTCTGTTCCACATACAAAGGAAGGAATACAGTATAAGAATAAATATACACGGATCTTTTGGAGTTTTTTCTATAATACAAAACTCCTTTTTCAGCAAGATCCCTTTTTAAAATTTTTGTATACGGTACAGGGAAGTTTTTATTCCAAGTGGCAAGAAGTGTCTTGTCCATCTCGGAATGTTTAGGCACATCCGAATACAAATTGGTTACGGATAAAAGAAAAATGCTGAATACCAGGAAACGAAAGTTGGCTTTCATAAACTTACAGACAGATTAAGAACCAGTAAGTATTCTTCAAGTAATTACTTATTTAACGGATTCCTTATATTTGGAGTAGGTCTCGTTGTCCGAATCGAATACTATATCCGCTGTAGCACAAATCACTCCAGCCAAGGAAACGATCCTGATATTTAATAAAAATTCCTGATCTTGAAATATAAGCTGACCCAAAGCCAAATATTCTGCGCCCGAAAGTTTTCCTATAGAAACGATCTGGTCATTTAGCACAAGCCCACTTGCCTGAAAGCCCTGTTCTCCTATGACACGATTCAATCTATCTCTTTCCAAAAGCTGGAAGGTTTTAGGATCAAATAATTCCTTTCCTAACCGATCAGTGACTAACCTGCCTAGCTGAGAATTGGTCCCGTCTTCATTAATCACATTTAAGATGGCAAGTCTTGCAGGAAGTTTCCCTCCTTGCGCCTTGAGAGAAGACAAAAATTGATATCTAAGCTCAGAAGCAATAGTTGCCACTCCCGAATTTGGGTCTTTTGCTTTCTTTTTAACCTCACCAGAAGAGGCACAGGAACCTAATAATATTATAACTGCAAATAGCAAGATTCGGATTTTCATATTCACGCCTATATTAAAAATATTTAACTAATGTAACTTGATTTCCAGTGCTATTAAATTTCACCAAATCGAATGTGGCTAAAGTGAGAGTAAGTCCTCGCCCATGTGTGATTCCTTCTGAATTCAATTTTTCCATACTGCTTTTTTGAAGCCTAGCATGGTTAAAACCTTTTCCTTCGTCCGTTATCCTGATCCCTATCCTATCTCTCGAAAGTGAATATTCTACTTTTACTTTTTTGGATTTATAATAAGGGTCCTTCTGCCTTTCCTGCACGAATCTAAAATAATTTCCTTCTGACATTGCCTTGGTTTTTTCTTCGAAACTAATATTTAAATTCCCATGTTCGATTGCATTGATGATCATTTCTCGGAGGCAATTTCTCATCGCTGTGATTGTAGAAGGATCCACGAATCTATACAAGTTTGCAGTCATCCTTTGGCTAAGAAGTTCCGCATTCTGGAGATAATTATTCGCAGAGTAGACTGTCTTCTCGTCGTCTACATACCTAGACATTAAGTCTTGGTCAGGCTCAAAAGCTCTTCCTAAAATTTCTCTCTGGCCTTCGTATTCCAAGATCTGGAATTGGACTTGCAGCTCTTTCGGTTCTCTTAAGTATTTCTGTAGGAATTCCCCCAGAAACCGGACAGGTTTTCCTTCAGAAGCAAGTTCTTCAAGTTTTTCTAATACGAATAATTTTTTGTAAGCATCTTGCAATTCTCCCGCCTTATAGATCAGCTCCATAAAGTTTTTGCCGATCACTTCCTGGGGTTTGAATCCTATATGCTTGGAGACTGATCTGTTCGCTGCGAGAATATTCCAGTTTTGGTCCAAGGAAAATAGAAAGTCTTCTTCTACTTCGAATAAACTTCTATATTTTGCTTCTGATTCTTCTGCGTAATTTCGAATATTTCCAAGTTCTTCCACTCTTTGTTTCAATTGATCGGATAATCTTTTAATCCTATCAGCTAACCCCAAGGATAGAAGGCTCACTTCCATTACGGAACCTACTTGTATTCCCCATAGAGTGAAAAAGTTATTCGGGAGTATCCCGAACGATTTTAAACCGAATAGAAAGCTAAAAAATAAGAAAGAAGACCAAGCAAATAAGAAATATTTCGCCTCCCTTCTTCCCGCGAGTAAACATTGGACTCCGTTAGAGATCAAAAATCCCAGAGTAAAGAACATCAGAACTAGGCTACTCATGATCGCAGTCCTATATTCCCAAATGAATAATGTGGAGATCATTCCTCCGAAACTGAGAACAAAAAGTAGATAATATAACTTGGAGGTTTTAGGAGTATATTCGGAAGCGTTCAAAAATGATCTGCTGAATGCGCCTGCCGCCAGAAGCACAGTAAAGATAGAGAAAGGCAGACTGTAATTCGCCCATAAAACGGAACTTCTCCATAAATATTGAAAAGAAAGGCCGTTCAATGTAAATTGGAAAAGTATATAAGTTAATATATAAACAACGTAATATAGATAACTTTTATCTTTGGTGGAAAACAATAAAAACAAATTATAAACTACCATGATTAACATGGAGCCGTAATACAATCCAAGAGCAAGTTGCTCCGTAAAAGTATGTTCTATAAATTCATTTTTAGAAAATGCAATGAAAGGTAAAAGAATAGAACTGGAACTTGCGATCCTAAAATAAATTTCTCTTTTAGAGCCAGGATCATCCGAAAAAGGATAAGCAAAATTTCTATGTTCAATTGGACGAGTGCCAAATTCTCTCAGATCTCCTGAATGATTGATTGCAGAATCAGAGGTTCTTCCCACATAAAGATCCACAAAATCTAAAAGTGCATAATCTATTTCTAAGATCCAATCTAGGACTTTATTAGTTTGATTTTCCGTGCGAAGACGGACCCAGATCGCAGATTTAGAATATCCTAAACTGTTTTGAAAGATCTTTTCAGATCCACCTTGGTCGAAAATTTTTAAGACTTCTTTAAAGGACTTTTTGCCGCTTGTATCTTGATATACGGAAAGATAAGGAAGAAGAGAAGTTCCATCCATCTTCTCTTCTAAAAAGAAGCGGTCTTTTTTTTCGTAGACCTGACCTTCTCCCCAAATTGGAAAAGAGAAGAAGATCATCAAAAGAAAACTAGAGGAGATTATAGATCGAGTCTTGATTCCCTTTCGCATTCGGCTACAGATCGTACGCAAATTTTAGAAAAAAGCGCCTACAAATTTTAGGATTTTATCAAAAATCTGTTTAGATACGATAAAAGTTCCGATGCTACTTCCAATCTGAGGGAGCATAAAAACTAAGAAGATACGAGTTACTTTGTTCTTCCAGTATCCGCTGAAAGTTTCTGTATCTTCTCCCAATTTTTCAAAATCTTCTACCAATGGTTTTCTAAACCAAGATTCAGAGAGAGCCGCTACCCAACCTGGCTTGATGATTGGATTAAAATTCCCAATCGGAGCTGCTATAAATGCAAGAAGAATGGAAACTGGATGTGCAAGTGCGATGATCGCACCCAATGCGGCAAGTGTTCCTTTAACTAAGATCCATCTAATTAAAAATTCCTGGCCTTCTTCTTTTCCTCCAAACCAATAAAGCGCGGTGAATGCGGAGATTATAATCGCAGGAAATAATAAAGGACGCACTCTATCCCAGAAACCTTTAACAGGTTGGATATCCAAATGATCGATATCTTTATCTTCTATTATATGTTTTACAATACCCTCTAGATGTCCTGCACCAACTACTGCGAAAATTTTCTTACCTACAGCAGCTTGTTGCCTGATTCTTTGCGCTAGATATGCATCTCTTTCATCTATGATCACATTTTTAACAGACTGGTATCTGGAAGGAAGTTGAGAGAATAGATCTTTAAGGACATCGTCCGATTTCATCTCTTCTATTTTCTCAGGAGAGATTTCTTCCTTAACGATGAGTGAACTAACTAAGGTAGAGAATAACATCATCCTACTCCAGAAGCCTACATTCCACCATGCTCTTTTGAGAGTAGTGGAGATCTCGCGGTCGACTGGTACGATCTTAGCGTGGATCTTATTTCCTTCTTCGATCGCTTTTCTCATTTCGTCACCCGGACGAATGTTCCCGTAGCCTAGTTTTTTCTGGAAAGAAGAAAGGATTAGGCTGGAAAGAAGGAGCCACATCTTTCTTTCCTTAAACACTTTGAAAATATCTAATTTTTTCCAATGATCCGGATCCTGAACGGATCTCATTCTGGAAGCACAAAGTTCCACACAGACCGTGTCCGGTTTTTCTTCTTGGATAATTCTGGAAACTTCATCTATACTTTTTTGGCTGATATGAGCCGTTCCCAAAATAGTGATTTGGGAACCGTTTAATTCCAAGGTACGGATCGGTTCGGATGAGGCGATTGTTTGCAAGAGGGTCGATTTCCTTTCTTTACATACAATTTCCTTTAAGCTGGATGATATGAAACTCTATTTTTCCAAAAAGAGTAGGAATTCCCACGGGATTTTTAGAAGGTTAAATCGTCACATAATTCGATTCCGGTCCGGCGAAATTTCCGGGAAAAAAGATTTGAAGGAACTTGGATGATCCTAAAATACTACCCGGTTATTACTGACAGAAAGTATGCTCAATAAAGACGTAAAAATTATAAACGTCGGGATCGCGGATATCCAAGGAGGACAGTCTCCTTCTATGATCCGCACCACATTAGGTTCCTGTATCGGGGTCGTTTTTTATTCTCCCGAGAAGAAGGTAGGAGCCATGGCCCATATCATGCTCGCCAAAGATCCTTCTGGAAAAGATTCCTCCAAAAATCCTCATAAATACGCTGAAACTGCTCTGCCTGAATTGGTAAAAAGGATGACTGAGTTAGGCTGCGGCAAGGGGGAATATTTTGCTCGTCTATTCGGAGGAGCTTCCATGTTCAAGGGAATGAATTCAAGCTTCCTGCAGAACATAGGCGACTTGAATGTAAGTGTCGCAAAAGAATTTTTAGATAAAGAAAAAATAACGTTACTCGTAGAAGATGTCGGAGGCCATGAAGGCAGAACGATTAGTCTCTATTTGGATGATGGCAGGATCCTTTTAAAGAAGGGCGGATTCGAAAAGTACCTTTATAAGGTCAGGTAACGGAATGAAAGAAAAGATAGATCAACTTTTTGAAAACGAAGCCCAGCTTCCTAAAATCTCCTCCGTAGTAAGTAAAGTGATGGAGATGGTAGGCAAACCGGATGTAGTCATCGCAGAGCTGGCTAAGGAAATTTCGAAAGATCCTGGACTTACAGCTGCAGTGATCAAACTTTCTAACTCTGCATATTTCCGTCCTGCTAAGCCTGTAAAAACAGTTCAAGAATCCTTAATGACCCTTGGGATCAAGACTGTACAAGAAATAATTCTTCTAAATGAAACCAAAGGTATTCTTAAAAAAGAACTGAAAGGTTATCAAGTAGATGGAGAATCTAATTGGATCCATTCATTGATCGTAGCGGAACTTGCTAAAAGAATAGCAGTCCAGAAAAAACTGAAATTGGATAAGGATGTAGTATTTACTGCAGGACTTCTCCATAATATAGGAAAAGTAATCCTCGCCGATTTCTTTCCTACAGTTCTCATGCAATTCAGAACCGAATTACAAACCTACCAAGGACCTTATACTGACTTAGAGGCGAAGTTTTTCGGATACACTCACCAGGAAGCAGGAGCAAAACTTTTAGCTAAATGGAATTTCCCTGAGGAATTGATAGAAGTAGCTAGATTTTATACTGAACCTGAAAAGGCCACTCAGTTCCCTGAATTAGTTTCTGTCGTTCATATTGCGAATTGTATCGTGATCCTAGGTGGAATGGGAATTGACATAGGCGGTTTAAAAATTCAACTCTCTACTAAAGCCTTACAGAACGTAGGTGTGACAGAGGGAGATCTGCAAATGTACTACACTCTTTTACCGGAGATGGCAAAACATATCGAAGAGTTGATCTCGGTTTGAAAAACATTGCCCTGATCGGCCCAAGAGGTGTTGGAAAATCTAAAATCTCCCGTAAACTTTCCAAACTCACAGGCAAACCCGTAATCTCAACAGACATGATAGCTGTCTACCTGACAGGTGGAGTGTCCATTCCAGACTTCGTAAAATCACATTCAGGAAATTGGAAACCTTTCCGCGACCTTGAATTCCAAATCCTAAAACAAGTCTCAGCTTCCCAAAATCTGATCTTGGATTGTGGCGGTGGAATATTATTCGACCAGGACGAATCAGGTAAGGAGATTGTAAGTGAAAGAAAGACAAATATACTGAAAGAATCCGCATTTGTGATCTCTCTATCCAGAAAATCTGAATACTTAGTAGAGAAGATCCAGAATGACCCCACTCGTCCTCCTTTAAGTAGCGTTCTTTCTTATAAGACAATTTTAGAATCCAGACTACCTCAATACAGGGCTCATTCGGATATCCAGATTGCCTTAGATGACCGCAATACGGAAGAAGTCTGCGAGGAAATCCTACGCAGATCCGGCTGGGTCTAATACAAATAGGGCGTTCTGCCCTTTCCTTAAACGTCCAAATTTATAAGATATTACAAAAATCATAAATATCTTTACGATATTCTAATGGAATTAGAATCTTCGTTATAACCGGATGAGAAAAATATCATTCTAAAAAGTTCAAACCCGATGTTGGAACTCCAACAAATCGTGACGCGGACTTTTGGAACATCCGGATACACAAAATATAAAAATGATACAGTTAGTACTAGAGGTCCGAGATGATAGATACGGAGGTCCCGAAGAAGAATAAGTCTTCCTTCGAGAAACTAGTAAAGGTAATTCGGCAAAGAAATTATAAAAAGGCGACCGAATACACTTACCTAAGATATAATTTGGACTTTCTTTTATTCGCGGACAAACCCGCGGAAAAAGTAGTTACCAAGGATATCGAAAAGTACATAGAATATTTAAGGAAGAAGAAGGTTTCCTCTTCCACAATCCAGATAAACATCAGTTCTTTAAAAATGTTTTTTGAAGAAGTTCTGGATATGAACGTATTCGAAGACTTCAGAAGACCAGCCAGGGAGTACAAAACCCCGAAGGTCCTGAACCAAAAAGAGATTTCACTTCTTTTGGAGACAGCTTCCGAGTCTCCTAGATCCCATCTTCTCTGCGCGTTAGCCTATTATGCAGGTTTGCGAGTTGGTGAGATCATTCGTTTAAAATGGGGACAATTCGATCTTTCTAAAAAAACGATCAAAGTAGACTCACCTATTCCTACTCAAAACAGAACCGTTTTGATGGATTCAGAATTACAAAAGATTTTGAAGAAGTTTGAAAAGGAAGTTGGAACCGAGAAAAGTTCTTATTTGTTCCCGGGTAAATACCAAGGAACACATTTGACTTCCAGGAACGTGGAACGTTTGGTCGGAGATCTAGCAAAGTATGCAGGGATCAAAGCACAGGTAACCTTGTTCACTCTCAGACATAGTAGAGCCATCCACCAATTGGCAGAAGGCAAAAGTCTGGAAGATATCAGAGAGTTTTTAGGTCATAAAAGTCTTGCGACTACGGAAAGTTATCTTCCCATCCGCAAGAACCTAAGACCTCAGGTCAGACAAAAGCATATCCAAGACGCTTTAAAAGAAATTAAGAAGAAGTACAAGTATTGAGACTTATCCGGCCGTAGTGCCGGAACTTCTTCTTTTTTGAATATTCTGTTTTCTTGATAGAAGTTCCCGTATCTTTGCGTGAACTTCTGAAGTAAGACCCATTCTAGTAAAGATCAAAGAAGCCAGAACGAATAAACTTCCTACTACTGGTCCGAATAAAATTGTCAATCTCCAGCCAAGCTCAGGGTCTTGTGTTTGCGCTCCCGCTTGGTATCCAATCGCTTCTAACAAAAAACCTAAAAAAGCAAACCCAATCGCTCTAATGATCTTGGTTGCCATCTTCCAGAATCCAAAATATGCACCTTCTCTCTTCTCTCCTGTAAGAAGTTCATCATAATCTACTACATCTGCTACCAATGAATCGAAAAGTAAAATGGAGCCTGCGAATATTCCTCCAAAAAATGCTGCTACCAAAGGAGCCTCATAAGAACCTTGGGGCAAGACCGGATATAAGATCATTGTCATAACTCCGAGCAAAAGACTTCCCCAGAATGCAGGGAGTTTTTTGCCGAATCTTTTTGCTAAGTATATCCAAAGCGGAATAGAGATCGTAAGAAAAAATACAAAAGGAAGAAGTATACGGATCACCACTTGAGAATCTTCCAGTAGTAATCTTTCCTTATAATATAAAAGTCCCAGAGAAGAGTTTAAAGTCCTTGCAGCAGTCGCCACAATAAACGCCAAAAGTAAAGGTAGAAAATAACGATTTTTTAATATAAAAACAGCGGATTGAAAGAAGGACAAAATATTCGCACGTACGGAATTCGACTCCGTTTCTAATCTACGATAAGGGAAATCTCTACCTTTGGTAAAAATATAAGAAAAATAAGAAACAAAACACAATAAGATCCATATAACCGCCGAAGAAAAGCTCCTAGAACTAAATCCATCCTTTCCTAAAGAAACCCAAATCGCAGGAAGAAGTAATCCACACAAAAGGCCTAGATTCGCAAAGAATAATCTCCAACCAAAGATTTTATTTCTTTCTCCAGATGTATGACCGATCTCTCCTCCTAAACTGATATGAGGAACCGCTATCATTGTCATAAATGTATTCGTGAAAAAATAAGCGATTACCAAGTATAAAAACTTAGAAGTTTGGGTCTCTAACTCGGGAGGAGAGAAAAGAAAATATGCACCTAGGCCTAGTAAAAATCCTCCGATTAAAATATAAGGTCTTCTTCTTCCATTTGTGAAACTAGTTCGATCCGAGATATATCCCATAATAGGATCACTGATCGCATCCCATAAGATCGCAATCAGCATAGCCAAGCCAAATAGAGAAGGTTTCAATCCTACCGTAGAAACATAAAAATCCAGAAGATAGATCTGGGCCATGGTTTCCACGGCAGTGATTCCCACTTCTGCGGATGCGTAACCTGCCATGGTACGATTCGAAAGAGTTTGTTCTTTCATTGGATGAGGTGTTCTTCCAAGCCTTATATCAGAAATTATTTTATCTTAATTGATAAAAGTTTTCCATATTCCTATCAATTTACCAGAACGAACCAGATGGATTTCTCCCATCTCCGCCATTACCTTCTCACTTTGAGTAGGCCTAAAGAATACTTGATCATCCGGTTCTAAGTTGGTAGCTTTCGATCCGTTCAAAATACTTTGGTTGGTGCTTGACCCGAATAAAGAATTATCTTCGAGCCCTTTAGGAGATTCCTTTTTTGCGGAGAATGCCCCTCCGTAAATGAAGTAAGTTACTTCTTGATTCGGATTCCAAATCGGGAATAGAAAGGATAAAGATTCTAAAAAAGGTATTTTAGTACCTTCTAATTTTTTCAAAACTGGAGTTGCAATAAACGCAGCAGGGCTATGTTCTTCTAAACTTTCCACATCGAAGTCAGTAGGTTTCACTAAAGCAGAACCCAAGGACACATCGTTAACTATTCCTGGATTCTTTTGGTAGAAACTATAAGTTTTACTTCCGCCTCCGTTGAATACCATTTCCTTCTGGAATAAATTCGGGAATTTCTCTCTTCCTAGTTTTATAAAATCCGAATATTTATCTAGGGAGTTTTGGAGAGATTTTTCCATGGCGGAAATCTTATCCCCAAAGATTACAGGTACAGAAGCAACATGAGGTTCGTAACCCATATATCCGGAAAGTTCTATACTTTTAGGATTCGTTTGTAGGAGTTCCAACACTGCCAGCGAATCTTCCGGGTTAGAAAATCCTCCTCTATGTAATCCTATATCGATCTCTAAACTTAATTGTAATTTTAGTTCCTTCTTCTTTGCAAACTCTAGATACTGTGTCGCTCGATTGGAAGTGTCGATCAGCCATTGTACATTTTGAAAATTTTCTTTTTTGGTTTTAGAATATATATTTTCCAAAGCTGCAATTGGCATTGGTTTTCCTAAAAGAATATCAAATTTTTGGAATTCTGGATCATTCAATAACATGATGATATCCCCAGAGTGAAATACCATCAGCCTTTTAGAACCTGTTGCATTTACGATATATTTAAGTAGATCTATAGAAGGAAGAGATTTCACAACCACTCTATAAGACAAAGGAAGTTTGATCTTTTCTTTCAAAAGTTTCAGATTGGAATCCAAACGATCTAAATCAAGAAGCACAATCGGTTTTCCGGGACCGTTTTGTTTCAACTCTGTATTCAGATCTTTAAAATAAGAAGTGTAAGAAACCCCGTTATCTTTGGGTTTTATAAAAACGATCAGTAAAAGTGCGACTGCAAAAATCCAAAGTAATCCGTGATTAGACCCTTTTCTATACATCCTAGATTCTCCTCCGAAAAACCAAATCGGATTTTAGAATGTTAGACTATTCAGGCAAACGGAATTTAGGAAGAGAAAGATTAAATCGGACAGCAATCATTCTAACTATTATAACAAGCAAAGCAGAGACAGCAGTATTTAAACTTCCGTTCACTTCGTATCTATCCAGCACAATGTACAAGATCGCTCCCGCCAAACAGGCAGTTGCATAAATTTCTCTTCGGAAGATCATAGGAACTTCGTTGATCAAAGTATCTCGGATCACTCCCCCGAATACAGCGGACACCATACCTAAGATCGCTGCCGCGAATGGATTTACTCCGCTCAGTAATGAGATCCTAGTTCCGATTACAGTATAGATCCCGATCCCTACCGTATCGAAAAAGAAAATCCCCGTTTTCATTCGGATTAAAAATCTAGGAAATATAAATGTGATCGCGAAGCCTGCAAAAATTGCCCAAAGGACATTCGAATCGGAAACCCAAGAAACCGGATAATTTCCGAGAGTAATATCTCTTAAAGTTCCACCACCGATCGCAGTGATAAATCCAGTGAAGAATACACTGAATGCATCCGCATGATATGTCTTTTTTTCCGCAGCGGCCAAGGCTCCTGATACAGCAAACACTGTGACCCCAGCCAAATTGAAAAAATAAGAAAGGTCCAACTTAAACCTTTTTATAGACTGTTTGTTTTTTCTTACCTTTATTCATAAGAGAAGGACTGAGTAAAGCATTCAAACCAGGTAGAAAACTTCCTACCTTAGCCAAAAATCCTCTGGAACCTGGGATCAAAACTTCCATTGGTTTGTTAGGAATAACCTTATTAAAAATAATATCAGTCACTTCTTCCGTTTTGAGATATCGATTCCCGGAGAATGTCATGGAAGCTTCTTCGTAATCTTTTTGTAGATCAAGCATTGGTGTTTGGATCGCGTCTGGGCAAACTACACTCACAAATACTTTTTTGGGCCTCAATTCTTGGGCGACCGCAAGTGAAAATCCTCTGACTGCAAATTTAGAAGTAGAATAAAGAGAAATTCCAGGAATAGGAGCAACACCTGCCAAAGATGCAATATTTATAATATGCCCTCCACCTTGTGCAATCATTCGGATAGAAGCTTCTCTAGTTCCATACATCAAACCTTTAGCATTGATATCTATATGCTTATCAATATCTTTAGGGCTTACATTTTCAATGTAACCGGGAAGAAGGTATCCTGCCACATTCATTAGAATGTCCAGCTTTCCCCACTTTTTATAAGCCAGATCCATAACCTTCTTCCAATCAGAAGGAGAAGTAACATCTAACTTTGAGATCAATACCCTGTTCTTATCAAACTTTTGTTTAGTAATGTAATCTTTTAGAGCCTTTTCGTTTAGATTTGTGAGAAGTATATTATGACCTAAAGCGTAAGCTTTCTCCGCCAGATTTTTTCCCAAACCGCCGCTTGCACCAGTGATGAGTATATTCATGTATATTTCCTAATGGGTAACTATATTACCGAATTCTAATTGTCCAAATGAGAAGGTTGGGCTTGTACCTGGAAAAAGCCAGAACCCGCTCATTTCAGAAGAAGGCATAACATTAAAGAATTCGGGATTTCGCAAAGAAGGACCAGCAATCTCTTTTTCCAAAACCATAGAGATGTATTGGTCTAGGCCAATCTCCAAAGTATTTCCGTTTAAGATCACTTCCATTCCTGTGTTTTTAGCATATTTGCGCACGCCAGGAATGCGAGACTTGAGTGGATTATAATTATCCGCACTCACTCCATTTTCGCTGGTTACAAAGATCCCTTCCGGAGTATTTGCTACCAAGCTATGATTTCCGTAAGTATGACCAGGAGTTTTGATCAAAGCAACTCCCCCGCCTAGTTCTGTATCAGAATCCAAAAGAACAATTCTGTCCATAGAGATACCACCGGAACCATTCGGGCAATACCAATCTGATTGAGGAGGAAGAAGTCCTTGGATAGAATCCCATTCTTCTTTCATGACCAATAATTTTGCATTTGGAAAATATCCTGGCTGACCATTCGCCCCTAACCATTTGCGCAGATCCTGAGTATGCAAATGATCAAAGGAAATATAATCCACTTTCTCCGGAGGAAGTCCTACTTGTTTCAAACATTCCTCTACAGTGTTCAAAGTAGGAGCCATGATCTTTCTTCCAATATTTTGAAAAGGTCCAAAACTTTGGGAAAGTCTTTTGAAAAAAGGAGTCTCTGCGTTTGCATCCACATCGGATGGAGAGAAAAGTAGAGTTTTAATCCCTTCAGATGTTTTGTATTGGATGATAAACAATCGATTGATTATATGCAAGAATGGTGTTGGAAGACTAAATGCATTCAGTAGGGCATATTTAGTAGGATAAGGCACTCGGACTAAATCAAAGGATTTGTAATATACCACTTGTGGCCCAGATAAAAATTTATCTCTAAATCTTCTCGCTCTTTTACGAACATCTTCCAAACGATCCACAGGAGCAGGAAGACTGCGAGAACCTAAAAAATCTTTGATCGGTTTTAAGCTGTTATCTTTTTTAGAAGACGGTTTTTTGACTGACTTGGAAACATTTACCTTTGCCATAAGTTCATCCCTTCACTTTTTGTTTTTGTTCCCGCTTTCAAAGAATGAAAACGGGATCCTCTGATAAAACTTTAATAAAAACTTAAAACGGTTTATACAATGCCAAATAAGCGGAGAATGTACCAAGCACAGGAAGACCGAACCATAGTATCTTTGCAAACTCAGGCTTTTTATAATACGCAGTCAATAGTCCACCAAAGATCAACCAGACCACAATCTTAGCAATCACCCAACCAGGAAAACTGGTTAGAAGTCCTATCCTTGCTAACATTCCAAAACCGCCCAAAAGTACGAGAGTCATACCTATTCCATGAGCGGAAGCGATTAGTTTTTTAGGAGCGTTCTCTTTTGTGCCTCCTCCTAATACGTGAAGTGCTAGACCACCGTACGCGGAAAATAAGAATAAAATACCAAGGATATGAATGAGTTTGTAAACCGGATAAGAAATCATAGGTGATCATTCTTATGATCCTTTGGTCTTATGGAAAGCGAAAAACAATCTTCTACTTTTCCAAAAGATGTTGTACTCCGACCCAATTTCCAACTGGAGGAGCTTCAATATATTCTTGGCAACGTTTTCGATATAAAATTGCCACTATATCTTCCGGATAAACTTTTAGGGCTTGTTCGAAATTTTGAAGGGCTTCCTTAAAATTTCCTACCTTATACAAAATGATCCCCCTGGAGATCAAAGCCAGGGTAGCATCCTTTAGTTTGCGAATATGAGGATCGTCTGATTCATAAATTTCATATATGATGATTGGCTGACTTTTTCCTTTTACCACTACGGAATCTATTTCTCTGATCGCGAGTTCGTCAGCGATCGTAAGACTAGACAAAGTCTGTTGCGTGATTAATATATCCGCCTTATACAAATTCGTCAGACTTTCCAAACGGGAAGCAACGTTTACTGTATCCCCTATCACAGTTGTATCCAATCTATGAGAAGAGCCTACCGTTCCAAGCATCAGATTTCCGGTATTAATACCTATACCGATTCGAACACCTTTTACGTGTCCATGATTACCCTTAACTTCTTCTTCGAGTTCCCGGACCCTTCTTCTCATATCAATGGCTGCAAGGACTGCCCTGTCTGCGGCAGACTTACCTTCCCAATTATTCTCGGAATGGATCACTCTTTCTGCGGAGAATAATGCAAGGATCGCATCTCCCATAAACTTATCCACGAAACCTTCATACTTTTGAATGAGAGGTTCCATTTTAGCAAGATATCCGTTGATAAATCTGAAATTTTCCTCAGGAGTCATCTTCTCCGAGATTGTAGTAAAAGAACGAATGTCTGTGAACAATACACTCATCTCACGTAATGCAGAATCACCTAAGTTAACATCTACCGCTGAATCTTTACCAAGCACGCTTAAGAATTGCATAGGAACAAATCGGAAGAAAGCGTTCTTCTGCCTTGCCAATTCTAGTTTTTGGTGACTAAGCTCTATGTTCAATTCTTCAGATTGTTTGTATAGATCGATAAACCTGTTTGCAAGTATCGTGGTTAAAGAGATCACGAATAAAAGATAAGCAAACTGAGTGAATCGAATCCCTGATTGAAAGAACATAGAATCCAAAACATCGTAGCCTGAGATGAATACGATGATGAACATACTGATCGCCATGAGAGAAGCGTCTTTTTTGCGCAGATAAACAGCTTTTCCCATGAAGTATAATAGATAAATAAGAGAAGGTAGAATGGAGATCTGCCACGCTCTTAAGCTGATCATTAAGTATTGAAATGGAGCTAAAAAGGAAAAGAAGAAGATCGCAAAACTCCATCCAGCGATGGCAAGTATTGCCTTATTCGGCAAAGTAGATCCGTAAAAGTAATCATGAAGAAATAATAAGAACAAAGGGGCAAGTAAGGATACGGAACCATATTCAATTCTTGTGATCCAAGTACTATCTTGTATAAAATCAAAAATGATTGTAGATCTACTTAAAGAGTAAACCGCCATAGAGATGGAAAAGATCCCAAAGTATAAATTATATTTGTCCGTTCTTCTTTTGGAAAAAATGAGAAGATGATATAATCCGAAAAATATATAGATCGTATTTAAACTTAAATTAATTAAGATCCCGATCTTCTTAGAAAAATCGTATTCAACTCCTAAAGTATAGTCTCCATCCAAATAAAATCCAAGATCCACATTTGTAGGCGTGAATACTGGAGAAAGTGTAGGATATTCTTCTTCAGAAAGATGCAGAGCTGGTGCATCTCCTAACATATGAAATACTAATCTGTTTTCTCCGGCTTGTAAAAGACTAGAGTCAACCTGCACCTCCAGATCTCGGAGAGTCTTTCTGGTCTGCATTTTTCCATTCGAATCTAAATGGATCTCTTTTTGGATAAGATGTCCGTTCAGATAAATCTCCCAGTTCTCTCCTATAAAATTCAAATATAGTCTGATCGGATTTAAGAAAACCTGAGCTTTAGGATCAAAACTTAGATTAAATTTTGTTTGGATGGTGAACTCTTGGATTTTGTCGGATACTGGAGTTTTATAGAGTTGATTTAGAACGATTGGGAATTTTTCTATTTTTAAGTAACCAGGCTCAATGGACTCAAAGCCGGATTTGTATTCTGATTTATATCCTCGTACAGATTCCCATTCTAATCTTTTTAGATCCAAGTCCTTCCAACCTGGGATAGGCTCTTCTTCCTTAGAACCCAGAGAGTAAAAAGAGATTAAGAAAAAAGAAATGAAGATTAGAGATCTGAAAGGTAAAGCCGGAATTTTTTGTTTTTGCACCATGCGTTATTCGACAGCAGTAATTGGATGAGAAAAACTGCGAGATTTCAACTTTTTTAAAGGATTTTTTCCTTTTCCCAAAAATGTTTTCGGTAGAAACTATCCGGAAGGGAAAATAGGAGGAAAACTTTATGTCCGACTCATGGGAAGGAAAAAAATTACCGGAAGTAAGTTTATCCAGTTCAGCAGGAAACACAGTAAATCTACCTAAAGATTCAGCAGGTTCCTGGACCTTATTGTATTTTTATCCGAAAGATGATACTCCGGGTTGCACAAAACAAGCCTGCTCTTATAGAGACAATTTGGAAAAGTTCACGCAGGCTGGAGCAAAGGTTTATGGAATTAGTTCAGACTCTTTAGATAGCCATAAACAATTTATTGACAAGTTCAATCTAAGTTTCCCTCTTCTATCTGATCCAAAACAAAGTTTGAGCGGACCATTAGGAGTTTATGGAGACCAAGAATGGCAAGGAAGAGTTTTCAAAGGACTTTCTAGAGACAGCTTTTTGGTAGGACCAGATGGAACCATCCGCAAAGTATGGAGAAAAGTGGATCCCACTAAAACAGTTGCCGAAACTTTAGAGGAGATCTTAAAAGAGGCCGGTGCCTAAGGCGTGATCGTAAAATACACTCTAGATATATACCAACCGCATAGACATTTATTAAAGGTGGAAATGGAAGTCCACCCAGACAAACAGGAAACATTTCTTTGTATTCCAAATTGGTCGCCCGGCTCTTATAAAATCCGAGATTATTCCAAATCCATTCACCAAGTACATTTTGTTCAATCCAAGCCGGGTTGGGGCCTTGAGCAAATAGACCTTGATACTTGGAAAGTTTCTTCTAAGGGAGAAACATTCAAAATTTCTTATCTAGTTTACGGATTCGAACACACCGTAAGAACCAATTATTTCACCAGCGATTTTATTTTAGTTCATCCGCCTGCTACATTCCTATATCCCAAGGATCGTTTAGATCTAGAACCTGAACTTAGCTGGAAGAGTTTATCACCTTTTCGTTTTTGTTATACCGGATTAAAGAAGAAGGAAGGTTCCAAACAGATTTGGAAGGCGAAAAACTTCGATGAATTTTTTGACTGCCCTATTCTTCTTACAAATGAAAAACAGATCCCGTTTAGTGCGGAAGGATGCGAATTCGATCTAGTCATCCTAGGGGATATCGAAACAAAAGATAAAAAGAAGATCTCCAAAGATTTGGCAACTATCGTGGAAACTCAGATCAAACTGATGGGAGGAACTGAAAATAAGTATTATCTATTTGTTTTAGACATGAGCGATAATCTTTATGGAGGATTAGAACATCTCAATTGCAGCATCAACCAATTCGATCCAAATGGATGGTCGAATCCAGATAATTACAGAACTCTTTTAGAACTTTTATCCCATGAGTATTTCCACCATTGGAACGTGAAAAGGATACGTCCGATCGCTCTCGGTCCTTTTGATTACCAAAAACCGAATTTAACAAAAGAATTATGGATCGCAGAGGGGATTACTAGTTTCTTTGATGCGTATTTTCTTCTTCTTTGTGGATCTTATTCGCCCCAACAATATTTGAATAAACTTTGGAAGGATATACAGGAGTTAGAAGAATCTCTGGGTGAATCTTGGATGAGTTTAGAAGATTCCAGTTTTACTGCTTGGACTAAATATTATAATCGCCCATTCGATCCAAATTTTTCGAATACAGGAATCTCCTATTATACAAAAGGAGCAATTCTATCTTTAAGTATGCATCTTTATATCCTGAAAGAAACCAATGGCAAAAAATCTTTGGTAGATGTCATGATCGCTTTGAACAAGCAGTATCATCAGGAAAAGAAAAGAGGCTTTACAAAGGCTGAATTTTTTCAAACTGCAAAGAAAGCAACAGGCCTAGACCTAAAACTTGAATTCGACACTTATATCACAGAACCAAAGCGGGTCCCTATCGAAACATATTTGCATTTGATCGGAATAGAAAGAACCGCTTCCAAACCTAAAATTGAATTGGGATTTAGAGTAAAAGAAGAAAGAGGAAGAATGATCGTAAGTAAAATTCTTCTCTCTAAATCTGTGAAAGAAACGGATATCAATTTAGGCGATGAATGGATAGCTCTGGATGATAAAAGAATTCTTCCAGGAAACTTTAAAGAATTATTAAATCAATACCAACCAGGCAAAAAAGCGGACCTTCTTCTTTCCAGAAGAGGAAAAATATTAAAAAGAAAGATCAAATTTGATTCTTCTCCTTCTGCAAATGAACTATGGATTGATGAAAAAGCAAAAGATTCCGTTAAGGAATTGAGAGAAGTATTTTTGCATCTGGGAAAAGAGCCTGGAATTCCGAAACCTTCTTCCAAAAAAACTAAATCGAAGTAATTCCTCCGTCCACTGTCCAGTTCGCACCATTGATATAACCTGATTCTGAAGAGATTAAAAAAGAGACCACTCTTGCAATCTCTTCCGGAGAAGCGATCTTCTTTACTGGAGTCATCTCTATTATCTTTTTGCGATGATCATCCACCTGGTCTTCTTGGATGCCCATTTTGGTTTCCATATAACCTGGGCTCACAGCGTTGGAAGTGATTCCCTTCTCTCCCCATTCTGCAGCAATAGATTTCATAAAACCGATGATCCCATGTTTGGAAGAAGAGTAAGCAACAGATAGCGCGCTTCCTTGCACTGATAATGAAGAAGCTATGTAAACAAATCTTCCCAAACCTTTTGTGCTAAAGACTGGAAGTAATGTTTTTGTAATTTGAAAAGCAGAGCGAAGGTTAATCGCGAATATCCTGTCCCATTCTTCCAAAGAAACTTCGGTGATCTTATGATAAGGACCGCCATAACCCGCACAATGTACAAATCCATAAATGGAAGAAGAAGTATCTAATTGCAAATT
Source organism: Leptospira venezuelensis (assembly GCF_002150035.1). NCBI lineage: Bacteria > Pseudomonadati > Spirochaetota > Leptospiria > Leptospirales > Leptospiraceae > Leptospira > Leptospira venezuelensis. Next base: position 180,345 of record NZ_NETS01000006.1, on the reverse strand, counting down.
TTTGCAGGCATTCTCCAGTTCATTGGAAGAAGTCAGATCTATTTTTTGGAATGTTTCATTTGGATGAAGTCTGACTGGAGAAACTAGATCCCAATTTAAGATCTTGTATCCTAGATTTCCTAATTCGGAAACAAGAGCACGGCCTAAGCCTCCGCTTCCTCCAGTGATTAAAATTGTTAACATTTCCGAATCGACGTACAAGTGGGGAACGATTTCTCTGTTTGGTATGGAACATTCCTTTGAAAGGGTCAACAATATTCTGGAGGCCCTTCCCTATATTACAAAATACTCCGGGAAAACTGTGGTCATCAAATATGGTGGAGCCGCAATGGCGAAGGCCGACTTAAAGGAATCTTTCGCAAAAGATATAGTTCTTCTAAAGTATGTAGGTATCCATCCTGTAATTGTTCACGGAGGCGGACCCGAGATCAATAGACTCTTAGAAAGTTTGAATATTCCAACTGAGTTCGTTCACGGTCATAGGGTCACAAACGCGGAGACCATGGACGTTGTAGAAATGGTCCTCACTGGAAAAGTAAATAAACAGATCGTTTCCATGATCAATAAAGAAGGTGGAAATGCAGTCGGACTTTCCGGAAAAGATGGAAATCTTGCAGTCGCTTCCAAAACAAAAATAGAAATAGATGTAGAAGGAAAAAAATCCGAACTAGTAGATGTCGGTCTTGTGGGTAAGATCGACAAAATAGATCCTACAGTCATTCTATCTCTCCAAGAAAAAGGTTTTATCCCGGTAATTTCTCCGGTGGCTGAATCTGCATCTGGAGAATCTTTAAATATTAACGCGGATACGTTTGCGGGAGAATTGGCAGGAGCTCTCAAGGCGGAAAAGCTCATCCTTCTTACGGATACTAGCGGGATCCTGATCGACGGAAAACTTGTAACAGGTTTAAACCGTGCCTTAGTAAAAGATTATATTCGGAAAGGAGATATCACTGGAGGAATGATCCCTAAAGTAGAATGTTGTCTTTCTGCGATCGACCAAGGAGTGAGAAGGACTCATATTATTGACGGAAGAGTCCCACATTCTATCCTGATCGAAATCTTTACTGATCAAGGGATCGGTTCCTTGATCGAATAAGAGGAAAGTTCCGAATCTCCTTGACAGGAGTTGGATTTGGGCTGGAATAAGCCCTCCCGATTTGAAAATCTCTCAAAAAAAGAAGTATTCCCGGACCAAATGAGTTTCAAACAGCTCTCCTTAGCTCTTATTTCAGACATTACTGCCAGGATCAATTCCACCGATGATCTGGAAGAACTTTTAGGAATTATCATAGATACCACGAAAGATGTGCTCAATACGGAAGGATGTTCCCTTCTACTCTATGATCCGGACGAAGATTGCCTAGTATTCCAAGTTGCAAAAGGTGATAAGGGAGAATCCCTCACTGAATTAAAAGTCCCTAGAGGAAAAGGGATCGCAGGAATGGTCCTAGAAAGTCTAGAACCTGTCATTGTAAATGATGCGGCAAACGATCCTAGAATTTATAGAAACATAGATGATGCAGTCGGATTCACCACAAAGAATCTAATCTGTGTTCCGATGAAAGCGCAAGGAGAGATCCAAGGAGTCCTGGAAGCAGTTAACTCTTTAGAAAGGCCTGAATTCACAAATAAAGACATTAAGATATTAGAATATCTTTCCGATCTTGCAGCGATTGCGATCAGAAACAGAAGGTTGATCCGAGATTTAAAAGATCGTGCAAGAGAACTGGATTGTCTTTATCAGATCAGTCAGGCCATTTCTAATATTGGCGAGTTAGATCAGTTCTTAAATCTAACAGTAAACTCAATCTCAGACGTTTTAGGTGCGGAAAGAGTTTCTTTGATCTTCCAAAATCCTAGAACAAAAGCATTCGAACTTTCTAAATCCATAGGCTTCAGCTTGGAAGAAGAGTCTCATCTTGTGGATGAGTCCAGAGGGATATTAAACGAAATTTTATCCCAAGGAAAAGCGATCCTAGTTCAGGGACAAACAGATATTAATCCTGACCTTCTTACGCCAAATCGTTATAAGACTAGATCTTTCGTATCTGTTCCTATCCGTCAGGATGGTACGATCATAGGCGTCTTAAACGCTGCGGATAAAATGAGCGGGGATAGTTTTTCCCCCCAAGACCTTTCTATCTTGAGCACTATCTCGAACCAAATTGCAGAAGCTTATAACAGTCTTTTAGCTAAGAATCAAAAGGAGAAGTTAACATCTATCCGAAGAGATATGCAGATCGCTTCTCAGATACAGCTCAACTCTCTTCCTAATATTCCTAAGAAGATGCATCTTCTGGAAATTGAAACTTCTTACACCGCATCCAAAGAGATCGGTGGAGACTTCTATGATCTGATCTATCATAATCCTGATGAAGTAAGTATCTTAATCGCAGACGTTTCCGGAAAAGGGATCGCAGCCGCGCTCTTTATGGAATTTTCCAAAACGATTATCGCGGGTGAAGTCGCACGTAATTCTTCCACAAGTATCAGTCTTATGGGAGCAAACCGGATCATTCAAGAGAAGTCCGGCTATTTTATGTTCGTTACTGTGATGCTCACTCGTATCAATATGCTTAAGAAGCGGATCCGTTTTTCTAGTGCCGGCCATAATGAGCAGTTATTATATAAGGCAAAAGACAAGAAGGTACTACTCCTTTCCGGAAAAGGAATGCCTCTAGGCATCAAAGAATCAGAGATAGAAGAGCATGAAGTGGAATACCAACCCGGAGATCTTCTGGTTCTATATACTGATGGTGTAAGCGAGACTACAAACGAAACCGGAGAAATGTATTCTTTAGAAAATCTCGCAAAACTTATAGAAAGAAACGGAGATATGCCCGTAGAAAATCTAAAAGAACTGATCTTAGATACTACTGATGCATTCAGAGGAGAAGCAGATCCTCATGACGATTACACTTTAGTAATGGTCCGACTCAATTAGGATTATCTAATCCTTCTCAAAAAGTCTTTTATATTATTCTGCCACCATACGAGCAGGCTGCCCGGTTGAAGCCAATAATGTTCTCCACAGAGTACTCTTAGTAGGCTGAAGCACCTTTCTTTCTTGGATCGCGATATCTATCGGAAGATGAGTAAACACATTATTCCACATACCGATCACTAGATCAGTCTTGCCGGCCATGGCAGCATGCACTGCATTCTGAGCCAAAAATCCACAGAAAATAGAATCCTCTGGATTTGCTGGAATAGAACGAATAATATAACTTGGATCTATATATTTAACATTCACTTCTATCTTTTCTGCTTTGAAGAAGTCCTGGATTGAATTTTTGAGATAAACACCAATATCGCCTAATTTTAGATTTCCGGAAGCGTCTCTTTCTTCCGTTTTCCCGAAAAACTTTTGACCTGCACCTTCTGCTACAATTATCACCGCATGTTCTCTGGTTAAGATCCTTTTTTTCAGAATATCTAAGAAGGAACCTTTTCCATTCAGATCAAAATCAACTTCAGGGATTAGACAATAGTTTACGTTTTGAGAAGCTAAAGCTGCATTTACTGCAATAAAACCGGAATGCCTTCCCATCAGTTTTACTACACCTATCCCATTCGGCGCGCCTTTTGCTTCCACATGTGCACATTCTACAGCTTCCATTGCTTTGGAGAAGGCGGTAGAAAATCCGAAAGTTTTTTGCACATAATTGATATCGTTATCTATTGTCTTAGGAACTCCAATAACAGAGATCTCTTCCCCTCTTCTGTCTATCTCGCCTACGATCTCTTTGGCTCCTCTTAAGGTTCCGTCTCCTCCTATACAGAATAACATCTTAACTCCGTACAAAGAGAGCCTATCTACCATGTCGGAAGGATTTTGGTTTCCACGGGAAGATGCGAGAATGGTTCCTCCGTCCCTGCCTATATGAGCCACATTTTCAGGGTTCAGCTCGATGGGTTTATGATCATATTTTTTGACAAGGCCCTGATAGCCGTAGGGAAATCCAAGGATACGTTTAACCCCGTATCTATAATTTAATTCCATTACGATACCTCGGATCACATCATTGATCCCTGGACAAAGCCCCCCACAGGTCACGATCCCAGCAGTTACTTCCTTTGGGTCGAAGTAGATCTTCTTTCTGGGACCTGCTTGTTCGAAAAATTCGGCTCCTTCTCCTATATATTCCTTCCAGCTCTCTTCTGTTTCGAATACCGTCTTGAAAACCACCTTGGATTCATCTCCGGTATAATATTCGTAAGCGGCTGGACTTTCAATTTTGCAAGGGCCGAAATTTCTGATCTTTGTGTTCATTTATACCAATTCCAGGTGAATTATAGAAGATCTTATTTTTTGGTAAATATGACGGAATTTTCATTGGCAAAGCAGAATATTCCGTCATATATCAATAAATATAGGATGAGAACCGAGAAGATGACATATGAATCCAAATCTCTTCCTAAACGCAAACGCTCGTTTTTTAGAAAGACCTTCCCTTCTCTCTTGCAGGTAATTCTTCCTTTTGTAGCGAGCCTATCCGTAATCTACGGAGAGAACAGTTCTACTTTCTTCTGGGATTCTTTCGACAACTTTTCTAAAAACAAGGCCCTATTTTCACAAAAGGAAACTTCTGACCAAACAGAAGAGAAGGAAGAGCATAAGGTTCAATTTTTCTCTTCTCTTACATTCAAATATCCTTATGAAATGAAAGTGTTTCGGGAATATATCCCGACCGAATCTGCATCTTTCGACTCCATTCCAGGGCTGCCCAACAAGTTACCGAACCAGCCAAGGATCCTTTTACAGAAGAGAGAATTTTTCGCTCTTTACCCTTCTCTTGGAAGAGAAGAAGTTTTTGTAATGGCAATGAGTATGGGCCAGAACAAGGAAAATAAATCCGAGGCTTATGTAGGAGCTAATACAGAAAGAAGAGCGTTTGATTCTCTGACGGACGTGAGAGCTACTTCTTCCGTTATACCAGGTTTAGGTTCTAACCTTTCGAGAGGTTTGGACAACCAAGCTGGGAATTTACTTTTCGGTTATTTACTCGGAAGAGCTGGCATTCAAATGGATTTAGGTTGGAGAATGGCGGGAAATAACGTAGGTTTGGCGATCCCAGAATCTGCAAAATCTTCCATCGGGATCAGCTATTCCTTGATCTCGAATTCCAGCAGTTTGAACAAAATGGATTTCTTTCTACAAGTATCTGGGATCAAAAGATTTAACGATAAAAGTCTTTTACAGATCGATACTCCTCAAGCCTTCAGAGGATGGCAGCAAGGTTACGAATATTATGTGAACCCTGGATTCTCTATCTCTACAAAAAACTTGAGCTTCGAAGGTTTGGTACGTTTGCCTCTTCATCAACCGTTCCCGAATACGGACGGATTACTTACTCCAGAGATCCAAGGTATGCTCGGGGTAAAATATAAATTCTCAGACAGTTCTCCAAATTTACAAAAATAATTATCATTTTTTATAATATAATTTTTCCAAATCGAATCACTATTATTCAAAGCCAGGAGAAAGGCCGTGAAAAACATTAAGTTCCTAATCTTATTCTGCGCTGCCTCTTCAATATTGGCCGACGAAGTAGTTTATACCAAAACCGGCAAGAAGGTAGTCTTGAAAGAGAATTTCACCTGGCAATTTGCTCCGGAATCCAAGACAGATCCATCAAAAAAACCTAATACTTCTAGGCCCATCCTGAAAGGGGCTGACCAAACAAGTCTGATCAAAAGTAAATCAGGAGTATATTCTGTTTTTTATAATTCTACCTTATGGACAAGCGTTACCGAAAATCATGAATTTGCAGAGTTTCATTTCGTAAACCAGGCAAGAACTGGAAATGCAATGGTGATTTACGAAGGATTAGAAATCCCATTAGAATCATTTCCCGAATTAGTCTTATTGAACGTAACAAAAACAGATCCGGATGCGAGGATCATAAATATTGAAGATTGTTCCGTAAACGGAGTACCAGGAAAGATCGTAACCTATACAGCTCAGATCAAAGGTCTTAGATTTATTTTTTATTCTTTTCTAGCTAGCGGTAATTTCGGTTCCGTTCAGTTCTCTACATTTACTTTGGAAAGCCAGTTCGAGAAAGAGAAATTGAACTTTGAGAAGGTTATTTCAGGATTTGTTTTGAATTGAGGGATTTGTAGTAACTTCGACAGCAATTTAGAGGCACACGATCCGATATAGAGCGGTGGAATTTGAGTTCAGCTTAGAATTTGTCGAAGTTACTACAGTATTTGCCTTCTCTGGAAGGAAAGCTGCAGATCTAACTTATTAATTTGTTCTTTTTTTCTGCCAAATCTGAGAAAAGAAATAGCTTTGCCGGATGTAGTATCTATGACCTCAATTCTGGTCTCCATCACAGGGCAAGAGACTTCTTCACAACTGATCTCACTCAATTTCAAGCGTAGATCTTCCCTACCCAGCTTTTCCCTTATCTTAGATGCCAACCAAGGATGGAATGGAAATTCCGTTCCAGGCTCCGATTCATCCTGGTATTCAGAATGAACCGGATTTGTAGTAACTTCGACAAAACGTTTCATTAAGTATTAGACTCTCGAAACTTCCTCTTGGGGATCATAGGCCAAATTCGGGGAAAGCCATTTCTCCACATCGGAAATAGTCATTCCTTTCCTGTTTGCATAATCCTGAACCTGATCTTTATTAATCTTCGCCACTGCAAAATATTTAGCAGCTGGATGTGCAAAGTATAAACCGCTCACGGAACTTGCAGGCATCATTGCAAAATGTTCAGTAAGAGTGATGCCTGTATTCTTCTCCACATCTAATAGATCAAATAAGGTTCTCTTTTCAGTATGATCGGGACTTGCAGGATAGCCCGCAGCTGGACGAATGCCCTGATATCGTTCACGGATCAATTCGTCAGTAGAAAGATTTTCGTCGGCCACATAACCCCAAATCTCTTTTCGGATCTTCAGGTGCATATATTCCGCAAAAGCTTCAGCAAAACGATCACCCAAGGCCTTTGCCATGATGGAATTATAGTCGTCCAGGTTAGAGTCGAAGATAGAAGCGAACGCCTCTACTCCATGACCCGCAGTAACTGCAAAACCACCGATATAATCTGCGACTCCGCTTTCTTTAGGAGCGATATAGTCCGCCAAACAATAATTAGGTTCATCTTTTTCTTCTTTGCTGATCTGTTGGCGAAGGGTATGAAAAACGGTCTTAATATTTGTCCTGGTTTCATCTTCGTAAACTTCAATATCGTCGCCTACACTATTTGCGGGGAAGACGCCAATCACTCCTCGGGTCGTATATCTTTTATTAGAAACGATATCTGCTAATAATTTCTGAGCGTCTTTGAATAATTCTTTAGCTTGTTTACCGTATGTTTCACTTTCCAGAATAGAAGGATAACGTCCTTTTAGTTCCCAAGCTTGGAAGAACGGAGACCAGTCTATAAAAGGAACCAACTCTTCGAGAGAGATTTCATTATCGAAAACACGAACTCCCGTAAAATTCGGTTTAACAACATTAGTCACATTCCAATCGGTAACATATTTATTATCTCGAGCATCTTCGATAGAAACAAGTTTACGATCGCTTCTTGTGTTAAAATAAATTTCTCTTTGGACCTTTTGCTCTTCTTTAATCTGCTTTATATAATCAGGTTTTAAAGAAGGATTCAAAAGTTTTGCAACTACGTTCACGACCCTGGAAGCATCAATTACGTGGACCACAGGTTGGTCATATTTCTCTGAAATTTTTACAGAAGTATGAGCAGAACTTGTAGTAGCTCCTCCAATCAATAGAGGAATATCGAAACCGGTTCTCTTCATTTCAGAAGCAACGTGAACCATCTCATCCAAAGAAGGAGTAATAAGCCCGGATAAACCGATGATGTCTACATTTTCCTTTTTTGCTTCTTCCAAAATTTTCTCACAAGGAACCATTACGCCGAGGTCAATCACTTCGTAGTTATTACACGCAAGAACTACTGCTACGATATTCTTTCCGATATCGTGAACATCTCCTTTCACTGTAGCGATCAGGAATTTTTGCTTTTTAGAAGCTTGAGCCTGCTTGCGGTTCTCTTCTTCCATAAAAGGCAGAAGGTATGCCACCGATTTTTTCATCACCCTTGCACTCTTAACAACCTGAGGAAGGAACATTTTTCCGGCTCCGAACAGATCGCCAACTACTCTCATTCCATCCATTAAAGGACCTTCGATCACTTGCAATGGTTGATCGTATTTGAGTCTTGCTTCTTCAGTATCTTGGTCTATGAATTCTACAATTCCTTTTACTAAAGAATATTCTAATCTTTGCTCGACTGTTCCTTCTCTCCAGGCTTCTTCTTTTTTCTCAGCCTTCTCACCTGACTTAACTGATTCAGCAAAGTCGATTAATCTTTCGGTAGCATCCGGTCTTCTGTTCAGGAGAACGTCCTCTACTCTTTCTAAAAGATCCTTAGGAATTTCTTCATAAACTGCAAGCATACCTGCGTTTACGATCGCCATGTCCATCCCAGCTTTGATCGCATAGAATAAGAATGCTGAGTGCATTGCTTCTCTCACTGGATTATTTCCACGGAAAGAGAAGGAAATATTACTTAAACCACCGCTGATCTTCGCACCTGGGCAAACAACTTTGATCTCTTTGATCGCTTCTATAAAATCTACCGCATAATTATTATGTTCTTCGATCCCTGTTCCTACAGTTAGTATGTTCGGGTCGAAAATGATATCGAACGGAGAGAAGTCCGCCTTCTCCACTAATAAATCGTAAGCTCTTTTACAAATACGAACCTTATCATCTTTAGTGGCAGCCTGACCTTGTTCATCAAATGCCATCACGATGACAGAAGCGCCGTACATCTTGATTGTTTTTGCCTGTTGCAAAAACTTCTCTTCTCCTTCTTTCAAGGAGATGGAGTTTACGATCGGTTTTCCTTGGATACATTTTAATCCAGTCTCTAAAACAGACCACTTAGAACTATCCACCATGAAAGGAACTTTTGCAATATCAGGTTCTACCGCGATCAGGTTCAAAAATTCTTTCATGGAGGCTTCTCCGTCTAAGAGAGCCTCATCGAAGTTTATATCGATAACGTTAGCGCCTGCTTCCACCTGTTGCAAAGCAACGGATACTGCTTCTTCGAAGTTTCCTTCTAAGATCAATTTTTTGAATTTAGGAGAACCGGTTACGTTAGTTCTTTCTCCAATTAAGACGAAACCAGTTGTTTCATCTATAGTCAAAGGTTCTAATCCGGATAATCTGGTCTTTCCTACTATCTCAGGTATAAGTCTAGGTTTTTTACCTTGGACAGCTTTGGCGCCTTCTTTGATATGAGCAGGAGTAGTTCCGCAACATCCCCCAGCAATATTCAACCAACCTTGGTTGGAAAAATCTTCCAAAAATTTTCCAAATTCTTCGGGAGTCTGATCGTATCCTCCGAATGCGTTAGGCAAGCCGGCATTCGGATAACAACTAATATAACAACCCGAGATCCTGGATAATTCTTCTATATAGGGTCTCATCTCTCCTGCACCTAAGGCGCAGTTAATTCCGACAGAAAGTGGATTTGCATGATAAATGGAATTGTAGAATGCTTCAATTGTCTGTCCCGACAAAGTTCTCCCGGAAGCATCAGTTATCGTAACTGAAAGAGAAACGGGAATTCGCACATTCAAATCTTTGAAGACGTTCTCAATTGCAACGATAATAGCTTTTAGATTTAAAGTGTCTATGTTCGTTTCAGAAAGAAGAATATCGACTCCTTCTTCCACTAGTGCTCTTACTTGCTCATAAAATGTTTCTACTAATTCGTCAAAGGTCACTGCACGATATGCCGGGTTATTCACATCAGGAGAAAGAGAAGCGGTCCTTGTCGTAGGTCCAATCGATCCCGCAAGGAATAGTGGCTGATCAGGATGAGTTTTGGCAAACTTTTCCATTGCAGCACGAGCAACCTTCACCGCTTTTCTGTTCAGTTCATCAACATACGCTTCTGCATTATAATCTGCTTGGGAAATTCTATTAGAGCTGAACGTATTCGTTTCTAAAATATTCGCCCCTGCTTCCAAAAATTTATAATGTATTTCTTCGATCACTTCAGGCTTGGTGATCACAAGTAGATCATTGTTCCCTTTTAAGGCAGACGGATGATCTTTGAGTCTTTCATCTCGAAAATCCTCTTCCCCTAGACCATATCGCTGGATCATGGTTCCCATTGCTCCGTCAAGAACCAGTATCCTCTCTTCTAATAATTTTAAGAGTTCCTGTGCTTTGGAATTTGTGTATGTGGGAAATTTATGTTTCATAATTCTTTAATATTGCAGTTCTTATTTAAAAGAGGTTTTTTAAGATCGTTGATCATCGGCAACGTTTTCGATTCTTTTGCGTTCAGAACGATCCAATCTTCCCATATCACCGGCACCTCATCCTCCGGGAAAATGGCATTCACCGGACATTCTCTCAAACAATCATTACAATTGATGCAAATGTCCGGATCTATAACTAAGTAATCATTTCCTTCTCGGAAAGCTTCAACAGGACAGGCAGCAGCACAGTAAGTAATTTTACACCCTACGCAGGGCTCGGTTACTACGTATGCCACCGACCTCTCCTTATCGATTAATAGCGGTAATGTTCCGGTTTGAACGGACCTTCTACCGGCACTCCGATATACTCAGCTTGTTTAGCGTTTAATGTGGTTAGGCGAACTCCTAATTGTTCCAAATGCAACGCTGCAACTTTCTCATCTAATTTTTTAGGTAATCTATAGACGCCGATTTCGTATTTATTGTTCCAAAGTTCGATCTGAGCCAATACTTGGTTCGTGAAAGAACAGGACATTACGAAAGATGGGTGACCCGTCGCACAACCTAAGTTTACTAAACGACCTTCTGCAAGAACGATGATGGATCTACCATTCTCGAAAGTGTATTTGTCTACTTGAGGTTTAATTTCCTTCTTAACCACACCCTTTTCAGCATTCAATCTGGACATTTGAATCTCTGTATCGAAGTGTCCAATATTACAAAGAATCGCGCCATCTTTCATTGCTTTCATGTGTTCAAGGGAAATAATGTCGTCGTTTCCGGTCGCTGTTACTACAATATCCACGAATTCGATTGCGTCTTCTACCCTTAGAACTTGGTATCCTTCCATTACTGCCTGAAGAGCGCAGATAGGATCGATCTCAGTAACGATCACCCTTGCACCAAAATTGCGTAAAGATGCGGCAGAACCCTTTCCAACGTCTCCATATCCACAAACAAGAGCTACTTTTCCAGCAAGCATAACGTCAGTTGCACGTTTGATACCATCTGCTAAAGATTCTCTGCAACCGTATAAGTTGTCGAATTTAGACTTGGTAACGGAATCGTTCACGTTGATCGCAGGAAGTTTCAACTCTCCTTTTTTCAGAAGTTTTTCGAGACCTTTCACTCCTGTAGTAGTTTCTTCAGAAACCCCTTTGATCTCAGCAAGAAGTTGAGGGTATTTCTCATGAATATACATGGTAAGGTCACCGCCGTCGTCCAGGATCATGTTCGGGCCTTTTCCACCATCGAAGAAGATGGTTTGCTCTACACACCACCAGTATTCTTCTTCCGTTTCACCTTTCCAAGCGAACACAGGAACCCCAGTTTTTGCAATAGCCGCCGCTGCATGGTCTTGAGTGGAGAAGATATTGCAAGAAGACCAACGAACTTCCGCTCCAAGCTCAGTTAGAGTTTCAATCAGAACTGCAGTTTGGATTGTCATGTGAAGGGAACCTGCGATACGCGCACCTTTCAGAGGTTGTTTTCCCTTATACTCTTTACGCAAGGACATTAGACCTGGCATTTCTTTTTCAGCCAGAATGATTTCTTCGCGACCCCAGTCCGCGAGAGAAATGTCTTTAACCTTATATTTTAAACCTTTTTCTTGTATTGTAGCGGACATTAAAGTCCTCCTCTTTTCTTAGCTTTAATTATTAATACTTTGAAGTATTTCTGAGATTCTACTTCTTCGATGGATTCAAGGCTGAAGCCTGTGTGGTTCAGCCAATCTGTGAGAAGTTCCGACTCGAATCCGAGCCATAAGTCGGCGAAATTATCGCGCATGATTTCTTGATTGTGTTTCTTTAGATCTACTATGATGAAAGTGCCGTTGTCCTTGAGTACTTTATGTATTTCTTTCATAGCCCGAGGTGGATTGGATAAGTGGTGTAAGACCATCGAAGCTACGACAGAATCTGCCGACTGCATCAGATTTTCAGGCAAAGTTTCAATCTCAGATGTAAACAATTGAACTTGAGAATTATTCAAGAAGGAACTTCTCGCCTCTTTAATCATCTTTTCAGAGGAATCGATGCCGATAACTTCCTGACTCTTCATTAATAAGTAAGGAATTAAACCTCCAGGGCCACATCCAAGGTCTAAGATCCGACTAGAATGTTCCGGAAGTAAATCCAGGATCTTATTCCTATATAAAACCGGATCAAGAACATCACTCTGAATGCTCTCCCAATTCTGAGCAACATCGTCAAAATATTTTGATCTTTTCAGATCTCTCTGTTTAAGAATATCCTTTGTCTTAACTAAATCTTGTTCCGAATACGGAAGACTCTTTTCGAAATCCAGAAGAAGTGTATGAAATCTTGCAGAAAAATCCTGCGAATCGTCATTTGAAACTTTAGGGCTATAATATACCCACGAACCTTCCCGTTGGAATGTCAGAAATCCTGCATCAGCTAGTATCTTTAGGTGTCTAGAGATCCTAGATTGCCCCATCTCTAGAACTTCAGTGATTTCCTGAACATTGAGAGGAGCAATAGAAAGTATCCGAAGAACTCGAATGCGGGTCTCATCTGATAACGCCTTTATTGCGAGTAAAATGTCTCGGTCTTGAAAAGTTCCGTTTGTTACGGAAGGCGTAACCACTGAATCTGAGTAAGTTCCGACAGATTCTCTTTCTAAAGATGTATCCTTTAACGACATTTTCAGGACCTTCTCACAAGATATCAAGATATCTTGATTTCTTCAAGCAAAAATTACCAACTTTTAAAGGACAATTATGTCGTATAATGAAAACGTTGGGATGTGAATATTAACGCCAATTTGGAGATCCTCTCTCCAAAATGAATTTATGAGGCCATCCCAATAAAATAATCCTAACTTCTCGTGTTTCTAAATTCAGAACGCGACGAATCTCTAAAATCCTCGAAGTTGGCGCTTTTCGATTTCGCCAAAAATGGGAAAGAATTCTTTCATCAACTTCAAGCAAGTCCCAAGATATCATTAATACAATTATGTAGTTCATCGAAACTCCATGCGCGAGAGCGACATTTCTCAGTTCCTGATAATTTTCTTCTTTCGGACGATAACTATGGCGGATCAAGTTTTGGCCTTTTGCCTGAAAGGAAGTTCGGAGTGGATTTCTTCCCATATACCTCTGTGACTGAAGCAATAAACCGTACTTAGCTTGCAAACTCCTCAAATATCTTGAAAAGTTTCGTTTGCTATCTGCAGAGACTTTTCTCCACAGCCTTTCTGGAACCAATGCCGTCGATGGATATGGATTCTGAACAATCCTTGCCTTTCGTTTAAGCTTCTCATTTTGGAAAACGATAGAGTTCATACTCTTCTCGTTTCCAAAATTCGATTTAACGCGTGAGAATTTTTAAATTGTCGTAGTTACTACAGTAAGATACATTATATATCCTGCTTAGTTTGATTTAATAATTCCTGATTCTGGAGCTTTTGATCTCGAAGAATCTTATAATTTTCTTCCATGATCTTCTTGAAACCATCTAAAATCTTCATTTTCTCTCGCATGAATTCTTCCAGCGGCTGTTTGAGAAGTCCCTGAGGGGATAGTACTGCTTCTTCATCTCGTTTTAACGGAAAACTTTTTCCATTTTCTGTAGTAACTCCGACTTCCCCTTCTTTCACAAAAATCCCATTTGGCACATCGGAATCTTCATTATCAGGATTTTCTTTGCGTTGAGCTTCACTTTCTTCGGATACTACAAATTGTGTTCCGCGAACGCCCGCATTGTAAGAAGGTGCAGTTATCGTAAAATCTTCTTTCTTAGATCCTTTATCTACTCGAGCGAATACTTTACCGGAAACAAGTTCTAATTTTGACTTATTCGCCTTTTTGTCAGAACTCAATTCCGCGATCTTAATTTTTGTGAAAGCTGCAATACGAATGACCACGGAAGGCCCAATTTGCAGATCCACTTTTCCCTCTTTTGTTTCGAGTTCGTCCTGCTTTTTTAAAATTGAATTCTTTTTGAGGTTAACTTTTTTCCCATCCTGGGTAGCAGAAGCGTCTCCCACAACGAACAGCACAATGGCAATCTCTTCATCAGCAAACAAGGAAGAAGGTAAAACAATCAAAATAGAAGAAATGATAAATGCAGATAAAAGTGCTCGGTATTTCATACGCGGGTTTTCCTATAAGACTATTTTATTCAATGAAACTGTAGTAGGGTCTACTATATCCATTATAATAGCAACAATTTGAAACTTAGTTTTTGGAAGAATTTTATAGATTAAACCGGGAATAACTAGCCTTCAAGGAGAAATGTTCATTCTCGATCAAGGAATCGACTAATTCGAGGGTCAATTCTGTCTCTTGAGAAGTGATTACAGGAAATCCATAATACTTATTCTTATGGGAAGTCTCCTTCTTTTGCTTCTTCCGATCTAAAATGAAATCAAGATGACTTTGTAATCTATTTTGTAGTAACTTCGACGAAATATTTGTCCCACCAAGAAGTTTCTTCCTCGCAATTTCGAGAATTCCTTCATCTACGTCGTAGCCGATGCTATTTCTCGAAGAAAGAAGAGCTGCTAACGAGGTGGTTCCTGTTCCCAAAAAAGGATCTAAAATAGTATCACCCTTTATTGAGAACATGTTTACCAATCGATAGGCAAAATCTAAAGGAAATGCTGCAGTCCGTTCCCGCGAAGCTCCTACATCCTTAAAAATCTGCCTTTCCCCCTTTAGGTCCCAGACATCGGAGAACCAAACATTCCTTTCTTCCCAGAAAAAGGCACTATTACGTCGGATCTCCGTCTCAGATTTAGAATACTTTCTTAAGCCACCTTTCCGAAGGATTAGAATATACTCATGCTCATAAGTAACGTATGCACCTACCGGATACATTCCGGAACCCATGAACTTAGTTGGGGAATTAGTCTGCTTTCTCCAAAGGATATCGGGTAAAGAACCAAAGCCGAAGTTACGACAGGCCTGTAAAATCCTAGAATGATTCGAAAATAAACTGAACTCCCCTCCAATGCTCCGAGTGGCATCCCCTATATTTACAAGTAGGATGCCACCCTCTTTCAAAACTCGAAAACATTCGCTCCAAACCTTATCAAGTTGCAAATGCATTGCTTCGAAGGCTTTATTTCCCAAGTTTTTGGCAAGCGCGCTTTTGGTATTTTTGTCCCAGCTTTTGAAGAGATCATCCCACATTTCAACCATGGGATAAGGAGGTGAAGTTAATACGAGGTTAACGCTTTCAGCAGAAAGCCTATCCATTTTTCTCGAATCGGAATTATATAATAAATGAGAAGTTTCCGGAACGAGTATTTCCTTCATACACGTTCCGCATGTTTCAAGACCACCCTAAATTGGCTATTCAAATTTAGAAAACGAAGATATGAAGAAACCTATGTCGAAGATACTACAAAGTCCCCTCTCTTAATTCTTTTTGCCGTGAATCTTTTTATCGATCAACTCATTGAGAAGATCAGCAAGATCTTGAAACTCGTCGCCGCTTCGAATCCGGATCTTGTCTACGTCTTTACCATCCAGCAGCAATTTTAGATTCTTCTTAATATTATAGATCGGCCCGGCCATCTTATGAGAATAGACCAAAACAAAGATCGCAGAAAGTAGAAGATACAACATAGAGAATAGAAGAATTCCCTTAAATTGAATGGAAAAAAGATCCAGGCCATGATCGTAATCAGGAAGAGCAAGCTCCTTCTCAACGAACTTGTCCTTCTCTTCTCCATTAACTATCTCAAATCCCTTTTGATATACCTTAACAGTGTCTTGGCGAAGCCTGAAAACAACACCTTTGTCGTATTTAGTAGAATGGATCCAAAATAAAAACCCGAGAGTAAGAAGTAACCCGAAGATAAACAATAAAGAAAAATTTAAGAAGAACCGTAATTGAAAGTCCTTATCGATCAAATAATTGGCAAGATGTCTTTTATATCGAGGGGTTTTTGCGGAGGGGTTTGCAGTTTCTTCAGACATGGGAATTAGCCTTCTTTGGTAGAATTTCTTTAAAATTCTCCACATGTCAAAAATATTTCAATTTTAACGAAGTTGAATCACCTCCATAACTGAATCTCTTTGGATTTTTATTTCCTTCTCAAGAGTTTGCAAATACATAAAATTTTCGTCCATGTCGACAATCACACCTTCCAACGTCTCACCATTGGAAAGTAAGACCCTCTCCAATCTTTGGTATTCGTTAAATAGATCATCTTTGTTGGAAAAAGATTTCTCGGAATTTCGCGGGATCTCATCCACATGAAGTTCTGAAAATTTAAACCCTAAGTCTTTTTGCTCCGCAGAAGATAGAAAAGTTCTCTGGAATCCTTTTGCCTCCAATCGGATCTTTTGGCCTGGCTCCAAAACTTGCTCTCCCCGATTCGGCTCACTGCTACTCTTTGCAGCCACCCTTCCTTCTAAAACGGAGACTATCGTCCCTTCTTTAAGACTTTCCCTGACTTCAAATTTTGTTCCTCTAACTTCTACCAAACCTGTTTCGGTTATGATCTTAAATTCGTCCTTTTTCAAATTCTTGTGTAGATGAACTAAGATGCTTCCATTCCGAAGTCTGAAAGATTGTTTTCCTTCTTTCATGATCTCGAGTTCTGTAGATTCCTCCAAGACCATACCTTCTCCTTTTGCAATGCTTAGGAAAAGTTTAGATCCTGGCTCGGTCTTTAAAATTTGCCCGAAACCTACGGATTCACCTTCGTTTAAGGCTAAAAGTTTTTCGGAATCAGAGGAGAATAAATACCCTTTTCCAATAATTTTAGTCACAGATATTCCGAGTTCGTTCTTTAAGGGAGGAGCTTTAGGGTTTTGTAAAATAAAAAAGCTGAATGCTCCGATCAAGATCGCAGCAGCAGAAGCAATAGTATATAATAACGGTTTTTTAAAACTGATAACCTTAGAGGCTTGGGCTTTTTCATAGATTTCTTCGAATGAAATATTTGAAGGAGGAGAAACCCAAGATTTGGAAAGCATATCTGACAATTTATCGATAGAAGAACTGAATTCATTCTTCTCACCTTCGATTGCCTTCCTAATTTTATGTTCGAAATTTTCGTCCATTCTTCCCTTCAACAGTCTTTTCAGTATTATTCCATCGGCAGAATTTGTTTGTTTTTTGCAATCTCTACGAGTTTTCCAGTCGCCTTCACAACCAATCTAGATGCAGTCGCAATCGAGATCCCCATGATATCTGCAATATCAGCCAACGTGTATTTTTCTATATTCTTTAATACTAAAGCGTATCTTTCTCCTTCTTCTAAGTCGCCCAAACAATCCATCAATCTGGATTCCAAGTCGGAAAGTTCCGTTTTTCTTTCGAAACTTTGCCCTTCTTCTCTATAAGTTCCCATGTCGTCCGTTCCGGATTCTTTCACCGTGGAGAACTTCTTGGCATAGTTAATCGATCGATTTCTTGCGATCGTGTATAACAGCTTTAGGGCTTGCTCTTTGTTTAAGTCGGAATTAGAATACTTCTTAAAAAAATTAAGAAATGTATCCTGCATTAGGTCAGAGGCAGTTTCTGGATTTCCGGTATACTTATACAAGAAATCAAAAATTCTCCCGTTGGATTCCCGATACAGGGTTTCCATAAAATCTTTTCGGGATGCCATTACACAAAGATTCCAACTCGAAACGCTTAATTCAAGTAATTTCCGGCGGCTGTTCTAAACTATACCCTTTTCTCCTCTTCGCGAATGGGCTTTGATAGAATTAACATATCGGGTCGGTCTTTTTTACAAGAAGGAGAAAAATTTGTAGGAAGGTTTACATTTTTTGAAGCTTCCATTTTAAAAAATAGAAGAAGGGATATTGTGAAAGTGGATCGAACGAGAGTTCCACATGGTGAATTATAGAAGCGGAGTTAGATGGGAATTTTGTAGTAACTTCGACTATAAAGAGGTATTTTCATTGCCTGTCGAAGATACTACATTTCAGCGAATCCACTCGACTCATATGAGACATAATTTTTAATCCTCAAACGCTCCAGATCCTTCTCAATCGAACCGATAGAATTCGTATCTGCATCTGCGAATCCAGTTAGAATGAATCCTGCCCTTCAAATCTTAGCCTTTGTTGTAGTAACTTCGACCATTCTACACCCCCCTCTCCTCCATCCATCTCCAGAAGCTTCCTTCCCAAATGAAACTCCTGAATCGAAGCCACTCTTAAGAGTACTTCCCGCGTTCAGGAAAGAAGAATGTGATTGGGCCGTTCGCTGGGATGTTTGCCTTAGGTGCATTTCCAGTAGATATAGGTATGCTCAAAGGATACATTTTTATCCTTCTGGACTATATCGGGAGCATGGATGTTATTCTGAGGAGAAAGGCTTCTTTTTGATAAAAGAAGATTAAGCAGAAGAGCCGGAAGAACCCGGCCCTTTGTGATTAAAAATTACTTCTTACAAGTAGCAAGAGCTGCAAGTGATTTAGAAGATTTTAAACATGTAAGATCATATTTCCCAGTCATACACTCTTTGAGTAGATGAGCCGAAATTTGACCTTGCATAGCTTTGAGTTTATCTGCTTGCTCAGGAGTTTGGCCAACAGCAAGGTTGGAAATCAATTCGTTTACAACTGGATCACATTCTGCTTGGCTCACTTTCGCTCCGCCGCAAGAAATAAGACCTGCAAAAATTAGAATTGTAAGGATCGAAAAAAACGTGTTTTTCATGCAAAGACCTCTGCGAATTTTTAATTCTATGTCGCTAATATTAGCCCGAGTCAAATCTCTAACTAGATAAGGTCGAAAATTTCCAAAACCTTGGAGAATTCCGACAGTTTAACGACGAAGGCCATTCTAATGATTCCCATTCTATAGAAAAGTTATTTTTTAGTCGGGAAAATAGTTATGCCATAATAAGAAACGGACTTTTCTCCCTTGAAAGTAAGTATTCTCTTTTTAGGATCATACTTCCAACTTCCTGCATTCACTAGCACATCGAATCCATTTCTATAATGTATTTCGGGGAGAAAAATCTCTGCTACTGGAATCTCATCTCCTTCTTTTCGGAAAGAATATTTAAACATGGATTTTTCCATATCAAAACTAATCGCTTCCGGATTACCTTTAGTTCGGATAGGATAAGGCCTAGAGAATGCTCTAACTGCCCTTCCCCCATCTTCATCTATACTTTTTGGAGTATCCAAAGAGTAGAGTGAAAGATCTTCTTCATTCCATCTATCTCCTAAACTATGAGTATTATCAGGAGTATAATTCCAAAGTGTATAATGTACGAAATTTTTCTCGATCGAAGTTATGATACGATCTAGAGAAGCTTCTAAATGAGAATAGTTTTTTGTTCGGAAAGCCAAACGCCCGTTCATGTCCATTGGGATTCCCGTTTCTCCGATCACTGTAGGGCAATTATTCATCTTTTTGATAGAAACTTCTTTGATCATTCTGATCGTATCTTCATAAGCCTTCTCCACATTCTTCTTTCCGAATATTGGAATTTGCTTAAAGATATGAACTCCGAACCAAGGGATAAAACGTTTGAACATCAAAACAGAAACATCGTACCAATGAGTCGCATTGATTACTGTACCTTCTCCCTTTTTCGGCTTTTCATTCCAGTCCAGTTCTAAACTTCCTGGGTCAGATTCTACAAAGATGGAGAATTTTTTCTGAACGGTTTGTATTCTGGTTTTAAATCTTTTGATAAAAGGAAGCATGAACTCAGGATAGAATTCTATTTTTCTTCCTCTGTATTTATTAAAATAATCAGGACGAAGTAACATTGGAGCGCCGTTCGGATCATAATCCCAAACTCCATGTTCTCTCCAAATACAATGTTTTCCTTCCTGCCATAATGGAACTGACTTAGTATTTATCTTAGTTTTTCCTAAATTGAATCCAGTAAAACCTAACATGTAAGCATTGTTTGCCCTTACGGTTCTTCCTTCGGATAAGAACATCTCCTGGAATGGCGAAGTCGTTAGAAGTTTTCCAAAACCAAGTCCTGAAAATTCACCAATATTCTTTTTACCGATCCATCCAGGAGAAGGTTCATTCAAAGAATCGAATCCTAAGACATTTTTGTATTTAGCAACCTTCTTCGCGATCCTACACATCGCTTCTATATAATGGTCTTGTAAGAAGGTTTCTACATTCTTGCCGTGTATAGAAAGTTTAGGTGCAAATGTTTTTCCTCCAAAAAAAAGAGTGAACATCGTAGCACATGCATACTTCTGATAGTTGAGAGGCCAGGACATTCTTTTATAATTCCTGCCTTGAAAATGATGAACGATTGCAGTATCGGAATCTTTAATATTCTCGATATTCATTCCGACTTCTTCCAAAGTCCAACCTGGAGCTCCATCTCCGCCAGTAAATCTAGACCAAACGTCCTGATGAGGATCTATAAAAACGTAGAACCCTTTTTTATCGGCAAGTGCCACCATTCTTTCGATATAATCCAAATATGCTTGGTCATACTTACCTGGACCTAAATGTTCTACAGCTTCCCAAGTGACAAGAAAACGAAGAAAGTTAAATCCCCATTTCTTCAATCGATCCAAATGTTCTGCAGCTTCTTTCTCTTCTAAAGGTCTCCCGACAAAGGAGACTTTTCTATGATCATGAAAACTTAATGATTGATCGAAATGTGTGGTCCCATCCGGCTTAAAAGGAAGTTTAGTGCTACCTGAAAGATTGACTCCTCTTAACTGGAGAATATATCCTTCTGAATCTATAAAATTGCCGTCTTCTACCTTGATTTCCAGCATTGGATCTTAATCTTCCCCGAATTGGATTTTGGCGTCTTCATATCCGCGGCTAATCAAATAGTCCGCTTGTACTTGAGAGAAATTTAATATACTCCCGAAACCGAGAGAGGTTCTAGGGCCGATCACTCTGATTTTATAATCCGTTTTTTCAGGCTCAGAGAAGGATAATAATGATTTGGTGAATCCCTTCTTCTTATTATCCTTTTGTTTTTTTTGATACTGTAGATTTGCCATGATAGTCTGAAAGGATCCGATCAAAGAAAGTTCAAAAACTCTCTCGAGTCCATCCCTTCTGTTCCGCGGAAGTCCCATATTCACTCCTCCCACAGGAGACAACAAAACTACTACTATCTCTTTTGCGCCTCTTTCTACTGCAGGAAGAATTGGAACATTCGCCATCACTCCCCCATCCCAATGAGGTTTTCCATCCACATACTGCCAAGGGAAAATTAAAGGTATGGCAGAAGAAGCCATCACATGTTCTATATCTATGTCCTTGTTTCCGAAAAAAACCAACTCAGCAGTCAATATATTCACTGCAGTGATGATGATTTCCATAGGGTTCTTCCGCATATTACGAAAATCTAATTGAGAATAGAGTAAATATTTTAAAGGCGTAGTGTCCGCAAGCGGAGAAAATCTGCGGAAGATAAGGTCCAAAAAATCGTTCCAGATGGAATATTTCATAACCTTTTGGATCTCAATAGATTTCCAAAGATCTATGATCCTTGCCGCATCCATCCCGCAACCTAAGGCGGAAGCAGTAATAGCGCCCACGGAAGTTCCGCAGACTACATCAGGTTTGAATCCGATTTCTTCTAAATATTTTAGGACCCCGGCATGATATGCGCCTCGAGCGCCTCCACCGGATAATACCAAAGCCCGCTTCATTCCAAATAAGATCCTGCCGGAGTCAGTCTTAGGTTCCTTAGGTAAATTTCAAGACGGAATATTGATTTGGAAGTTTGTAGTATCTTCGACGATTTACGCAGGAGTTCGCCTTAGCTCAGAAATAGTTAGCTAGTATGAACTTTGGATTAGGAAGAAGGGAGGAAACTCGGTAATTAGTGTCGAAGTTACTACAGATTCGAATTAGGAAATTCCCCGAACCTCGATTATATCTTAAAAGGAAGAAATTAAAACCTTCTGAGTGTCTGCGTCTAGCTATGCTAAATGCCCGAAAGTGACCAATTCTCGGAACTCAGAAAGGCCAGTGGTCTGATGGTATTGCAATAGGTCCAAGAGGGCCATTTTGCAGGGGCCTGGGCTATTGCTCAGCCACCTCACAGGTCATTTTCTTGCTGCAACTGTCGCTACTCAACTAAACCACCTCCTTTAACGTGTGGCCAGACGATATTCTGTCGCATTAAAAAGTCAAGAAATGTCCGTATTTTTTTACGGATTTCAGAAACAAGTTTCCTAAACGTAACTTAGGAAACTATTTTCACCTTTCTGGATAGATAGAGAGCGAGAAGATTGAAACCCACCGCGAAATAACCTACTACATCAAATCTTTCGAAAGTTCCATTTGGTAGTTGGATCAGGACCGCTCCAGCAAGAAGAGCTCCAACACCTGTAGCAACGCTCTGTAAGCTGGAATTCACCGACATAAAACTTCCCCTGACCTCAGGTCGAATTGCAGAAGTTAACATCGCCATCGACGGGATGACCCGACCGGATACTAGGACCATAAAAACTGTCGTAACTCCGAGGGCCATGTACACTGGCAGGTCCTTTGGCAAATGGGTAATCGCTATAATCGGTAACAAGGCAAGAAGAACCAAAATCAGAAAAACCTTATGCTTTCCGAATTTATCAGACAAGAACCCAACGATCCAGGAAGAAACGAAAGTGCAAATCCCTCCAATCTCGTAGATATGGCTGACCTGAGTCTTGGAGAAACCCATATTCCTTTCCATAAAAACAGCTATCGAAGTTACGACAGTAAATCCACCCAAGATTACGCTCATAAAAAAAGCCAAAGCGACCAAGTGATCTCTCTTAGAAAGCACGTTAATTAGCTGACTGAAATCCGCCATCTTCTGCTTTTCCATTTTAGAAGGAAGACTAGGCAAATATAAAATGGCAAGAACAAGGATCGGAAGGCCAAGAACCACGATAAATGCGAATGTATAATTCCAACCCGAACTCATCGCAATTCGGATACCTGAAGGAACTCCCAAAACGGAAGCAGCTGAGAATGCACCCATCACTCCACCCATAGCCTTCCCTCTCTTTTCAATAGGGAAAACATCACCTATGATAGAAAGGATGACCCCACTGACCATTCCTCCGAAAATCCCTGCAATCACCCTTGCGATCAGAAGAAAGGAATATGTATTAGCAACCGCACAAAGGGCAGTTCCTACCAAAAATCCCACATATAGAAAGATAGCAGCAGACTTACGATTGAAACGATCAATAAAGTTAGCGCCGATCAAAGCAGCAATTGCAGCTGCAAAAGAATAAGAAGAAAGAACTAAGGAAAACATCGCAGTATCGATCTGAAACTGCTTCAAAAAATAATCCTGAAGCGGGAACATGATCATAAAATCCATGATATTCGTGAATTGAATGCTCGCAAGAAGCAGTATCAGGAACAATTCATGACGAACTATTTTTGTTTTAGGAAGCGATGCTACGGTTTGCATATACTTACCAGATTTTTTTATGCGAGTTAGAAAGAGATAAATTTTTAGAAGTTAAGTATTTTACTCATATAAATTTGCTCTTACAATGTTTGGAGACTAAATAGATCCAGACTGATCGTCTAGAACTTAGTTCAAGAAATTTTCAAAATTATAGAAATCAAATTTTAATAGGGATTGGATGACGAATCGACACCCGAGTTTATTTCCACACTAGGTAAATAATTTTCCGATTTTTATACCTCTGATTTTCCACTTCCTTCCTTTGAAGCGTATAAACCTAAATCTTCTTCCGTCTATCTGAGTATCGCTATGAAACTTACAAGATTTCTTTCGGAAGACTTTTCTTATTCGAAATCAGGAGAAATCCGTAAACTTCGAACCCTAGATAATGACAAGTCCGTCAGAATTTTAAGTGTTTTTTCGCTCTTTATCTCTGCGATTCTTTTCGCTCAGAATATATTTTCTCCTGGAACTCCAAGCGGAGGACAGTTGCAATTTTTATACGGCTTAAGTTTCGGAAGTTCCGCTTTATTTTCAGGGTTGATGCTCGCAGTCCTTGCATTAAAAGACATAAAAGGTAAAAAACTTTCTTACTTCGCGATGATCGGCTACGTAGGGATTTTAACATTCACTACTACTTTTGCTACGTTAGTGGATCAGTATCATACCTCGGACTATTCCGCTTTTTGTTTTGGATTACTTCTACTCCCTCTCTTTCTAAGGGCAAGTTTTGCGACTTATCTGGCCATCATTTCTATAAACGTTCTCTTCTTTTCATTAGGTTATTATTATTTGATAGAAAAAGAGCTCAGCTCTTCTGTCCTAACACCTATCATAGCATTCTCTATTGCGAGCATGGGAGCTGCAATAAATGTAGAAGGGACCCGTTTAAAAAGTAATCTACTACAATTACAATTAGAAGAATCGAATAAAAATCTCAAAGAGTTATCTCACAAAGACTCCTTAACAGGACTTTTCAATAGAAGACACTTAATGGAATCTTTAAGTACCCTCTTGGCCGCTTCTAAAAGATATGATTTTCCTTTATCGGTCCTTCTGCTCGACCTAGACCATTTCAAAAAGGCAAACGATTCCTTAGGACACCAAGTAGGAGATAAATTACTTGCAACAATCGGCAGATTATTATCCGGGCTTGTGAGAGATTGTGATGTAGCGGCACGTTACGGTGGTGAAGAATTTTGTGTAGTACTTTCTAATACAAATGTAGAAGGAGCCAAATTCGTTGCTGAAAGGATCCGAGCTAGGATCGAAACAGAAACCTTTGAAGAAATTCCTTGGACAATTACAGTAAGTATAGGCGTTGCTGCCAGAGAAAATGACCACAGTCCGGAAGACTTTCTAAAAGCAGCAGATAAAAAATTATACGAATCAAAGGCCGCCGGAAGGAACCGAGTCTCCGCTTAATTTCTGCTCCGATTCAAATAAAGAAATCTTAATGTATTTTCCTAAATATTGCCCTAAAAAGCTGATACCCAAAGCAGGAATCGTAGGAGGTAACCATTCTGGCCCGAAATATTTCAAACCTAACCAAACAATCATCCCGGAGAACATGGCATAAACTGCGCCAGTTGCATTCGCTTCTTTCCAAAAAATGGCGGCTACCAAAGGAACAAAAAGAGAAACTAAACTAATGGAAGAGGAATCCGCAACCAACTGATAAATATTTGTCTCACTTAAAGCCATTCCGGTAGATACAACTGTCACAATTAATACAGAAAAACGCATTACTCTCAGTAATAGTCTCTCAGAGGGATTTTTCAAAGTGGGACGGATCAAATTCTCTCCTAAAACAGAAGCCGGTGCCAAAATCGCCCCAGAAGCTGTACTTAAGATCGCAGAAAGTAATGCTCCAAAAAATAAAATCTGTATAAATAAAGTAGAATGTGCTAATACTACATGAGGAAGTATCATCTGATTGTCTCCAGCCGCGATCTCTGGATAGACCCTTCTCGCAAAATACCCTGCAAGCAGTGGAAGAAATGCAATAGTTAGATACATTCCTCCTCCTAAAAAGGAAGAATACACAGCAACTTTTTCAGATTTAGAAGACATCACCCGTTGAAAAATATCCTGCTGAGGAATAGACCCGAGCCCTATCGTCATCCATGCTGCAATATATGCAAGAACCGCTTCCGTTTCCAATGGAGGGAAGAAGGAGAAAAATCCTGGCTTAGCTGTTGCAATTACAGTTTGAAATCCACCTGCTTTACCTTGCAAATCCCAAACCAATACTAAAAGTCCTACTATGATCAATATAGTCTGTAAGAAATCTGTAATGGAGATTGCCCACATCCCTCCAATATACGTATAGATTAATACTACAACAGAAGCTAAAAGTATTCCGACATACATATCGAACCCGAATAATGAATGTATGACTATTCCCATCGCAACTAACTGGGCAGCTATCCAACCGAAATAAGAAGGAATCATAAATAGTGCAGAAAGAAATTCTACCTTTCGACCGAAACGATTTTTGTATAAATCACCGAAGGTGAGAATATTCATCCTATATAGTGGCCTAGCAAAGAATATACCTACTAAAAAAAGACAAAGTGCTGCCCCAAACGGATCCTCGATCACAGCCAAGATCCCTCCATCCACAAACTTGGAAGAAGCACCCATAAGAGTTTCCGATCCAAACCAAGTGGCAAATAAAGCCGAAGATGCAAGAACAAGAGGAAGCCTTCTTCCTGCTAATACATAGTCTTGGGAACTATTGACATATCTTGAGGCAAATGCTCCGATCAGAATGGTAATAATAATATATAAAATAACGAAAAGGCCGAGCAACTCAGGTGTCCTACTAGAAAACTTCTTAATTGTGAATTTGAAATTTAGAGAATCAAAACGCAAGCGATAATAGGAAAGATGTTTAATCAATATCCAAAATCAAAAGAGTGATATCATCCTGGATCGAACTTTTAGAAATGAAGCTTTGTAGATCAGAGAGTATTCTTTCTGCTTGGATCTGAGGTTCGAATTGAGCATTCGCACGGATGGAACGCACAAATCTTTCTTCTCCGTATTCAGATTTGTCCTCGTCAAATTGTTCGTAGATCCCGTCCGAAAAAAGAAAGATCCTATCTCCAGATTCTATTTTATATTCTTCGGTTCTATACGGATAATCTTTTACAAAACCTAATATTGCACCCGTCTTAGGCATTTCTTCTATTTGGTAAGAACTTACTAAAAATTGAGAGATATGACCTGCAGATGCAAAATATACTTTCTTCTCCGAAAGATCCACATCGCAGATCGCTCCGGTAAAATAGAGTGTTTTATATTTATTTAAAATAGAATTATTTAATCCGGAAAGTATGTCTCCCGGTTTTTCCAAAGATGATTTGAAACTTTCGTATTCGCCCTTAATAGCCATCGTAACAAGCGCGGCCTGGACCCCGTGACCGGTAGCATCCGCCAAGAAAAATCTAAACCTTCCATTACTTAATTTACAGATATCGTAGAAGTCTCCACCTACTTCATCCATCGGTAAATAATTTACCGAATATCTGAGCCCAGGAATATTTTTAAGTTCCGGAAGAATACTTCTCTGGATCTTCTGAGAGTATAACATATCTTTCCGAATGATAGAAAGAGATCTTGCCAATTCTTCTGTTCTTTCGTTTACTTTTCTTTCCAATTCCGAGTTCATACGAGTAATATCCTCGTACAATTTCGCATTCTCCAACGAAATTGCTGCCTGAGCGGAAAGTATTTCTAGAATTTCTAATCTATGTTCATCAAAAATGCCAGCCGTAAGTCGATTTTCCAAATAAAGAACGCATAATGTTCTTCCCTGCTTAGTAATCGGCATACATAATAAAGACTTTGGTTTACTTCTTTTAATGTAAGGATTCACAGAGTAAAAAGAATCCTTAGCCGCATCTGAAATCAAAACCTTCTGTCCAGAGCGAAAACAGAAATATACCACTTCTAATGGAAGGAGGTGTCCTGCCTCATCAAGTGAGATAGGTTTAGGTAAAAATCCGGGCTCTTCTATATCCGAACCTGCCATCAAAAACAGTTCTTTGTTTTGAGGGAGAATTAAAAAACCTCTGGTCGCGGCCGCATTCTCCATTATGGTTCGAATAAGTTGTCTAAGTAATTCTCCTAATTCGATAACTCCGGAAATACTTTGAGAAGCCTTGAGCACAGTTCTTAGATCCAAACTGAAAGACGTGGAAAGCATAGAATCCGCGAGAATCTTTTCCACAGAACGTTTTGGAGTCCCTTGCGGGCGAAGTAATTCTCCGTATTCATCTCGAAGCAAATTCACAATAGACTTTGCTCCCCAAGAACCATAAAGCCTTACTGCATTCTGCATCAAAAACTTGCCGTAGGAGGTCCGACCCTGCCCTATACTCCATTCTGCGACATGCTGGTATACAACGGCCTTTCTAAAATCGTTCGGCTCTGACTCCACCTGCTGCATCGCCATATCGAAATATTTAGATGCATTTTCTTTTCTTCCGGAGCAGTCTTCGTAAAGCCCAGCCAATACAAAATAGAATAATTGGAAACTAGGCGGATAGATCCTTGACCAAAGTTTAAATAAATATAATGAATATCTAAAAAATAGTTTTTCTGAGAGCTTTAACTTCTTCTTACGTAACTTCAAAAGTCCTAAAGATCTATAGAACCTGTATTCAGAATAGATAAACATGATCCTAGATTTTTCCAGGTCTGGATGATATTTTTTGAATATTCTTTCTGCTTCTAAATAATAACCGGACAGGTATGCGAGAGACCCGAACAAAGTTGCATACCAAGAGTTAGCAGTCCCATTCCCTGCAAACTCTAAAACCTTGGACTCAAATTCTTGATCTGTGTACAAATTATCTTTATATCGAACCGTTTCAGTTGATTTTCCTTCTAGGCGATCCAAATAAGAATCAGAAGAATGCAACATGATCATCAGAATATCGTAATTTAGCTTAGAACCTCTCTCCAAATTTTCTCTGATCTTTTCTCTGTAGGAAATCGAATTTTCAGCTGAGTATAATTGGTTCGTATTTTGGGAAAAAAGAGCAAATGCAGCCCATAGATAATCCCCATACTGCATACATTTATGAAATGCTTCTTCCGTATAATCCACTATGGAACGGAAAGGATACATGAAATAATCAAGAAGGATTGTCCTGCCGAACACGAACCTTCCATATAATTCATCTGATTTAAACTTTTTTAATATCTTCTCTGCCAGGGTCCAATATCTCATGGACTGCTGAAAATTTCCATTGATAGAAAGTAGAATGGAACCAAATCCAGCGTACCCAAAAAAGCTGAATGGAGCATTTCCTTCTTTTAATGTGAGGTTGATAAGCTTGAGATAAATATAAGCCATCACCTTCATATCCATATGTTTTCCATAGTTCAGAAGGTTGACTAGAATGTTTAATGCTTCCGTTTTATATGGATCTTTACTATCTTTTGCATGTACTAATTTTTCAGGGGACCTTCCTCTGCTGTAGAATACCATCTTCAGGACTTCGCCAAAGACAGCTAAAAATCCTGGCTTTTCCTTGAAACCTATTCCAAGCGACTGCAATGCTTTGATCCCTATTTTGGATGCAGAATCCAGATCATTAAACACATTCATCACTTCTAATTGCATTAGATAGATGTCCGCTTTTTCAGATGGGCTATTGAGTTTAGAAAGTAAGCCGGATACTATCTTCTCCGCTTCTTCTCTTTTGGATAAATAATATGCGGATTCTGCAAGAGACTTTAAGATATGGATCGCATTTTTTCTATCCTTCTGCCAATAAGAGTCTTTGAGTTGAGAAGCAAGCAGACTAAAAAAAGAATAAGAGGATTCATAAGCCGCACCAGATTTTGCAGAATTTCCTGCGAGTATCGTATAATGAAAAAAGTCTTCGTTCTCCTGTCCGTTTGTATACAATTCTCTGGAACGTAAAAGATGATTTGCAATGCCTAAAACTTGTTCAGCTCCGCCTGAAATTTTTTCTCGCTCTATTAGTAATTTCGCAAGTGTATTATGGATCTTTGCTTTTTCAGCGGAACCTGTTGCGTCCAAAATACTCTGAATCATCCTATCATGAGAAAAATGGAACTGAACATTCGAAAGAGAAGAATACATTCCGGATTCTTCTATCTTCTTTTGAGAAATATACTGTAAAGCTGGGAACAGCATATTTCCAGATTCTCTGTAAAATACGATTCCTTCTCTGATTGCTTCTCGGATCCCCCTAGACAAAACCCCAGGTCTTGTCTTGAAAAAATCGTACATATCTTTCAAATCGAATTTTGCTCCGATGCAGGCTCCGACTCTTAAAACTTCCAAGGTTTCGTCCGGGAGTTTTCCTACCTTATCCAAAAATAGATCTAAAACGTTATCTGTTACTTCTCTTTGTAAAAGCCTATCCCAATCAACTATATGATACGCCGTTTTATGATCAAAACTTAGGCAGCCTTCTTCATATAATGATCTAAGGAACTGATGCAAAAATAGAGGATTCCCTCCTGTTTTAGAAACAAGAACTTCCGCGAGCCTATTAGCATCCTCTGCAGAAACATGAATACTATCAGATACATATTTAAAAACACTATGTTCATTCAGAGGAGCGAGTCGTATTTCTCTCAGATCTAAACCTGAAGAACCTTGTTTTATATTTACATTCGGGAAGAAATCTGCATCTTCTGAACGACTCGTAAGAACGAATAATAGTCCCTCCCAGTCTTCGCTGTTCAAAATGAATTCGAGTAACGCAAGTGAAGCGGAATCAGCCCATTGCAGATCATCTACAAGTATAATTGCAGGATTTTTTCGATCAAAACAAAGAGTTAAAAATCTAAGAGCTACTGCAAACAGGATCTTTTCGTCCTTCTGCCTCTTATTCGTTTTGATCGGGATCTCTATCCCCAATGTTTTTCCAAGATCAGGCAAGAACTGGGTCAGGATCTCTACATTATCCCCTAAAGTTTCTTTAATATAATTTTTTAATAATATGATCTCTTCTTCTTTTTTCTGAAGCATCCTTCTAAGAAGATCATCCATGATCTGACGAAATGCGTAATATGGGATCTCTTTCTTATCTTCTTCGAATTTTCCTCGCAAAAGAACTACGGAATAAATGTCCAGATACGTGATCGCATCTTCTACTAAAGCCGTTTTCCCTGTACCGGACTTACCCCCGATAAAAACAGCGGATCTTTTGCCGTTAGTTACATTGACTATACCGGCTTCGATCTCTTTTCTTTCTTTATCTCTATCATAGATACGAGGGGAATCTCTAAAACCTACCTTTCTTTCATATACACCTGGAACAAATTCAGAGAGTTTTCGCTTGGACTTTAAGGAATCTTTAATACTCTTTAGGTCATGTATCAAATTTTCCAGAGAGAAATATCGCTCCTCCGGCATCTTAGAAAGTAGCTTGTCCACCAAGGTGGAGATCGCAGTTGGAACATCTTCTCTCTTCTTCGCTAAAGAAACTGGGGATCTTGCGATATGATAATGCACCATCTCCAAAGGGTCTTCAGTTTCAAACGGAGGAGTTCCGGAGATCATCTTGTAGAACAATGCACCTAAAGAATATGCATCTGACCTGAAATCTACAGGACGATTTAGTCTCCCCGTGTTTTCAGGAGAACAATATGGTAAAATATCAAATGTGTATCTAAGAGGCGCATAACTTCCTTTTTCAGAAAGAAGAAGAGAGGCTCCTCCCAACCAGGCAAGTTTTGTCTCTCCAGTATCCGGATTATAAAAAAAAGCACGCGGAGAAATTTGATTATGAACGATCCCAAAAGAATGCAACTTAGCAAGGTTTTCTGTGATCGCTAATGCTATTTCTAAAAAAGTTTCCAAAGAAATAGATCCTGCCAAACTTTGGTGAAGAAGTTTAGAAGGAATATTTTCATACACCAAACATATACCGTCCGAATTTTCGAACATATCTTCTGGTTTGAGAATACCAGGATCGCTGACTAGTTTACCCAATTCGAATTCATTTAGAAAATACACCGAAGAGGTTTCCCTCCCCTCCGGTCTTTGCACTCGAATGATCTTTGGTTCTCTAGTCCTGCCGAATTTTCCCCTATACGTTTGGGAAAAACTGTCCTCGTACAGCAATTCCCCCAATTCATAAGGAACTCTGTCTGTAGACAAATCCTGAGTAGTTTCCAATTTTATATTTTCGAGACCAATACGATCCCGAACCCTCACCCGAACTAAATTTTAGAGCTCACACTTTTGAGGGCGAATACTTTTGGCGTGTAAAGATCCAGACATAGTAAATGTCAGCTATCGTTCCGAGCCCGCTCAATACTTGAACAAAGTATTTATCCGGAAAGTATAGAAAGATGAAGATCGTAAAGAATCCGTTGCCTAAAAACTTTGCCCAAGAAACAGGATAGGAGAACATGTTCGGATCTCCTGTTTTCAAGAAAAGGATCGGATACATTACCGAAATGATCAGACTCAAAATATAAGCCGAATTAGAACCGGTAAAAAGATCATAACCTCCCTTATAGAAAGTATAGATCAATAATCCCCAAGACACTACCAAAATGCCCAAAAGAAATCTATATCCTTTGTCCGTCATTGGCAAGGAAATTTGTTTTTTACCAAATCGGATCACTTGATAGAAAATGACTATGTCCAATACGAATCCGAGCCTATAGCCCCAAAGTAATATTGCACCCATTGGTTCTTTAAAGCAGAAACCCCATAATAATTCCCAGATAATGTTCCCGCAGGCGATAAAAACGGGCATCTCTACAAATTTTTTCTTGAACGGTTCTATTAGGAGAACTGCATACATATAGGCCCAAAAAACTACACCTAATAACAGGAAAATATTCTCAATAAGCGTATAACGTCCGAAATACTCCGGATCCGTTGCTAAACTCTGCCAAAAACTCATCCTTTATAGTCTCCAATTCTCTCTTAATGAAGGCGGGATCCAGAATCTTGCTTTTTTTCCACCGTAATAAAAATGATCCATAGAAAAAAGAAGTTTGGAAGCAAAATAAGCGACTAACTTTCCGAACCCCTCATCATCATCTACATGAGAGTCTATATCCTTAAAGATCCTTTCCATAAAATACCCCAGAGGATTTTTTGGAGGCCATCCCAATCCAAGCACTTCGCTTGTTTTTTGTCCCATATATGTTTGCAGAAAAAATAATGGAAGATTATCGAATAAATTTCCAGGAAGCATATATTCCATAAAGTCCAACAGAGATTTTGCAAGTATCTTACCTGCATCCGAAGGTTTTTGTTGGTCACTAAAGATAGACTCACCTAAAGAATGTGCGTTATCGTATCCTTCTGGACAAAGTTCAGGTTTTACTCCTATAAAATGTCCAACCACTCTCCATAAGTGAATGTATGCGTCTTTTTCGTCCTGGCTGAGTTTTAAAGAAGATTGACCAAGACCTTCTACCACTAAGCTCGAAAAAGATTGTAGAGTGCCAGCCATGTCTTCTTGGTTGATTGGTTGTCCCCAAGCTGGGTCCCAATCTTTTCCTTTCCCAAGGAAATAACGTATGGATGCATGCATAAGCCTCACTTTTTGCGCTGTGCGTATTCCTTTTCCTTGAGGTCCCAATCCATTCTGTTGAGCAACAGAGATCACAAACTGGGTTGTTTCCATGAGCCTTCGATTAACTCCGTCTATGACTCCATTCTGTTCTATTAATCTTCCAGTTTTGTAAAGTACCTGTGCTCCATCTCCGCAAGAGTATGCCATGGGAAGAGACTTAACACATAGCATCATTAAGATCTGAGGTCCATAAGTGGAGAATAATTGCTCTCCTTTTGTGATCTTATTTTTATCTGCCCAAGAAGGAAGATCTTCCGTCTCATAAAAATATTTTTCAAGATAGTCGGGTAAGCCGGAAGGAATAGGATCCGAGTTCCTGGAAAGCGCATCGAAAAAGAGCATAGTTTTCTCTCTATCAAAAGCGGATTCAGTAAAATATTTTGTGACTATTTCATCCGCCAATGGATCAGTTTCTTTTCGTAATGCGCGTAACTCACTCGAATTCATTCTAAAACCCAACCTCGCTTCAGGAATGCGCCAGTTTTATATTTTGAATTTTAAAAAGAAAGCACTTGTAAAAAAAACCGTAACGAATTCCTTGAAGCATGCTTTTTGGATCTAGAGTTCGTAAAAAATTCTACCTATTTTTCTTAGCTATAATTTCTTTCCTGGCTCCCAAGTTAGAAGCTGTAGGGCTTTTTCAACCTTCTCATAATGCGAGATACGGTGGTATGGGCGGAGTAAATTTAGCAATCGGGGGATCTCCTATGGACATAGGGACCAATCCAGCTAACTTAAGTCTCAAAAATCGAAAAGAGCTGGAGTTCGGAATTTCTTTACCGTATATCCGTACAGTATACAAAGACAAATTTTCAGATCCAGACCCAAATTATTCCTACGAAAACTCTGAATCCTATAACGTGCTCGCTCCCCTTCCCTATTTTGCGATCCGAATTCCAATCAGCGAAAAATGGACTTACGGAGGAGGAATTTATATACCAGGCGGCGGAAATGGAGAAGTTTCCGGACTCACAAGGATCACACCTAACGGCCAAAGTTTGAACGATTGGTCAGGGATGAAACTCCCAAGTCCAATAGGAGATTCTAGAAGAATACAGGAAAGTTATTCTTCTACATTTTATCTTGTCAAGTCCACTCATGCACTTTCTTATAAGATCGGCGGACTTTCTATAGCTTTAGGAATAGAAGGAATTTATTCCAGACAGATCGCTTACCAAAAGTTTTATGATATTACAGGAAATATCGAAGTTCCCGGCCAAGGTTTTGACTATAAAAGTAAAAATGCATATGCTCTCGGCGGAATCTTCGGGACAACTTACCAGATCACTGATACATTAAAAATTGCTTATTCTTATCAAACTTCTGCAAAAATTCCTTTAGATGGAAGTATGCAAGTAGGCTCATACCCAAGCCGCACAGGAGTTTCCGCAACATTTGCAGTTCCAGAAAGACATGGTTTAGGTTTTTCTTATGGAACGGATACATTCAAGATCGGAGTAGACGCATTATATTATAATTATTCTTCTTATACTTCTACCTATAAACAAACATTGGCTGCTCCTGTATTTCCAACTGCATTCGGACAAACGAATGTGATCCCGCAAAATTTAGCTTATCATGATTCTTGGGCGCTCGGAATAGGAGGAGAATGGATCTTAAACGATTGGACTTGGAGATTAGGCGCAAGGCATAACTCAGGAGTCCTAAGATCAGAAGGAACCAATGCACTCCAGGCAGGAATCATGGTCCAAGATTTGGTTTCCGGTGGATTCGGATATTCAACCGGAAAATGGAAATTTGATTTTACTCTTCTATATTATCTTCCGGTAAGAGTTTATAATGGAGGTTCTGCAGATTGGAACTTCAATCATGCAGTATTCTCCAAAGACGATGTAAGAGTCGCAGAATTCAAACACTCCTTACGATCGGATATCCCTGCAATATTATTAGGAGCCAGCTATTCTTTTGATTAAGATTTTTGAATAGATTCATTAGAAGATATAATCACCGCTGCAGTCAAAAGGCAAAATGCTAGGAAATCAAAACTGAATGCTCCTACTTGTCCGAACTGCCATGCAGATCTTATGCTATTCCAATGTTCCGGAATTGTATGAGTGACAGTCCATTCTTTGATTTGAGAAGAAGCTGGGGCCACGAAAAAAAACCAAACTCCGAGAGAGAAAACAAAGGAGAAGGCGCTCAAAATCGAATAACGAAATGATTTTGCACCTTTAGAAAGATAAGCGATCGTAAAAATAAGAAGAATAGAACCTACCTGCACAATAGGCCCTATGATAGCAAAATATTTATACAAACTAGTTTGAACTTGAAAGTATAGTTCTGCTTCCCAATGCAATTTAGGCTCCGCTTCCATCACATGCGCAAATCTCATTCCAAGAGTTAATGCGGCTAAAATTAAAGCAAAAAATCGGACCTTAGATAACATGATAGGCTCCTTTCATTTCCTTTAGCTTCTATTCAGAACTAAAAAGGTTACCGAATTTCTTCAAAAAAAGAATTCATTTTCATTTGAATTTTCAAAAAGAAACCTTATTAAAACCTGCATGGATTACAATCATCTCAGTATAGAAAACCGAGACGGGCTACTAATTGTTCTTCTAAACCGTCCAGAATCCAATAATGCTTTAAATATAAGGATTAGAGACGAATTAGAATCTGTTTTTTCAGAATCCAAAAATGATCCTAAGATCAGAGGAATACTTTTGGGAGCAAACGGCAAAAACTTCTGTAGCGGTTACGATTTAGAAGAAGTAGTCGAAACAAAACTAGGATCATTCAGGCATCGTATTTTAGAATATCATTATGAACTTTATTCTTTTCCAAAACCTTTAGTCTGTGTACTAAAAGGTTTTTGTTCTGCGGGAGGATTCGATCTGGCACTTTCAGGTGATTATATTCTCGCAGAAAAGAAAACATTTTTATTCCGACCAGAAATTCGTTTCGGTGGACCTCCCCTAATCACCACTTTAGCCCGAAAAGTCGGTCCTACAAAGGCATTATCTTTGACACTATTAGGAGACCCACTTCGCTCCAAAGACGCGTTAGAATTAGGGATTATAGATGAAATCGTTACAGAAGGTGATCCTATCACAAAAGGTTTAAAAGTTTTAGAGAAACTTTCTCAATGGGATCCAAAACTCATCAAAGCAGAAAAAGAAATCTCAAATAATTTTTTCCACGGAAACCTGTATGAGAACTTGAAAAAGGAATTCGATCTATTCAAAGAATTTTTAGAAAATCCGAACTTTCTGAAAATAGTTACAGAATATGCAAAATCAATTAAACAGAAAATTTGAATCTACGGATTGCTCTGGATAAATTCAGAAAGAAGTTCCGCAAGTAACTCGCCCTTTTCTTCTTGAAGAAAATGCCCTGCTCCTTGGATCACTGTATGTTTCTGTCCTTTTGCTCCCGGTATAGTCCTCCTAAAGAAAATATCTCCACCTTTTGTGATCGGATCTGAATCACTAAACATAGTTATAAAAGGTTTTTTAAAATTTTTATAGAACATCCAAGCCTGACGATTCCTTTCCGATTCTGGATTATCAGGAGAGATTGGTACAAGAGTAGGAAATTTTCTTGCTCCTGCTTTATAAGATTCATCCGGATAGGGAGAATCATAAGCATGAATTATATCGGGACTTAATTTATTTACGCATCCATTTTGGATGATCTTTCCTACTGGAAGTTTGCTTACTTCCTGGGAAAAGCGAAGCCATTTCAAAAAATCTTCCTTGGGAGGAATATCTCCTGTAGGTAAAAAAGTATTCGCGGCGCATACTCTAGCAAAACGAGAATCCAATTCTGCTACCGCTCTTAAACCTAATAAACCTCCCCAGTCTTGACAGAAAAGAGTAATATTTTGTAAATCTAGAGCAATAATTAGATTTTTCAGCCAATCTACATGATTCTTATACGTATAAGTTTTTAGATCCGTTGGTTTATCTGATTTTCCGAAACCGATCAAGTCGGGAGCGATCACTCTATAACCTTTTTCTGATAAAGGAGGGATCATCTTCCTGTAAAGATAGGACCAACTTGGTTCTCCATGTAATAATAAAACTGTTTCTTTTGCATTTTTAGGACCCTCGTCCACATAATGCATTTTGAATTCTCCAACAGAAATATAGTGAGGAGAAAAAGGATAATCCTTTAGATTAGAAAAACATTCGGAAGGAGTTTCAAGAAAAGTTTGCATACCAAATCTACCAGAACGGATGTATTCCGTGTAAGGGCCCTGATCGTAGGTCCTTAAGAATTCTTGTCAAACTTCTTCCCAAAAAAAGAATTAACTCATGTTTTCTGATTTTAAAAACTTAGAAAATGAGATCCTGTAGGACCTCCTACGAAGGGAGTTTTATGTTCGGAAAAAAAGCACAGAAAGTCACAATTTGCACTTCTTTCCTTCTATTCGGTTTATTCCTATTAGTTTTATTCCAAACAGCTTGTTTGAGTTCTTTCGGAGGAACCCCAAGCGGAACACGATTAGAAAAAATGAAAACTTCTAAGATGTTCCACGAAGGAAAGTTTGAGAATGATCCTTTTGTTCCGATGCTTAGCGCCGGATCTTATCTTGGAGTTATGAAAAGACAATTTTTTGGCTCCGAAGTAAGAACTCCTCCCTCCCCAATCCCTATTCAAAAACCAGACCTAAAAACTTTTTCAAATCCGATAACTCCGGGTTTAAGAGCGATCTGGTTTGGACATTCTTCTGTTCTTGTAGAAATAGATGGAATTCGTATCTTCACTGATCCAGTTTTCTCTCAAAAGGTTTCCCCATTCGAAAGTATAGGTCCAGGAAGACTTTTTCCTTTGCCCTTGGAATTATCAGAACTTCCTAATATAGACGCAGTTGTTATCTCGCATGACCATTATGATCATCTGGATATGGTTACTGCTCAGTTTTTAGCGAAGAAGGGTACAAAATATTTTGTGCCACTCGGAATCGGAGCTCATTTGGAATCCTGGGGAATCCCAGAAAACCAGATTATAGAATTGGATTGGTGGGAAAAAGGGAATATTAAGAATATTGAAATCGTCTGCACACCTGCAGTTCATTATTCTGGAAGAGGTCTATTTAATGGAAAATCAACTCTTTGGTCTTCTTGGAGCCTGATTGGGCCTAAACATAAATTTTTCCATAGCGGAGATACAGGTTATTCTTCTCACTTTTCAGAGATAGGTAAAAAGTTAGGACCTTTCGATCTGACCTCCATCAAAGTGGGAGCTTACGATTGGACCTGGGAAGGAATTCACATGAATCCTGAATATGCTGTCCAGGCTCATTTAGATCTGAAAGGTAAAACAATGCTTCCAGTACATTGGGCAACTTTCAATCTTGCGATCCATTCTTGGGATGAACCAATTCTAAGAACAAAACAAGGAGCGGATCAGAATGGGGTTCGTCTAGCAACGCCTAAACCTGGAGAATGGTTAGATTTACAAAAGGACCTGATTTCTGAAGCCTGGTGGGAGAAAGTAAAATAGGTTAGGAAAATTTCCGTACCAATTCCAGTCTAGAATTCACATGCAACTTTCTGAATATACTTTTAATTTGGACCCTTACTGTCCCTTCTTTTGTGCCTAAGAAAGCTGCAATTTCTTTAGTTCTCTTGCCGTCCACGATCATATCCAATACCTTCTTCTCTCGATTGGATAACACTTCCACTTCCTTTTGAGTAGTTTTACGGAAAGATTGGATAACCCTTGCGGCCAGTCCTGGAGAAAGTATCCCTCCCCCTTCTAAAAGTATCTCCGCTTTTTCTTGAATATCCCCTACATCTTTTTTAAGAATATATCCGCTCGCTCCCGCCTTTAGAGCTTTGAATAAAGCCTCTTCTGATTCAAATGCAGATAAGATAGCGTAATTTGTTTTGGAATGGGCCAAATATTCTTCTAGAATAAAATCCAAACCACTTTTTCCAGGTAAATCTATATCCACGAATACTAGGTCATAAGTGATTTCTTTTTCTTTAGGGAATTCTTCGGCAGAGTTATAAACTTCTACCTTGGTAACTCTATTCATTTTTTTTAATCTTTCTTTGCACTGACTCGCAAATACAGGATCATCTTCTAGGATCGCTATTTTATATAATTTCACGAATCAAATTCTCCGCAATTGGCGGATCGGGATCGCCAAAAATCCTTTAAAATCCCGATTTTCTAAATTTTCTTTCCATTCTCCATTAATGACGGATGTTCTGAATTGGATTGTCTTATTTCCCTTGGAACCAATTCTCATCTCTTGAAAATTTGTGCGGGTCCGAATAGATATCTCTATGAAATCTTTTTTAGGAGAGAACGTCCAATGAGAAGTTCCAGATCCATATTTTAGATCGTTTGAGCAGATCTCTGTTACTATTCCTAAAATTTGCTCTGCCTTTTCTGTATCTATATTAAAGTCTTCTTCACCTTCTCTTGTGAATCTAACTTTTCGTCCTGCGTTACCGTATCTTCTCAATAGTAATACTCTGATCCCACTCCAGATATCTTCTGAGATTAGTTTAACATCAGCCATACTCGCAGTGATTTCTCTGATTCCTTTAAAAATATCTTCCGACAATTTCTCTAGTTTCAGAAGTGAATCCGTATCTCCGCTTTTATAACCCTGAATAGAACGTACCAATAGATTTAAATCGGTAACTTTCGCCCCTAAATAATCGTGAAGATCTCTAGTTATAGCTTCTCTCTCATCATACAATCTTTCCTGAAGTTTTTTAGTCTTCTTAAGATGTTCTATTCTAAATCCGTACCACCAAGTATTACATAAGCAGATAAATAATTGAAGTGCGCTCATATTACTGATCTGCACCCATAAGGTCCTATCAGAAAAATATCCGATTCCTTCTGGAAAGATCCTTAAGATATAAAATGCTACTACGGAAAAAGAATAGATTGTATAGAAGATTGGTCTTCCATTGAAGAATAAGCTCACTAATAAAAGGATCACTTGGTTGGTGATCCACATATTATTATCGTAAAAATAATATTCGTTGTCATGGAATTGTGTCTCTACTTCCAAGACCAACAAGATAAAAAGTCCCCCAAATATGATCAGGTTCTTTCTAAAATAATTTTTGTAATAAAATTGGATCACTCCTAGGCTGAACAAACAGATAAAAGCAGAGATTAAATCCAGATATAGTAAAAGGTAATTGGAGCGGAAGTATTCTAAGACCGCTCCCCAGACGGTGATCGCACATACAATCCCGAAAAAGTATGAGGCTATTCTATAATTTTGGGAATAGAATTCTTCCCTTGCAAATCTAGCTATTTCCTTTTCTTTCACACTTTCCATATTCGCTTCAGGCTATCCGACAGACATCGTTTAGCACATGCTAGCTATCGGAAGATAAAACTCTATTCGAATATTTATCTCTTATAGCCTTTTAGTGACATAGAATCTAATTTTTGTTTTTTAGAAATCAATCTGATCGGTTTAACTTCTTTGGAGCAGTGTGTTTAGACGGAAATAATTTTTTAGTGAGCGTATACTTAGAAGCAAGTTCGGAAAATACAATCACAATGGAGTTTACAAAACTGCGAATAGAGCACCAGAAATTCTGGTGCTGCGTATTATTCTTAGTATCAAGCGAAAGAGACAGTAGCCAAATTTTATTTAAGCCTATTTTTATTCGAAGGATCCTTAGGATCAGCTTTTACACAGACGAAATAAACTCGCGCTAACGGGGTATCCAATTGGCTAATTCCTCCAGTGGAGGTAATAAAATGAAAATAAGCAGTCCCTTTTGTAGGCTTATGAGCAGTCCATACTTGTGAATTTGGAAGTTTGTAATGATCCTCCTTAAATTCCCCCGCCTCAAATAGATCGTTTAGTTCCGGTATATAGGGAATAACCATATCATATTTTGGACATATATATTTCACTCCATCCAGATTCGTTGGGATCCGGGTACCGACCATATACGTTTTGCCTTTAACTGTAACATAACGGAACTGACCATCTGATTCCAGTTCTTCATTATATTGTAAACTTACAGGGCTATCAGGGCTTACGTCAGGAGGGAGATTTTTAAAGTGACCTTGTTTAGTCTCCGCTGTTTTGCAGGAAAATAAAACTGAAAAAGAAATAACGATAAAAAAACTATAGATCAATCTATAATCATAGACTTTTGATTTCATACGCGAGCAAGCTACTGTATTTTACTTCCTCGGAAAACTCTTTTTTAATGAAAAATGATTTAAATGAGAAAAAGACCCGAGCATAATGTCAGACATATAAAACATGCATATATAGTCATAGAGAATAGCCCTATTCGTCCACGAACAGTTCGTCACAAAACGGGCTGTCTTTCGTGATCCTGCTTTCCAAAAGATTAAATGCCACTCTTCTAAAATAAGGACGTATTAATTTTTCATAATACTTTTTAGATCTTTGGTGCGCATAAGGATCTGTAAAGTAAATCTCCTTTTTCATTCTTGTATAATCGTTTTTAGTAGGAACAGTAAAATAGAGATAATTCGTGATCTTATGTAGTTTTTCAAAAACCTTAGGCAGATGTTTATCTTCTATATACTGGACTACCGAGTTACAGATCCCAAGAGTGAATGGAGGAAGATGAATATGTTTCAGATCCAGATCTTGGATGGTAGAATGCAGAAAAGAAAGATTATAAGAGCGGATCCATTTTTGTTTTGCGATCGCGTCTATCATGTCTTCAGAA
The DNA here is from genome assembly GCF_002150035.1 of Leptospira venezuelensis. Taxonomy (NCBI): domain Bacteria; kingdom Pseudomonadati; phylum Spirochaetota; class Leptospiria; order Leptospirales; family Leptospiraceae; genus Leptospira; species Leptospira venezuelensis. The sequence continues at coordinate 138,462 of NZ_NETS01000006.1, read as the reverse complement.
GGATCTACTGCGAACACACGATTCGGTTGGAATATTTTTACGAATTCTTTAAGGAGTAACGCTTTACCAAAACCAAAGTCTGCAATACTCCTGGGATGGACTTGCATCAAATCGAAAACGGATTTTATGTATTTTGCATGTTCTTTAGCGTTAAAAGAAGCATCTACGTCCTTCCCGCTTCCATAAATCTCATTCCAATAAGAAGTTTCGAATGGTAGACCGTTAGCTCCGTAAGCGATATAATCGGAGTCTTGCGGTTTTTTACTCATACATCAGGAGCCTTAGAAGCAGAAAGCCAAGAAATGAAGAATGCTTTCAGTTCATCGTAACCTTTTTGGTCGGAAAGTTCCGATTTAGCCTCGATAGATCTGGTTTTTAAAGTTTTTAAACTAGGATCAGTTTGTATTCTCTTCCATAAGAACCCATTGATCAGCACTCTTTCTCCGGATAAAAACAGATATGGAGTATTCTTCGCCTTTACTTCTCTTTGTAAAAGTTTTCTGTCTACCGCCCAAACTTCAGATAAAAGAATATAATCTTTTTCTCTTATTTCAGGATAAGAAGTAAAATGAGTCCTTTGTTTAGAAACGAAATATAGATAAGCAGAAGTTTCAGGAGAAACATAGATCCTTTCGTCCTGGTCTACGATCAATCTTCCTTTTAAGGATGTCACATCTTTAGCAAGTGTGTTTAACTTTATCTTATCCACACCTAAAATAGGACGGATCGTAAAATAGCCGGAAACTGCAATCAGCGCAAAGATCCCAATAGAAGCAGGGAGCGAATTCAATTCTTTCTCGGAACGAAGCAAGAAAACGCCAATAAACAGAATTAGAATAAAAGAACCGAAACCTAAAAGGTAGTTCCAAACGGCTTGGCCCATAAATCGAAAAGAGTGAGCCCCATAAAAATTAAGATTTCCTAATAGAATAATCCCAAGTACGAGAACCGAAAGATAGCCGAATAAGAAAAGTTTAGGAAGGTTTCTTCTTTTGAAAAATACAGATTGTTGTTTCTTCTTCTCTCTTATGCCTACTGTTCCCGCTTTGATCACAAAAATAGTAAATCCTATCAAAAAGAAAGTGAAATGAGAGAAAAACCCGAGCACAGTAAAGGAAACTAAGATCAGAAGATCCACCACTGTTTCCATTCGAAACGAAAGAAATAATACGAGAAGAAACGAAAAGGCTACTAATTCTCCCAGCATATTCAAAGGAACAAGATAAGAGAACGGATTGATCGCTGCTAAATAACAGAAAAGATAATGATTTAGCTTCCAACTCTCTTTTTCCATCACATAAGCGCAAAGATGAATTCCTAAACTCAGGAAAAATGCACCGAAAGAGAGATAAGCCGGTATATAATTCAAACCAAAGATCGATTTCCAAAAGGATAAAAGCAAAAATGGAAGAGGTTCGCGGAAGGAGAAAAATTTTCCATCTTCCGAAAGAGAACGTAATTCTGCCAATGTTCGGAAACTTTCTCCGTTGGACGGGTCACCGTGCCAGGAATAGAGAAGGGTCAGAAGACCGGTGAGAAACAGCGTCGAGAGTGAAATGAGCGCGGGGTTTGCTTTTCTGTTTCTTTCCAAGTCCATGCGGCGGAATTCTTCTCCTACGGATTTCGGAGCTACGTTAAAAATTTAGGTGAAATTATACCAACACATTTTGAACTAAACTAAGAGGCATATTCCGAGGGCAAGAAGATGGAAAAAAAAGACCATATCCTTTACGATAAGACCGGAAATCCTAGCAAAGAGCCGGCTTGGATTTTCAGAACTTACGCGGGTCATACAAACGCGAAGGAGTCCAACGAACTCTTTAGAAAAAACCTGGCAAAGGGTCAAACCGGCCTTTCCATCGCCTTTGATCTTCCCACACAATGCGGTTATAGCTCAGATCACGCAATCGCTAGGCCGGAAATCGGAAAAGTAGGAGTTCCAATCAACACGTTGGAAGACTTCCGAATCCTATTCGATCAGATCCCGATCGAAGAAATGAACACTTCCATGACCATCAATGGTACTTCCATGTGGTTACTTTCTCTATATGTGGCGTTAGCCGAAGAAAGAGGAGAAGACGTTTCCAAACTCCAAGGAACGACTCAAAACGACATAATTAAAGAATATCTAGCTCGCGGGACTTATATTTTCCCTCCGGAACATTCAATCCGAATCATCGTGGATATGTACGAATATTGTTTGAAAAGAATTCCAAAATGGAACCCATCCAATATTTGTTCTTACCATTTACAAGAAGCAGGAGCAACTCCTGTGCAAGAGTTGGCATTCGCGCTTGCTACCGGAATGGCAATCTTAGATGCAGTGAAAGAAAGAAACTGTTTCACTCACGAAGAATTTGAACAATGTGTTGGTAGGATCTCCTTCTTCGTAAATGCAGGAATTCGTTTCATCGAAGAAATGTGTAAAATGCGGGCCTTCTCAGATATGTGGGAAGAGATCACAGTAGGGATCTATCAGGTCAAAAACGAAAAATACCGCCGCTTCCGTTACGGAGTCCAAGTAAACTCACTCGGATTAACAGAAGAACAACCTGAAAACAACGCTTGGAGAATTTTGATCGAATCTTTAGGAGTTACCTTAAGTAGAGATGCAAGATGCCGCGCACTTCAACTTCCGGCTTGGAACGAAGCACTTTCGCTTCCTCGTCCTTGGGACCAACAATGGTCACTTCGTTTACAACAAGTACTCGCATACGAAACGGATCTTCTTGAATACCCTGACCTATTCGAAGGTTCTAGAGTTGTAGAAAGTAAAGTAAAAGATCTTATCGAGAACGCAAACAAAGAGATCCAAAAGATCAAAGAAATGGGTGGAGCCATCAAAGCAATCGAAAACGGTTACATGAAAGCCCAACTCGTAAAATCCCAAGCAGAAAGACTCGCTAAGATCAATAACGACGAACTTATTATCGTAGGAAAAAACAAATGGAAAGAAGGGATCCCTTCCCCTCTTACCAACGATCCTGATGGAGGGATTTTCAAAGTAGATCCTAAATCCGCGGAACAAACCTTAAAAGTACTCTCCGATGTAAAAGCAAGAAGAGATGCGAAGAAGGTCGCGGAATCTCTAGCAAGATTAGAAGACGACGCTAAAAACGGAAAGAACCTCATGTTCGCTTCCGTAGAATGTGCTAAGGCGCTTGTGACTACAGGAGAATGGGCAGATACACTCAGAAAAATATTCGGAGAATATCGCCCATCCACCGGAGTAGAAGGACAAAAACTCAATCTGGAATCTGACAAAGTTTCTAATGTCAGAACCAAAGTAGAGAAATTCCAAAAAGCAACAGGCGCAAGACCTAAGATCGTTGTAGGAAAACCTGGGTTAGACGGCCATTCTAACGGTGCAGAAATGATCGCAGTGTCCGCAAAACATGCGGGATTCGACGTAATCTATTCGGGAATTAGATTAACTCCAGAAGAGATCGTACAATCCGCTGTAGAAGAAAACGCAAATGTGATCGGAGTGTCCATACTTTCCGGATCTCACGTAGAACTTGCAGAGCAAATATTCGCAGAGTTAAAACATTATAAAGCGGATATACCTGTGGTCTTCGGAGGAATCATTCCTCAGCCTGATTTCGAAAAATTACATTCCATCGGAGTGAAAGCAATCTTCACACCTAAAGATTATGATCTGATGGATGTAATGGATCGTATCATAGACATCGTATCTGAGAAAATTCCAGCTTCCGTATAAGGCATGACCGTACGGTTTGCAGAGAAGGAACTCAAAGAACTGATCCAAGAAGCTTCTCAAGGGGAAAAATATCCTCTTGCGAAGCTGATCAGTGAACTGGAAAAACCGGATTCATTCGAATTTCGTAAAGTTCTATTCAAAGAGTTGGAAAACTCTGGCTTTCATGGGGACAAATCCGTCACCATAGGATTTACAGGAACTCCCGGTGCGGGAAAATCTTCGCTTCTAGGAGAGATCTCCACAAATTTCTTACAAACTGTCCCAGACAAAAAAATGGCAGTAGTTGCCATAGATCCTTCTAGTCATATTAGTGGAGGATCATTACTCGGAGATAGAACTAGGCTTTCTTTACCAGTAAGAGAAAAGAGGATTTTTTTCAGATCCCAACCCAGCCAATTGGAACTGGGAGGCCTAAATCCTTATACCTATCATGTGATCCGATTGCTTCGTTGTTTTTTCGATTTTATATTCGTGGAAACAGTGGGGATCGGCCAAAATGAGATAGAAGTCTCCAAATTGGCGGATCTTTCCTTTTTGGTCATGGTCCCTTTGGGCGGAGACCAGATCCAATTCATGAAAAGTGGGATCATGGAAGTCCCAGATGCATTCATATTAAATAAATGTGATGAAGAAAATCTTGCTAGAGCAAGTTATCATACTCTTTCCACTACTCTCGAATTCCTGAGAGATATTGTCCCAGGAGGAAGTATACCTCCTATTTTTCTAACCAGCGTAAAAACTAAAAAAGGGATCCAAGAACTTTTAGATTTTATTCTAAAAAGTAAACCTCATACTAAAAGATCCTCTGAAACTAAAGTCCAGATCGAAAAATGGATCAAGACAGAATATGGGAATTTTGGGCTTTCTTTCTCTGAGAATTTAGGAAATATTCCGCAAAAGAATTACGAGGAATGGGAAAGTTTCTTTAATTCGGAAATCCGTTCCAAATTAAAATAAATTATTGATTGATAAAGACGGATTTTTTTGTCCAATCTTTGGATGAAATTTTCGTTCAGTTCCCTTTTATTAATCCTCTTACTTTTATTCGCGTTCGGTTCTTCTTTCTCCGAAGAAATCAAATTTGTTCATCCTAGTAATGCAGTCGGCGGAACATTCTCCGGGATCAAAAAAAGAGCAGAGCTGCCCTCCCCTACTATTTCCGGTGCTGGCTTAAAAGCAGTTGCCATAGTTGGAGAAGTGGATGGTAACGAAGGTCCTAAAACCCGAGAATATATAAATAATATCAAAGGACTCGTGAAAATTTTAAAAGACAGAGGAGTTTCTGTATTTGAATTTTATCCTCCGAATAACCCTTGGTCAGGAATCAAAGAAGCATCAGAAAATGCGAATATAGTTTTATATGCAGGACATGGTGTTGGAACCAATCTGGACCAACCACCTTATGACCAAAGATCAGTAGGTGGATTTTATCTGGGAAAAGAGTTTGTTTCCAACGAGCAAATTTCTTCAGGAATGAAACCTGCGCCTGGCGCGATCGTTCTATTCTTAGGTGCCTGTTTTACTGCAGGAAATATGGCATACGATATGGGAGTGATCCGAGACGAAGAAACTAAAAAAAGGATCTCCATGTATTCATCTCCTTTTTTGGAGACTGGATTCAAAGGGTATTATGCTACCTGGGCCCCTTGGACAGCTCAGACAATTCTAGCATTACTATTTACTAACAAAAATTATGGAGATGTTTATTTCAGCCAAACAAATCCTCAGGAAGTGACTAAAATTTCTCATCCTAATTCTTCTAAATCTTCCTTATATTATCACACTAAACCTCCAGCTTCTAAACCTGTTTATGATTATGCGTTTGCAGGAGATCCTTCCAGTGTGATACGATCTGAAAATTCTATTTCTGATACAGAAACTAAGATTACAGAAGAGGAAAGACTAAAACAGAATCGTATCTTAATTTCCAGCCTATACGACAAGAATGAGAACAAATCCTTGGAATCTTTGGAAAAAGGTGCTGACCCGAATGCGGATTATATGGGCTGGAAACCTATCCATCTTGCAATCGTATTCGATCTTCCTAATGTAGTGAGGGAACTCGTTCGTAAAAAAGCTTCCATCAATGCTCAGGCAGAAGGTTATACTCCTCTGTCCATGGCCCTTGCTTATGAACGAAAAGAGATTGCCAAGTTTTTGGAAAAAGAAGGCGGAACAAGAAGTAGAGCTGCTTTTAAAAAACCGAATATCCCGAATTTAAAGAAATAGAAAGATCTAATTGTTAAATGGAACATCTGCTGTCCCCGCGACAGGGATACGTAGGGCTTTGTCCGGCTTGCCGGACGAGCGCGAGCGAGCCCGAAGTAGCCCGATTCGAGCGATAGCGAGAAGTCGCCAAAATCTGCCATTTTGAGTGGAATTATTCTAATGAGACCATAATTGCCTATAAATCTCAAATTCTCCCCTCACATTTTTTGCAACCTACCCTCCCAAATTGACTCATATCATTTAGAAAAAAAGGGAGCCCTCCATGGCAATCATTCTGAGTTTTTTTGCGGCACACTGGATTTTAGCCGCTTTCGTTCAATCGTTCTATTTACATCGTTATTCTGCTCACCAGATGTTCAAACTGAACCGTTTCTGGGAAAAGTTCTTCTATTTCTTTACTTTTGTTGTGCAAGGTTCTTCTTTCCTAAATCCGAGAGCCTATGCAATTCTTCACAGAAGACACCATGCCTACAGTGACACAGCTAAAGATCCTCACTCTCCTGTAGCTTCTAAAGGATTTCTAGATATGATGTGGACCACCGCAGTAGTTTACGAAAACATTCTAGATCGTAAAGAAGAAGTGGAAAAGGAGTTCAGAGGAAATTATCCAGAGATCCCTTTGTTTGATCGTTTTGCTGATTCTTGGTATGTTCGTTTGTTCTTCGGAACCGGTTACACTCTATTCTATATGGCTTTCGTTCCTGCAGACGCAGTTTGGTTATACGCTTTATTACCAATCCATTATCTAATGGGACCAACTCATGGCGCAATTGTAAACTGGTGTGGACATATGTATGGTTACCGCAACCATGCGAAAAATCCGGATAATTCTAAAAACACCCTTCCAGTTGACTTCTTGATCATGGGAGAATTATACCAAAACAACCACCACGCTCACCCAAACTCTCCAAACTTCGCATTCCGTTGGTTCGAGTTGGATCTTACTTACCAAGTGATGAAGGTACTACATTTTATGGGAATCATCACAATCCAAAGAGCAGTGTGGACTGAAAAAGGAAGAAAAGAACTTTCTGGTACAGCACCTTCTCCTTTAGCTGATGTAGCTTAAGATTTTTTGATTTAGTGAGTTTTCGGAAGCCGCTTGGGAACAAGCGGCTTTTTTTATTCTTCTCGGAGCTTGTCCAAGTCTCCTCTCATCTCTTTGTCGTATTCTTCCATCAAGAGAGGATAAAATTCCGGGCTTAATTCTATTTTTCCGTTTAATACTAATTGGAATAATGCACGAACCAATTCTTCTTTTTCAAATCCTGTGCAAATCCATTCCAGAAGTTCCAATGCGAGATCTAATCTAGCTTCTAGCTGGATTGTTTTACGGAAGATGTTTAAGACCTCTTTTTCATTTCCTGCTTCCAGAAAACTTCTAAGCTCCACAGGCATACTTTGTAATAGTAATTGTTTTTTTGCGTTCGGGGTAAAAAGGAATTCTGGCTGTCCCGGAGGCAGATGAGATAGAATTGCCTTATTTATTTCTTCTTTAGAATGCCCTAATTTGATTAGGGTCCTTCCTAAAACCTCGCCTAGTACAAAATCTTCTAGAGGGTGAAACGGAAATCCCTGCTTTTTAGGTTCCTGATCTTCCATCTTGTTAGGGTCCAGAGTGCTTGGTCTGCGGTCAAGTGTTAGGAGGCGCGGAGTTTAAAAGAGACACAGGAAAGTGGCACGCAGAGGCGCCAAGACGCAGAGGGATTTTTAAGTCGACGGTCTAAAACTTTGTGGCTCTGCGTGAGATCAAACGCTGCGGCTTTATTAAATCTCTGCGTCTCCAACATCGACTAACATCTCATTAGGCGGAATATTTTTGTAACCTGAATTTCACGAAACCTTAGTACGAATGGGATCTTCCCAGTGTAAGGTTTGGGTCTCTTTTTCAAAGAAGAGAAAAGGCTAAAAATACAAAGCGCGCCTTCCCGATCTAGGGAGATTCCATTTCCGGAACAATTTATGAGTTTTAGACAAAAAATTTTTCTCATTCTGGGAGCAAGTCAGCTTCTATTAGTACTTATTCTTGCGATCACATTCATCCAGATGATCGATCAAGTTAAAAATGAACCACAGGACAAAAGAGCATTAGACCGTTCCCTGGAGTTCAGGAAGGAACTCAAACATAAGGAAGAAGTGATCCGACTTCTTCTCAAAGAAATAGAAAGAAACCAAAAGACTCTTTCTATTTTAGAGAACGGTTTGGGAAACAGAGGTATACTTCAAAGTAACCTTGAATATATCAAAGGGATCATGACTCAGTATGGTCTTTCTATTTTCGAGATCCATGACAAGACAGGGCATGTTTATTTTAGATTTCATAGACCAGCCGATTATGGAGACGATAAGTCTGGACAGAAGATCGTACAAGAAGCTCTACAAGGCAGAATTGCTTCTACCCTAGAGATCGGTCATAGTGGTCTTGGTCTTAGAGTCACTGCTCCGCTTAAAAACGGTGGGATCATGATGGTGGGCCAGGTGGTAGATGATAAGTTTATCCAAACCATCACTGGTTCTGAAGATGTTCATCTTGCAATTTATGAGAAAGAAAAGCTGATCTCTTTTTCGGATTCTACCATCTCCAAATATTTAGGAGATAGAAAACCTAAGGATCTTGCAGGAATTTCCAGATTCACCCTAGAAGGAAGACATTATTATCTTACTCAAGTACCTTACGAAAACCAAGGATTAAGTAATCTTAAACTAGATTTCGTTCTTTTGATTGATGAAACCGAACTTTATGAATCCACTCGAAATCTTTGGTTTTACTGCGGACTCATTGCTCTTGCCGTTTTCGGCGGGATCTTATTCGCATCTTATAGATTTTCCAGAGACATTATACATGCTGTAAAGGCTCTCAACTTCGCAATGCAAAATCCGAATGAGGACGAATCCAAAATTGTGGACTTAAATCGTTCCGACGAATTGGGAGAAATGGCAGAAGTTTTCATAGAAATGAAGAAGGATCTTTTAGACCACCAAATGTTCTTAGAAAAGAAGGTGGAAGAGAAGACAAAAGAATTACAGGAAACCCTGGATGATCTTAGAGCCTTGAAAGAAAAGCAAGACGGGGATTATTATCTGACTTCCCTACTTCTTCGTCCACTTGCTACTACTAAATACGAAAGTACTAATACTAAGATCAGCGGTATCTTAAGACAAAAGAAAACGTTCGTATTCAGAAAGAGAGAAGCAGATATAGGAGGAGATCTAGTTTCCATCAGTGAGATCACTTTATACGGTAAAAAATATCTGAGTATTATGAACTCCGATGCAATGGGGAAATCTATCCAAGGCGCGGGCGGTGCTCTTGTAATGGGGACAGTATTCAAAGCGATTGTAACAAGGACCCAACTCTCCAGAAGTAACCAAAAGAAAACTCCTGAGAAATGGCTTAAAGATTGTTATACTGAATTACAAAATGTATTCGTAACCTTCGACGGTACGATGCTCGTTTCCGCTTTGCTTTGTCTTTTAGATGAAGAAACAGGAGCATTATATTCTATTAATGCAGAACATCCGAATATGGTACTGTATAGGGATGCAAAAGCTGGCTTCTTAGATTCCGACTTCCCGATTCGAAAATTAGGTTTCTCCGAAAACACAACAGAACCTTTAGTGAGAGTGGATAAATTGGAAGCCGGCGACAGGATATTCTTAGGATCCGACGGAAGAGATGATATTCTACTCTATGATCCAAATTCTTCAGAGCCAGTGATGAACGAAGATGAGTTTTTATTCTTAAGATTTGTAGAACTTGCAGGTGGGAACTTAGAAGATCTAGAAAGATTAATCAGTGCAGCTGGAGAAATTTCGGATGATCTAAGTCTTTTGAGCATAGTTTATAAAGAAGTAGAAGTTTCCCCTTCTCGCACAAAAGCGATCTCCGAAGAATACAATAAGCTTCTACAGATCGGTATTAAAGAATATAAAAAAGGAAATACCGAAAAGACTAAGGAAGTTTTTGCACAAGCATTAGAGATAGATGATTCAGACCCTGCCCTTTATAAACAAATGGCTAGGATCTGCATCAACGCAAAAGAATTCGAAGAAGGTGCAAAATATACAGAGGCTTATCTTTCCAAGATCCCATTCGACAACGAGTATATCTTCTACCTTTCCTATTGTCTAAGAAAGACCAAGGATTATTGGAAGTCATTGGAATTCGCAGAAAAACTCAGATCCAGAGAACCTGAAAATATTAGAAATCTAAAACATTTGGTGGCTCTATACAGACTTACAGGAAATCGAATGAAGTTCAGAGCAACCATGTCTGTTCTAAAATTGATCCTGGCAGACTCGGATCCTAGGGCAAATAATTCTTCAGAACCCGCATTGGTTTGATTTTTTTCGTTTTCTAGGAGACCTAGATCTGTCCAAATTGGTAATCCATGTCGGCGGAAAAGCGAAAAAAGATCGAATCTGTTCTGGTAGTTATCAAAAGAACAAAGTATGAATTGGATCTGGAGAACTACGGTTCTCTAGATGAATTCAAAAGAGTAGCAGAGATCCAAAATGATTCCTTCTCTAGGATTTATAATTCTCATTTAAGACAGCTCCAAAGTAGAGAAGAATTAAAACACACCTTCCCGAATGGAAAGTTTATCTTTAGAGAAGAATTAGAAAATATAAATATAGCTGTCTTTGATCTGGTGATCGCATTAGGCGGGGACAATCATTTCACTTATGTGGCACATCACGCCTTAGACAATTTAGTTCTGGGATGTAATTCGGACCCCGAAACTTCTGTAGGGGCCCTTCTATCCTTTCATACCTCCGATATCTCAAAGGCGGTTTCCAAAAATTGGGAAAATATAATCATAGAAGAATGGCCTCGGATCAATGTTAGGATCGAATATCCTAACGGCCAAGCGATCGAGACCTTCCAAGGGATTAGCGAAATTTCTATCCGTAATAATAGTCCTGATTTAACGAGCCGATTTCTAATCTCTCATGAACAGGTCTCAGAAGAACAGAAATGTTCGGGCCTTCTTGTATATACCGGAGCGGGTTCTACTGGTTGGGTTATGTCTTGCGAAAATAAAGACGTAAGCTTTGACAAGCAGGAGCCCTATTTCAAAGTGTACTGTAGAGAGCTGCGTAAGAAGGAAAGTTTCCAATACAAGCTGGATCACTTCACGGTTCGCGGCTCTTTCCGTCTAATATCCGAAATGCGCGGAGGGATCTCAATCGATTCCTTGGCGGAACGTATTTACGATTTTCCTCCCGGGGCAAAAGCGGACTTTTCCGTTTCTCCGGAAAGATTGCGGGTGGTGGTGCAAAAACATGGATAGTTTAAAAATTCTAGAACAGGATGCTGGTAAAGAGATCAGAGTATATTTGGTTTCCGGCAGACTAGACGAATCCACCTTCCCTTTATTTAAGGAAAAAGTATTGGATGTAAGTCATGCAAACAATACCGTATTAAACTTATCCGATCTCAAGTATGTTTCCAGTTCCGGAATTCGTGCAATTTTCGAATTAAAGAACAGACTTACAAGTGAAGGTAAAAAACTTCTTCTTACAGAAGCTGGAGAGAAGGTCATACAGATCTTCAATCTATTGGGCCTTTGGAAACCATTCGCCCATTTTGAGAAAGAAGAAGACGCAATCGCTGCTTGTCTTAAAAACTAATCCCTATTCAAAATTCCGCACCTCCAGATTGCATTTTTCCATTTACACTTTAAATTTCCTTTAAAGAATATTCCCGTTTTTATTTCCCGAATGGATCATTACACAATATTTATATAGTATATAGAAATAAATTGACTAATCCAACAAAGAGAAAACTATCGTCCACTCGATAGGTACCCATAAATATGAAAAAGTCTATTATTTGGACGTTTATTACAATTTCCTTATTATTCAGCACGATTATAAGCGCACAGCCCGCTCCTTACAAACTAACAAATCCCGTTTTAATTCGCCCCTTTGGCGATTCGATTACTTATGGAGTCGGATTTACGAACGATTGGCAATGCCCAATGTATGAAATCTTTCAATATATATGTATGCCTCCAGGATTAAAAGGAGGCGGGTATCGTGGATGGATGACTCTACTCTCACTAAATGGAGACGGACTTGTTTTTACTACAGAAGGGTATCAAAGTGGAGGTTCCTATTTCCAGCAATGGCTTGTGAATACACAGACCCACGATGGCTATCCAGGATGGACAGTAGAAGATCTGACACCAATTGCAAATAGAGCCAGCTTTTCTGATATTACTTTGGTTCATGCCGGAACGAACGATATGTGGCCTATATTAAAAATCCAGAATCCAACGGACGCGCAGATCGATCAACTTGCCAGTACAACTGGTCAGAATTTATTCAACATGTTGCAGACCTTGCTGAACAGCAATCCAAAGACACATATATTTGTAGCCCAAATCATCAAGACAGCTCCACCGAAGGTTGGTTACGAAACCGTTAATAAGGTAATCTTTAAATACAATAACTATATCGCAAACAATTGGATAAATCTTCCTCCCTCTAGTAGAGCTAGGATGACTCTTGTGGATATGCATAGCACGTTGCAACCTGGACCAGATTATTCTGCAGACGGAATCCATCCTAGCGCAAATGGATATTTGAAAATTGCATGCTCTTGGGTACGTGCAATCAAAGGGCAATCAGCAAATCAGGAAGATCCTTGTAACGGTATCACTACCGCAAAAACGGAAAAACAACTAACTCCTACTAAGGAAGAAATCAAACAAATGACTCCTCCTAAAGAAAAATTAGAGCAATTATTAAAAAGAAAGTCTGGAACGAAATAGAAAATACTGACCGGTCTTGATTCCGATTGTAGAAGTCTAAAAACTAAGCTCTTCTGATCGCGACGACTCCTGGCCTAGGTATATCGCCTTTCGTTCTATAAGGCCAACGGCTAGTAGGAACATCATAATCCTTGGTATCTTCTCCAGGATGTTGCACAGATAAGAATAAATATTCTTCGTCAGGTGTAAACCATGGGCCTGTGAGTTCCGCGCCGATGGGGGCAGAAGCAAATTGGAAAGCTTTTCCGGCATCTTCTCCGCTTGTAGGAATAAAGAACATACCATTATTCCCGAATTTTTTGAAGATGGATTTTCCTAGTAAGCGGGTAGTCATATCAGTAACCATCCAAAGATTTCCGGAAGAATCAAAAGCCAAATTATCAGGAGAAGAAAATCCACTCTTCCCTCCTCCAGCAACAAACACTTCGAATTCAAAACGAACCGATTCAGCATCTGAATTTTCTTCTTTGATACGTACTATTTGTCCGTAAAAATTTCCATGAGAATCATTATTGGTAAAGGAAACAAAAACAGATTTATCTAATGGATGAACTTCCAGATCCTCAGGTCTGTCCATTGGAGTTCCGCCGGCCGTCTTTGCTGCATCCCTGCAAGACACTAAGATATCCGCCTGGGTCTTGAATTTCAGATTACCTTCTTTATCTTTTGCATTTTTTAGATTTGGATTCTTTTCCAGATCCAATGGAACCCATACACATTTTTCGAAATTACCTACATATAAAGTACCTTCGTCCAAAAGTTCAGAATTTAATTTTCCTTTTTTAGGATCGAAATTTCTCTCGGAGACAAATTTATAAACGCATTGGTCCTTGGAATCATCTCCCATATATACAACTAACTTGCCGGATGGAGAAATAGTTAATGCGGCATTTTCATGAGAGAATCTTCCAAGCGCAGTATGTTTTACTGGAATGGAAGAAGGATCAAATGGATCCACTTCTATGATCCATCCGTATTCTTTGGAATCTCCCAACTTACAATCTTCTACCACCATTTCGTAGTTTTCTTCGCAAGAAAGGACAGTATTCCATAATGTTTGTCCACCGGAACAATTTGCAAATGTGCCATTCACTTTTGTTTTACCAGAGATTGCATCCGAACCAGCAACGGGGCCTTTCAGTTGGAATTCCGACCTTCCGTTTATTCTTCTTCCGTATTTAGATTCAGAATCTAATACCCAAGAGCCATTAGATTTGCGTAATCCGATCACTGAACCGCCTAATGAATACAGATATTTTTCGATCTGTTCAGGTGTTCGATTATTCGGACCCTTCTGGTTATAATCATATCCAGTTACATAATATTCTAATTCGTTTAAATACTCATGATTGGTCCAAAGAAGTGCAGAGTTTGGATCATTCGGAAATTGGAAGAAACAGTTAAAATCGGCAGCATAACCGAAAGTATCTCCCTTAGAATTGATCTTATCTCCGTATACTGCGATCAGGTCGTATGTAAAACCTGCCGCTAAGATCAGATCGTCTTTTGTATTTGGCTTTAAAGGTTTAAAATTGCTTCCTGGAATTTTGGCAGAGCCCGCCTTAGAACTTTTTGAAGAAGAAGAATTCGGAGAATGTACTTTTATAGAAGGTTTATTTGCAGGTTCTGAGAGTAGATCTAAGGTACGGGCCGCAGTTAAAGCAAGCATCCCCTTTCCCATATATTTCAAAAAGTCGGATCTAGATACCTTCATATCCTAAGAATAATGCACCTAACTCTCGGGACCATTCGTTTTTTCTTCCTACAGAAAAAGGAAACTTGGTTGTAATAATCCCTGTCGAAAAAGATGATTAAGACTGAGAATGAAAACGAACTCTACCCCATTCTATAAAATCCTTTTTATCATGGGCTGGATTTCGCTCGCGTTCTTTCTTCCTCTTTCCGTAGCAGTTTATTGGGAAAACAAAAGTTTAGAATCGATCTATAAAAACTTATCTCTTCCAGGAAACAAAGAGTTCGGAGTGCTTGTAGAGAATACAAAACTCAATAAGTTAGGTAGAACCGTAAATGTGTATACCTACTTGGTACCTGACGAACAAGGCAAAAAACATGAGGTCACTGAAGAAGTAGACCAAACCACAAACAGAAGAATGAGAGTAGGAGATACAGTCCAAGTCCGCACTTTGGTTTGGAATAGTTTCGGAAAACCAAAAATCCTAGGAAGGATCGTAGGAAACACGGCCCCGCCTCCTGGTTTCGGCTTTATGCAAGACTTTCTTATATTCGGGATTTTGTTCTCTGTCGGCCTGGTATTAGTCAGCCTTTATTTCAGAACGTTTAAGGCTGAGGTAGAGTAGTAGAATTAAAAGCGCTGTCCTTTTTAAAGATCAATTGCACCTGGTATGGTTCTTGTATATATCTTGCAGGATTCATCTCATACGAAATAAAACAGTAATACTTTTCGTAGACGATCACGAACATAAAGTCCTTAAATTTTAAATACTGCATTTGTTTTCTGATCCCTCTCATCCAAATGGAATCTTCAAACACACGTTCGTAACGGACTGAATTCGCGTTTATTTTTTTAAGTTCTTCCGGAGTCATCTTTTCCGGATCTCTTTTTCTTAACTCAAGCTTTAAGGAACGGATCAAGTTGTATTCCAACTTCTCCTTTTCCAAAACATCTAGATTAGGAAGAGTTTTAAAGTAATATTCGTAATATTCCTTATCTAAGGATTTGCCATCCTTATGCACCTCACCTTCCTCCTCGGAGGATGGGTTGCCCTTGCTCGGTTCTTGAGAATGTAAACCGGCAGAAGTGAATAAAATCAGTGCTATTATAATCGGGAAAATCGGTGTCCGCATACCGGTACCATTAAAGATATCGGTACGATCTCCGATTTCCCCCCTTTTTTTTCGGAATTAATCCGAGGAAAGATCTTCCAACAGATCCCTTTGGCGACGGATCAAATCACTTAGTTCGTCCTCTCCGATCAGCTTAGCGCCTAACAAGGCCAGATCGTACACCGAACGGGCTAATTTTTCCGCCTTCTCCGGATGAATGCTCTTGGAAAGACCCAGTATATTTTTGACCAGCTTAGATTGGCGGTTCAGGAGAAGAGTATGATTCTTCAAGAAGTCCCCAGCCTTCTGACCATACATTTGCCCCATCTCTGCCAGACGTCTTATATGTTCAGGCAGAAGAATAACTGCAGGTATGTCTTCAGACTTTAATGCTTCTGTTTTGATCTCCACACCTTCTTTGGAAATCGCTTTAGTAAAAATTTCCTTCAATCGATCTTCCGTAGTTTTGTTATCGGAGTCAGCAAGATCGGGGCTTGCATCCTTATCCAAAACCTGATCTGCAAGTTCAGAATCCACCCTTTGGAATTTCCAATCAGGATTTTTGCCTTCCAAGAATTGGAGGAAATGATTGTCTATTCGGGAATCTACAAGTAAGGCTTCCAAACCTTGGGACTTGAGAAGGTCCATATACACAGAAGAAAGTTCAGCTTCTCCCGCATAATATACTTTGCCTGAGTTCTTTTCTTTATTTCTTTCCACATAATCTTCGAGTTTCGTCAAATCACCATTAGATGACCGGAAGAATATCAGATCTTTTGCCGATTCATAGAATTTCTCGTCAGTCATCATTCCGTACTTAACAAAAAGGGAAATCTCATCCCAGTTTTTACGGAATTCATCCGGATTTTTGCTCCATTCTTCCTGCAATTTGTCTGAAACTTTTTTGACAATATGAGAAGAGATCTTTTTTACCAAAGGATCATTTTGCAGGTACGATCTGGAAACGTTCAGAGGAAGATCAGGAATATCCAGAGTTCCTTGTAGAACAGTTAAAAATTGAGGAACTAATTCTTTAGCTTCTTCAGAAACAAACACATGATTGCAATAGAGTTTGATACCCATACGATTTGCATCTAGCTCATGTTTAAGCCTTGGGAAATACAGTATACCCTGCAATCTAAATGGATAATCCACATTTAAGTGGACATGGAATAAAGGCTCACCTGCGAAAGGAAAAAGATACTGATAGAACTCATCATATTGTTCTTTTTTAACGGAAGAAGGCTGCTCGCTCCATAATGGAGTTTGTTTATTTGCCTTCTCATCTTTTACATAAATTGGAACAGGAAGAAAATCACAATATTTACGAACAAGTTCCTTCAGTTTCCAGGAATCCAAATACTCTCCTGAATCTCCATCGAGATATAAACTGATCTTTGTTCCTCTTTCAGATCTATCACCAGGTCTTAAGGAATACTCAGTGCCTGATTCACTTTCCCAAACAACAGAGGCACTCCCCTTTTTATAAGATTTAGTTTCTATTTTTACTTTAGTAGAAACCATAAAGCTGGAATAGAATCCCAAACCGAAATGTCCTATAATCTCAGTTTTGTCTCCTTCTGATTGGTATTTTTTTACGAATTCTTCCGCACCTGAAAATGCAATCTGATTGATATAACGGTTCACTTCTTCATCGGTCATACCGATCCCGTTATCTTGGACAGTTAAGATCCTAGTTTCTTGGTCAAAATCTAGATCGATCCTATAATCGGTCCCTCCTTCGAATTCTTCGTTCAAGGAAATTTTTTTAAGTTTAGCGATCGCGTCACATGCATTGGAGACTAACTCTCTCAAAAATATATCTTTTTCAGAATATAACCATTTTTTAATAATAGGAAAAATATTCTCCGTCTCTACGGAAATCCTACCTTTTACTTCTTCGCTCATTCGGCCCCCTCCTCGTTCAATTTATCTGACAACCAATTTGAGATCCTAATCAAAGTTTTTTTGGAAGAAGGTCCCAAAGTCTTATAGGTTTCGATCAAAGGAACCGTGTCGGACTTCCAGCTAGCAAGAAGACTTGCTTCTTCCTCAGGTAATCCCTTGGTCATCACAGAATGTTTCAAAACAAAACCTCGTTTGGAACCTATCCAGAGGTCAAGTCGTTTCAGTATAGTTTCAAATTGATACTTCTTACGCAGTGTTAAAAATACAAACACACCGGCTCCTATAAAAATAGAAGAAAGAAGAATTGATGTTAGTAGAAAAGATCCGGTCTTATTTCCAATTTCTTCAGCAGCAATTTCCTGTTTTGGCCTAGGCGGTCCCACTTCCAGACCAGGAAAACGAAGAGAAGCAGATTCATATCTTCCAGAACCTGGATTGAAAAAAGTGAATTTCAGATCTTCCGGTTTCCAAACTCCCTCTTTCTTAGGAAGTACAGAATAATGATAAGAATAATTTAGATAAAACCCGAATTCCCCTGGACCAAGCTCTCTAAAATCTCTTTGTTGCCTTGTTTGCAAATATGTAATTTCAGGAGAACAATTGGGATCACATACACTTAGTAAAGGATCCTTAATGGAAGAAAGATTTCCATTCCCAGAAATAGTCAGCTTAAACTGAAAAGGCTCTCCCAGAAAAGCTGTTTTTGGATATTCTTCTAAATCTATCTTAAAGTTACCGACCGCACCCTTAAATTCCAATGGGGAAGGAGAAGGTAGATCCTTTACAAAAATTTTACTCGGAATGGTCTTAATACTTCTCATATGAAAGAAGGACTGTTGTCTTCCTTCCAAATGAAATACAGTAGAACCCAAAGAATATTCTCCCTTTCTTAAAGGTGTCAGAATGAAAGTTTCTTTATTATAAACTGCAGTTTCAAATTCCAAACCTTCATAAATCACCTGTTCTGGGATTAAAAGATTGATCCCTGAAAGTGCTTCGCTCCTAAAATAAGGAAATTCGATAGAACTAGAAAAATCCCGATCTATATAAGGACGTATCGCATTTCTGTAATATAACGTGAAAAATCCTAAAATAGGTTCCCCTACCCAGACCTGATCTTTGTTTGTTCTAAATAGTACTTTTAAGTCCCCATCTTCAGGACCCTCCGTCTCTTCGCTGAAAAAATATCGGTTTGAGAAAAATCCTGAGGACTTATTCGCAGTAGAACTTCTGGGAGAAATTTCTAAGGCCATCATTCCGGATTCTACTTTTTGTCCGTCTACTTCTATCTCTATTTCCGGAACTGAAAACCGCCCAGGTGCTGAGACAGTAAGTCTGTATTTAATTAGTTTTTTGCGATATACTTTGAAGTTTACTATAGTGGTGTTCTCTTCAGTCCCCCAATAGACTGCTTTGATCCCTTGCCCGTTAAATTCCTTTTCTATTAAACGGACCTGAGCGCTACCTTCTGTTTCTAAAATGATAAATACTGCATCCCCCAAATCTGCTCTGGTCTGACTGAGATAAAACTTAGGCCCTTGCGCAAATAAAGGAAATATTCCTATAACTAAAAGAAGAAGGAAACGTTTCACCAGAACACCTCTTTGTTCCGAGAACCTGGACTTCTTCTCTTTACGGAATCTAAATCCATAGATTCCATGATACGATCCAATTCATCTTCCATCTTAGATTTGTTTTTATCTTTCTGATCTTTTCCGGCACCAGACTTGGATTGTTTTTCTGCCTTCTCTTTTCCTTTAGGACCATGTTTTGCAGATGAAGACTTATCTTCCTTTTCCTCAGCCGTACTCTCTTTGTTTTCTGAGCCCTCTTTTCCTTCTGGAGGAGGAAGTTTACGAAGCCATTCTAGATTTTTCTTAGCAGATTCTAAATTAGGATTTTCTTTTAGAGAACGAAGATAATGTTCTGCTGCCTTTTTCCGATCCCCCAATTTAAGATAAGAATTTCCCAAATTAAAATGAGATTGTGCATTAAGTTCTTTGTCTTTCGAATCTGCGGATTTTTCAAAATGGCGGATGGCCTTATCTAGATTACCTGACTTGTATTCACAATCTCCCCGATTGAATTCCAATCGAGGATCTTCCGGAAAATACGGATCTGCTTCCTTATATCTTTCCAAGCAGCTTCGATAATCTCCCTGGTCGTAGGAATTCCTACCTTCTTTGATACGATTTCCGCCTGGATCTAACTCAAATGAATAAATTTCTCTTCCCCAAAATGAGAATAGAAGCAAAAGCGCAGGAGCTACCTTTTTTGAAATTCTTACTAATAATTTTCCCCAGAACTCCAATACAAAAAAATCAAATAGCAAAAGTAGAAGCGCAGGTATTAAAAACTTTTTGGCTCCTTCTGCCCTTCTTAAATTACGAATTCTTTGTCCTGTGTTTTTTTCCATGGAGCTTATCCAAGATTTTACATCCCCAATCTGGGGACTTTCCGAATCCAAAGAAAGAAACCTGCCCTCGTTTGCGGAAGCCAATTCTTTTAAAAATCTAGGATTGGATTTGGAGACGATCACTCCTGGAGAATTTTCATAAGGTGCCAAAGACCCATCTTTTGTTAAGAAGCCATACACTCGAGACCCGTCTTCAGAATATCCGATTGGTCCGCCTGTAGGAGTTCCAACAGACCAGACCCAGACCTCCGCAGGAAATTTTACAATACCTGGAGAATCCATATCTTCTCCGTCAGAGATCAAAACTAAAATACGATTTCTTAATACTTGATTAGAATTCAAAACTTCTTCCGCTTTTGTGAATGCAGATTTCAGATCGGTCCCTCTATCTCCTACTATATCCACATCCAGACCTCTCACATACTCCGAAAATGCACGTGTATCTGAGGTCATAGGACAATAGACAAATGGAGAAGCAGCGAAAACAATCATACCAAATCGGTTTCCGTTCAGCTCGGGAAGAAGTCTCAGGATTGTTTCTTTTGCTCGGGCGATCCGAGAAGGACGAGTATCCACTGATTGCATAGAAAGACTTACATCCACCAAGAATAAAAAGTCTACTCCCCTAGAGATTTCTTCTTCTTTAGACTTGGTAGATTCAGTTCTTTGGTATGCAAAATATGAAAGACAAAACACAGAAGCAAGCAGCAAGACCCTCGCGAGCACTATATAAAAAGGTGGAACCTTGGACTCTCTAGGTAAGCCGGGATAGAATTTTTTCCAACGACTCCAATAAAAATAGAATACAAGCTTAAACAAAGAATAAGCGAAAAATATCAACCCAAGTGAGATCCAAAAGGATTCTAAAAAAGTCTCGCTCATACGTAATACCGAAAAACCCAAGATCGGAAAAGTAGATCCATGCCCAATAAGGCAAGCGCATAGGTCAGAAAAATTAAGGATTCTGATTCTCTTACCTCTTCCGGGGGAAGGATCAAAAGGTCTTTTTCCAAAGAGTCGATCGAAGCTAAAACCTCTCTCAACTCACTAATATCTTCAGCTCTATAAAATACTCCTCCAGTTCTCTTGGAAAGTATATCCAAAATTTCGAAATTCACCTCATAAGATTGATCTTCTTTTCCAATACCTATAGAATAAATTTTAACCCCCACACCTTTTGCAATCTCAGTCGCCGTTACTGGATCTATACGACCTGTATTGGACGCCCCATCTGTGATCAGTACAATCACCTTTGATTTTGCAGGAGACCTACGTAATCTATAACAAGAAAGAATCAGCGCATCACCAATAGCAGTACCTTGTTCAGGAACTGTTTCTTCTTCGGCTTGGCTTAATATTTCTTCTAATACGTCTCTGTCGCTTGTTAGAGGAGATTGCAGATAAGCTCCCCCTGCAAATACAACCAGGCCTAAACGATCATTTTCTCTTTTTCTAATAAACTCTCTGAGTAATTTTTTAGAGACTCCTAAGCGAGTTTCAGGCAAGAAATCCCTACTCTTAGACATGGAACCGGACACATCCAATGCCAAAATGATATCCACCCCTTTGGTCTCATCCGGAAGAAACCTATATCTTTTTCCCGGACCTGCAACTGCGATCACAAACAATGTTAAGACGATTGGGCGAATTAATGGAGCAACTGAAGATAAAAACCCTTTAAAAGAAAACGTTCCGGATTGAACTCTTCCTGGAATCCGAAGTTCTATTCCCAACGCCGGCTCATTTTTCCAATAAGAGTAGAAAGTCCAGATCCAGATCGGAATAATTAAGAAAAGATAATATGGAGACTCCCATTCCGTCATTTGGAAAGCGCCTCCTTCCAATAATCCCAGGCCCTCAAAGCCTCGGCAGAAGAGATTTCCACTTCCTCGCCAGAGTATTGAGCCTTACGGAAAGTGTTCTCCCAATTTCTGACATCCCCTTCTTCCAATGCAAACGAATCATAAATACGTTTGAATAATTCTGCTTCTGTAAGATGTGCGAATGGCGCATTCATCTTTTTGGACATATTCTCTCGAATATATCCAGATAGAACCCTATAAAAGGTCCTAGCAAATACTGGAGGAGTATTGATGATCTCGTCTAATTTACTTTCGTATATTAGAATTTTCTGGACCCATGGATCTGCTTCTACAAGTGCATCCATAGTCCTTCTGGATGCTGTTTGATTTAGATACCAAGCATAGAAGATTCCAAAACCCAATGCAACGAAAGCTGCGAGAATCGCCGCCAACTTTAAGCCGTACTTTCCTGAAAATTCCAGAGGTGGCAAGATCTCTTCAGGAGTTTTATCCTTCTCTCCTATAGATGAACGAACAGCCAAAGCTAGCTCAGAGCGGAATTCTTTTCCGTCTTTGTCCTTCCATGTGATAGGCAAATAAAAAGTCCCGGAAACATAATAAGCCACGCTCAATTTGATCTTTGTATCTAGAATTTCAGCAGAGGTCACTTCGAATAGCGGAAGATCCGGAGATTCCGGATCGGGATGTATTCCCTTAGAAGGTAACTCTGGATCCTGGATTTCTCCCTGTTGGAATTCCAACACGTATTGTGCCTGATCTCCAATTCCTACTTCCTTAGGTTCCCAATCTTCTTTCCAAGCAAAGGCAGGAGCGGCAAAAAGCAGAAGAATTAAACAGAAAGTATAATAGAAAAACTGAATATGATCCAAGGATCTTAGACGGCAACTCCCCGTCGTCATGACATACGTCTCCAGTATTCAAGAAGTTTATTCGGATCCGTATCATTTCCTTCTAACTCTAAACATCTGGACTTGAATAGAAATTCTAGATTCTTTTTAATACTTCCCCCCACTGGAGAAGGGATTGCACCTGTCTCCGGATCTTTTAATAAGAAGAATTGGAAAAAGCCTCTAGGCGCATTCTCTTCCAAACGGTCCTTAAACCGAATTGCATGAAGTGTATGGAATCTTCGAAGCCCAGTAAGTTTTTTTAAAGAAGGAAGTCCATGAAAATCGGAAAGTATATAAGAATCAGTGTATCTTCTGATCCGATTTTTTAAGAGCACGAATGGAAGTTTAGGATCTGTTTTTAATTTTCGATGCGGGTATGTACGAACCTTTTCCAAAGAAGACAGAGCTTCTTCGGTATTACGGATATACCCCGTTTCCCATTCTAAACGATCCGAATATAGTAGGATTTTCGCAAGGTTTCCTTTTCTTACATAAAGTAAAACTAATAAAGCTAAAACCTGAAAAGCATTCTCAGCCTTGGTCCACTCTGAACTGCTCCAATCCATAGATTCAGAAACATCCAAAAAAAAGACTCCAAGTCTTTCTTTCTCTTCGTAGAATTCTCTTACATGTAATTCTCCGAATCTAGAAGTAACATTCCAATCGATTAGTCTCGTATCGTCACCGACAGCGTAAGGGCGAACATCCTTGAAATCGACCCCCCTGCCCTTTCTAGAACTCGTAGCAGTGCCTTGTCTACTCCGAAGAGAGTATCCTCTCTCCTTAAAATCCAGAAGTTGGATCAGGTTTTGGTATTCTTTACGGAACATCTTAGTTGATTAGATCAAAGTACCTGAGTTGCATCTGACACGATCCGAACCACTGACTCAATCCCCACGTCCTCAGAGATTGCTTCGAAAGTGAGTAAAATTCTATGACGAAGAATTTCAGGAAGAACTGCTTTCACATCCTCCGGAGCCACATAATCCCTTCCTTCCCATAAAGCCTTTGCTTTAGATGCTTTTAGCAAACTTAAACTAGCCCTAGGAGAAGCTCCGTGTTTTACATAAGGAAGAAGATCCGGTACAGTCTTCTCTTCCGGGCGAGTATTCCTTACTAAACGAACTATATAACTTTTTAATTTAGGCTCCACATGAACTCTATCCACAAGTGAAGAGATCTTCAGAACATCTTTAGCAGTTGCTGTTTTCTTAATACGTTTTGGACCGGCCGCAAGTTTACCATGTTGTTCTAAAATTGCGAGTTCTTCATCGATATCAGGATAATCCACAAGAACTTTCATAAAAAAGCGATCCATCTGCGCTTCCGGCAATGGATAAGTTCCATCTTGGTCGATCGGATTTTCAGTAGCTAATACTAAAAAAGGTCTCTCTAAAGGGAAAGTATTCTCTCCGATGGTAACCGTTCTTTCTTCCATACATTCCAAAAGAGCAGATTGTACTTTTGCTGGTGCCCTATTGATCTCGTCTGCCAGTAAAACTCCGGTAAAGATCGGTCCTTTACGTGTCGTGAATTCTCCGTTTTTAGGATTAAATACGACTGTACCAATTAAGTCCGCAGGAAGAAGATCAGGTGTGAACTGTACTCTTTTAAAATCTAGATCCAATGCGGAAGATAAAGATTTTGCAAGGAGTGTTTTTGCAAGCCCTGGCATTCCTTCTAAAAGAACATGACCCTGACAAGCCAAAGAAATAAGCAGATTTTTAACCACTGCCTCTTGGCCGGTGATCTCTCCAGTTAACTCTTGGCGAATTCTATCTAATGTATCTTTTGCAAAATGAATATCAGATTCAGATAAAGGAATATTCTCACGATCTTTAGCGATGGATTCCATAGTATTTCCTATTAACGTTCTGCAAGCCAACGGCCAGAACTATTTGTGCCTTGGTATGCCCCTTGGATTTTTTTACCGTCCAAGTCTCCGGTATAAGTTTGCGTAAAAGGAACATTACTTCCTATTTCAGAACATCTTGCTCCTGCACAAGATCTCACAAACCGAATCGACTTCCCGGTAACCCGAATGCCCGTGAGGATCTCATTTGAACCTTTTCCCCAATTCGTAAAACGTAAAGTTGCTCCTATCCCGCCGGTTTTGCGAGGAAAAATACTTAGCACACCTTTATGGATCCCGATCTGTATTTTATAAGTTCCTACAAATGACTTTTCTGAATCACTCAAAGGCACCTGGTTCGGGTTTAAACTTTGGGCGTCTTCTAAAAATTCTATTTTCTCTACAGTTTCAAGAGGAATAGAAAAATCAGGATCTTGCAATATTACATTTTTAGAATTTAAGGAAACCAAAGTCCCTTCCGTAAAGGATCCACTATAGGTTACCTTTGCCTGTCGATTCACCGAACTACATCCTCGGACGAAATATCCAAGCAGGAAGAATAGAGGTGCGGCGACCAGAATTCCTAGGCTGATTTTTTTAAGATCGTTATTTGTGATAATTTTTTCCAAGGCAAGGATTCCCTTTTTCCATCTTGTATCCATGTTGGAATTCCAACATCAAACAGAGAAGAATTTAAATGATTGAGAAAAGCCTTTTTAAAAGCTGAAAGCCCGAAGTTTGTTACTCCGAGCTTCTATACTCAAGATTGAGTTACATATAGCTTAAGATTACTTACAGCCCTGTAGCTCTCCCATTTTAGGATTTTCCCTACCGTTCACGTAATATTTTTTACCCTGAGGTGTCGTCCAACAATCGTTTTTTTGGTTTGTCCCAGGCATAATCGGCCCCTGTCCAATCTTTGCCCCGGACTCGTCATACTCGACCGCAGTTCCGTTTGCAGCAATTTCAAAAGACTTCTTGCCGTTTTTATAATATGCAAACGGGAAATCAGGCTTATATTTTGCCTTCAGTTCATCCGTTTTTTCATCCATGAGTAGAAGGTCGAAAAGCAGTTTTCCTTTTCCAACAATTGTTCCGTCTTTGTCGTATACTTCTGCGGAACTCATCATCATTTCGTTCATCATGGTTCCTTTATACGCAGGATTTCCGGTACTCCAATAGAAAGTCCAATCTCCCTTACGAGTATGATCCCTTTGCCCTTCTGCAAATACCTTTCCGTTTTTATAATATTCTTTCCAAGCGCCTATCCTGAGAGATTTTCTGTCCGCGCCGGCACCTTTTGGAGCGTAATTACCTTCAGATTGAGGGGAGCCATTCTCGTAATAGTTTTTCCAATAGCCAGTTTTTAGATCATCCGAATTGTTTCCTTCGGAAGAGACAGTGTTCCCATCTTTATGATAATTCGTTTCTTTACCGCTTTTTTTGCCGTCTTTGAATTCGATTACGGATTTTTTAGCTCCGTCCTCATTATAGAAGTCCTTCCAAGTCCCTACTTTTTTATCATCCGCGTAAGTTCCCTCATCGCTTAAGATCCCTTTGTCTGTTTTAGACCAATACGGTCCATTCTTCTTGTCAGCTTTGTAAATTGTGCTTTCAAGTTGGGTCCCATCTTTTGCGAGCTTTTTCTCTTCACCTTCTTTTAAGCCGGCCACATAAGGAGTTTCTCTTAAAGTTTCTCCCGTTTCATATAATGTTTTCCAGATCCCTTCTCTTTTATCGTCCTTGTAATCACCTACTCGGGTCAGGACGGAGAATTTATTTTTTTGAAGATCTTCCTTCTCTACATATTCTTTCCAAGAACCGTTACGTTTTAGTTTTTTGATCTGATCAGGTGTCAACGCACTTGCTTGATCCGGGGTACAAGGTTTTCCGGAGCAATCTAAGTTAACCGGACCTTCTGCCTTTAAATTGAATGTCTCTTTGAATTTTTCTACTCTGATATTCGGCTCTATAATTTGGAACTCTACATTCTTGCCCTTGTTCTCAACAACACTTACTGAAGAACAACCGATCAAAAGAGAAATTGAAACCGCTGTGGATATAATTTTTTTCATGGGTTCGCCTTTTGGGGAAAATCTAACGAAGCAAAATTAAGGCAGACAATTCTTCTCGTCAACCTCCTTTCCCAGGCAAAATATCTAGAAAGAAAGGGATTACTCCCCCGGATATCTCATTCTTAAAAAACGTAAGAACGGGCGGTAACAGTCCACAGCCATATGACCGCTATCCGCAAAAGTATTACAATCGTAGTCGGTTGCTTCCGCCATGTCTATAATGGGAACACCGAACTTTTGGTTGATCGGACGAACCCTCTCCCACCAAGGGGCTGGGATATTCAGTTCTTTTAGAAGATTTTCCAAAGGAAGAGAGACTTCAGGGCGAACAACCAGGGTAGGAACTCCCTCGGCCTTAACTCTATCCAAGATCTTTTCATAAAATGAAAATTGCATTTCCGAAGGAGAATACTTAGGATAGATCCAACCTATAGTGCGGATAGAACTTGCTTCCAGTCTACCGAAGTCCTTCTCCATAAAACCACCAGCAGGAGAAATGGCATTCCCTTTGTCTCTTTGCAGAGATTCTATAGTAAGTTTTTTAATCAGGTCGGCTTGCTCGAATTTTTTATTGGTAAGGTGAGCATAAACGTTAGTGATATATGGTTTGTTCTTACTAACTCCGAAGAAATAATTTCCCAGATAATAGTTCACATTCTCCTTGCCCAGATCCCAAGCATTGGAAAGAACAAATCTAAGATCGAAACTATTTGCTAAATTCGATTTTTTGAATGTAGTGCTGTTTGCATTGAATTGAAAAGGATCGGCTTCTAAAACTAAAAAGTCAGGCTTAACACCTGCCTCGAATAATCTTTCTAAAAAGTAGAGATAATATGCAGGAGTGGTCACTGCAGAAGAAAGATTATACACTTCCCAGTCAGGATAGAAGTCTAGGATCTCTTCGTTTTTGAAGTACAACATTCGAGAAGATCCCATCAAAAGTACTAATTTTTTGCCGGACTTCTTCTCCGCGTTTTTACCAAACTTGGAGATCATCTCTTTTAAAAGATCTTGCTTAACGTCGTAGTAGATATAGGTCAATTCCACTTTTACGTAGTCTCTTACCTTATCCAAAAAGAAAATTTTATCTAGAGCGAATATGAATATAAAAAGAAGTACGGGATAGAAGAGAAAAGGATGTGTGAAAAAATTAATTTTTTCTTTTGATTGGAGTTCGTTCTCGGACACGAACTCAAGACTCCCCGGCTGACCGGGGATGTCAATAGATTATATCAAGCAGTTGCGAGAGTTTCGGTGGCTCTGCGACGTTTTTGAAGATCTGCCAACCATTCTTCGGTTGTTTTGCAATATCCTACCAAACGTTTTACATGTATACGACGCTCCGGATCCAAGATCTCCCTAGCTTCGCGGACTATCTCTTGTACAATTTTAATATGAAAGGAAAAGTGGCTGGTGAATAAGTTAAAGTATTCTTTATCTGTGGAAAGCCAATCTTTGGATTGGATTTCATTTAAGAAGTCTTCCATCTTAGAGATATCGGAATCGAATTCGGACTCGTATGGAGAGTTTAAGATCGAAATCGTATCTGTGATGTCAGTAAGACTTTGAAAATAAGGGTCTAGTTCTGGAAAATTCACTGTATACCGCCTTGAAAAGCAGCTCGCAGCCTTTGGTCTCTTATGGAGAAAAGACCGCGAACACCCTATAATTGGGGCTCTAATGTCATCTTTTTTTAAGGACCCGAGAGTTCAAGCGGAAAGTAAAAACATAATCCGACACTAAAGAGATACTTTAGTTCTTCCTTAGATATTGCAGTAAATGCATACTTTCTTCGTCCCAACCTTCAGAAGCGGCTTCGACCCAATGATCGAATTTTTCTCCCATGGGATATCCTGAGTTGGTAAGCTTCAGTAAAGTGGTATCATCTCCATCTTTCTCGAACTCTAGTTTAAGTTCTATATCACCGGCAGGATGGTCTTGCCATTGCAGTATCAATTCCTGAAAAGGAACAATCTTTTTATAAATACCTGTAGAAGTAAGTTCTCCCTCGGGACCTAAGTTCCAAGTCCAAGAAAAAGTTCCGCCTAGTTTGGGGCGCCCAGTTACCTTATCTGCCAACCAATGGATCAACTCCTCATTGACAGTTACAGCGCTCCAAACTTTTTCCAAAGGAAAATCATATTTGAATTCTTTAATAATGCTTCTAGTTTCCATATAGACTTTAGTCCTTTAATGAAAGTCCTTATAAAGTTTTTTATATAATACCTTTTCCAAAAAAGAAGGAGAGATATTTCTCATCCATTTCATAAAGAAGCCGCTCTTATCCATTACCACAAGTCTTGAGTTTGGATCTTCGATAGAACGAATCATTTTTTCGGCAACTTCTTCCGGAGTTTTACTTTTGCCTGAATAATGGGATTCTCCCAATATCTGACCGTCCCCATCTATACCATTCGCTCTTAGTTTGGTTTTGGTATATGGTGGGCAGAATATAATGAATCTAAGACCTTCTTCCGAAAGTTCAATACGGGCAGATTCCATAACAGCATGTAACGCAGATTTGGAAGAAGAATAAGCGCTTCTCGCAGGAACTCCATACAAACCGCTCACGGTGGATGTAACCATGACTGCTCCTTTATTCTTTTTCAAAAAAGGGAGAAGTCTCATTGTTAGAAATACAGGACCGAAAAAGTTCACATCAAACGCCTTTCGGAAAGCCTCTATCTGGGTTTGATCAAATCTAGAATGCGCTGTTATGCCTGCGTTATTAAAAAGAACGTCAATGCCATCGACAAGTTTCGCCAGCTTAGAAACCGCTTTGTTGATTTCTTTTTCCGAAGAAAGATCTGCCTGAATATGAAATATTTCCGCAGGCCGCTTTTCCTTCTTCTTAGAAATTTTACGAATAAGCTCCGGTTCAGATCTAGAAAGATTGATAATCTTACAAGGAATCCGGGAAAAACTTTCTAATAAAGCTTCTCCTATCCCGGAAGAGCCTCCAGTAATTACGATTGTTTTGCCTTTCCAAAGATCAGTCCGCATCGAGCTTATTCTTTTATTATGTACGACCTATTCAAGGATTATTTTCAGCATTAATTCGTGGAAGAAGACCCGTTGGAGCTGGAATCAATTTCGTCCTGAATCAACCTTGCTTCTGCGCGAAATGTAATATAAGACCAAACCCAAGTAATAAAGATAGAGATCTTATTCTTAAATCCCACCTGATAGAAAATGTGGATGAATAGCCAAACTACCCATCCGAAAAATCCTCTCAGCCTGAAATTTCCAACCTGAGCAACTGCATCTTGTCTTCCGATAGTCGCCATACTTCCCTTGTCCAAATAATGGAAAGGTTTTCTTTTTTTGGATTTTAGATCGCCTCTGATAAGAGCAGCAACGTATCTACCTTGTTGCATCGCGACAGGAGAAACACCAGGCAACGGCTTTTCTAAACCTTTGGAATAATTTGCAATATCACCAATCACAAAAACCTCAGGATGACCTTCTACATTACAGAACTCGTCCACCATAACTCTTCCCATTCTATCTGTAGGAACTCCTAAAGTGGCTCCGATAGAATTTGCCTGAACACCAGCGGCCCAGATCACGGTAGAAGAAGGGATCGTTCTTCCTTCTAACTTTACTCCGTTCTGATCTATTTCTAGGACTTTGGTGCCTGTTAAAACTTCCACTCCCCTTTTCTCTAAACGGATCTTAGCAAATTCACTCAACTTAGGAGCAAATGCAGCGAGAAGTCGCGGAGAAGCTTCTATCAAAGTGATCTTTGCTAAAGCAGGGTCTATCGTATGGAATTCGTTTCGAACAATCTCATGAGAAAGTTCCGCAATGGAGCCCGCAAGTTCCACTCCTGTGGGACCTCCACCGATGATCACATAATTCAAATGTTTTTTGGCAACTTCAGGATCTCCTGCAAGTTCTGCCTGCTCGAAAGAAGTGAGGATTTTAGTGCGAATTGAAAGTGCATCCTTTAAGGACTTTAATCCTATTGAATATTTTTTCCAATGATCGTTTCCAAAATAGCCTGATTTAGCACCGGCAGCCAATATTAGATAATCATAATCTTCTGAATGGCCCTGGAAGGTGACTTTTTTAGCCTGAATGTCCACCTTCTCTACTTCTCCCAGATAAACTGTTACGTTCTTTTTATCGCCGATTAGAGACCTGGTGGGGATTGCGATGTCCGCAGGGCTTAGTACTGCAGTGGCTACTTGATATAATAGCGGTTGGAACAAATGGTGATTTTTTTTATCGATTGCGATAATTTCCAAATCTTCTTCTTTGGATAATTTTTTTATCGCCTGTAATCCGCCGAAACCTACTCCGATTACTACTACTTTCTTTTTTTCACCCTTAGGCATTCTTTACTCCATTTTTACTTAAGACGTACTCCAGAAATCCTTCCGAAGCTTCCGAAACGATCTGGTGGACTTCCTCGAAGTCCTTTAAAGTTCCATAATATGGATCGGGAACTTCGGATTCTTTTCCCTGTCCCTTTTGGAACTTTCTGAACAAATGAATTTTTTTTCTTTCTTCTTCATTCGAGGCGAGTATTCCCAGATCCTTATTATTGGATCTGTCCATGGCTAAAATAAAATCGTAATATTCAAAATCGGACTTTTTAAATTGTCTCGCCTTATGAGTGAGCTCTATTCCCTTTTTGCGAGCGGTCTGTCTTGCCCTCGGATCGGCCAATTCGCCTATATGATAACGAGAAGTTCCGCAGGAATCCACCTCGAAGAGAGAAGAAAGCCCTTTCTTCTCCAGTAGATCCACGAATGCGCCTTCAGCAGCAGGAGATCTGCAAATATTCCCCAAACATACGAAGAGAACCTTGTAGAAATTTGAAGAGTCTGGAGTTCCTTCCATATCAAAAAACCTTTATCTAGGTCCGATCTTCTCCCACAAAAATTCCGGAAGTGATCTCATCAGAACTCCGATCAATGCCCAAGGGAACCAAGGAACAGTAGCAGATCGAACTCCTGACTCTATCCTATTGTAAATTTTTTTAGCACCTTTTTCTACGGAAACAAGAAAAGGACGGGTTTCCAACTTTTGATTGATTGGAGTATCTATAAATCCTGGATGAATGACTGTTACCTTTATGCCGAATTTTCTAACTTCTCCCCTTAACGCTTCTAGATAAGTAGAAACTGCTGCCTTAGAAGTAGAATAACTTGCTGAACCCGGAAGTCCTCTAAAAGAAGCGACGGAAGAAATTCCTACGATCTGGCCTCCTTTCTGTTCTCTAAAGGTCGGTTGTAAAGCAGAGATGCCCGCCATAAGCCCGATCAAATTTGTATCGATAACCTTCTTGTCCGCTTCAAAACTTTTTTGGCCGAAAGAAGAATTGGTAGAAATCCCAGCGTTCGCAATGAACAGATCTACTCCTCCAAGCTCCTTCGCAAGTTTAGGAAGAATTTTAAAGTTATCTGCTGATTCGGAAACATCTAAGGAAGCTAAGATAACTTTGCCTCCTTTATTGAAGGAACGGATCTCTTTCGCTAGATCTTCTAAAACATTCTTCCTTCTGGAGGTAATCGCTAGGTCGTGACCCGCCTTTCCGTATAATAGAGCAAGCTCTCTGCCGATACCTGAGCTAGCTCCAGTGATAATAACTTTTTTCTTATGAGGACCTTTGGACATAAATGAAACCGCCAAGTAATTCATTAAATTGGTTTACCCCTAGGCGGGAAAAGAATTATTTTACCAGTATTCCATAACAAACTTGAAAGTTAAGAGTTCCTATCAAGGACCTTGGACTATTAACCCCCGAACCAAAATGCGAAATCTACAAGAAGAACTAAAAGAAAAAAACGAGGAAATCCAAAAACTCAAGGAACTACTGGAACTCTACGAAAGAGTTTCCAAGCTGGGTGAAGTAGAATTACTCACTGCAGAACAAACCCTTAACGCCCACGAAACTACTGCCAATCTAGCCAGAAACGAACTCATTGAAATGAGGGACAGGTTCAAGGGATTGGGCCAGGTCAACTCAGAAAGAAAAACAGCAATCTTAGAAATCGTAAACGATAAGGAAGCTCCACTTCCTAGCCTCGCTCATAAATTCGAAGAGATGGGAAAGAAGGACGATTATTTCTACTCCGACTTCTTCAGGATCATCGCAAACCTAGACCTCCCTGAATCCGAAGCAAGGTCCCTTTGGAAAGAGATCTATGCGCATGCAGAGGGTTTAAGCAAACAATTGGGCAGAAGTATGAACTTCGTAGTCGCCCTACTCGATTATATTTATTTAAAAAACCGACTCATCGAAAACCCTAAGATCGTGGATATATATTCCTTCGAAGAGATTATTCTAAACGCGGTCATAGACGAAGGTACGGGGATCTATAATAGAAGATATTTTAATCTGGTCCTAAACAAAGAGATAACAAGAAGTAAAAGATATAAAAGAAGTTTCTGCCTATTCCTATTCGACTTGGACAATTTTAAAAAGATCAATGATGCTAAAGGGCACTCTTTCGGGGACGATATCTTAAAACTGGTGGCAGGAACTCTAATGTATGCATTCAGAACGGAAGATATTAGCTGCCGAGTCGGAGGAGAAGAATTTGCTGTTATTCTTCCGGAAACCGGCAAAGAAAACGCTCGAGTTGCTATCGAAAGATTCAGGACCTATCTAAGAAACTCCTCCAAAAACGACTTCGGGATAGAAGTTACAGTATCCGGAGGAGTTGCAGAATATCCGACAGACGAAGATGAAAGTAACAGATTATACTCACTTGCAGACGCAAAACTTTACGAAGCAAAAGCAGCCGGCAAGGATCGTATTACCTATACCTGATCAGTTATCTTCTATCTGATATTCGATCTCTTTCGTAGTAATTTCGTTCAGTTTAGAGATCAATAGTTCATTCGTATTCGCCAAACGATCTGCCAAAATCCTCACCATCTTAGCAGCAAACTCAGGGTTCGCAAGAAGGTATCTTTCCAATTGTTGTTTGGATTCCACCGCAACCATTTCGGTATCCATAACCGCTCTCGCAGTCGCAGTTCTTGGCTTGGCCCTAAACAAAGCCATCTCACCGAAAAAATCTCCCTTCTTCATCAAGGCTAAACGAGTGGCTGAGTTTTTATGAGTAAAAAATATTTCAACAGTCCCAGAGGTGATGATATACATCGAGTTATTCAACTCGCCTTCTCTGAAAATAATTTGGCCGGCCTGGATATTAATTTTATTCATGAATTCCTAACTTTCGATTTAAACCGAAACATCTAAAGATCCGGTCCGTCTTATCTGACTTCGAAACTTTGCGTTTCCTAACTGACGGATCAGGGATCCGACAGCCCTCAGAGTATATCATCGGGTCAGAAAAGACAATCTTTGAGCCAATTCCGGGGTGAAGGAACTCCCCTCCCCCACTCAATTCTGCAAGAGGGACTTGCTAGATTCAGTACAAATTGGCGCTGGGCCTCGGTGGGATTATGTCTCATTAAAAAAAGATAACTTGGAGTATGGGGGGCGGCCCCACTCGCTATCGCTCGGGTCGCGCTGCTTCGATTTCGCTATCGCTCATCCGGGCTTCGCCCGGACTATAAAGATCTACGCATCGCTGCCGCTTAGTATCTCTGTGACCTCAGTGGTCTCTGTGCGAACCCTTAAGACATCCCGTTCTTAAATCTAGGATCCTGAACAACACCTGATTCTCGGATCTCAGAAAGAGCATCTGCGTAAGCAACTAAGATCTTAAGAGCAAACGCACTTCTCTCTCTGATAAAACTATCTTCCGGAGAAACAGGCTCTCCTCCGTTGATCAAATGTTCCACATCCCGAAAGATCAATTGTTCAGGGATATAACAAATCTTGGTATTCTTATAGCTGCTCGCTCTCATTTCGTTTATCGGAAAAGCGCCGCCTCTGCCAGAAGAAACAGAAACAAGAAGACCTGGCTTATGACCCAACTGAACTAATCCAGCATGAAGGAAGAAATTTTTAATAGCAGGACTTGCCATACCACCATACTCAGGAGTAATAATAATAAAACCTTCCGAACTTTTCAGGTTTTCATCAACAGGCTTCCAGATGTTAGTCCAAACCTGATTATCTCCTGTCTGAGTAGAATCATAAAGAGGAAGAGGATTTTTCCCGAGATCCAATGTCCAAGTGTCCACGGACATTTCTTTTAATTTAGAATTTAAAAATTCCCCAACTTTAGAGGATTGAGATACTTTTTGTTGGGAGCCAACTATGATTCCAATTTTCATTCTATTCCTTTATAAGAAACCGAGTGCGGACAAAAAATCCGCTTAAACAGTAGCATGAGAACAGAATCAGAAGCCTCTGCTTTTCTCCAACGAGAAAAAAATCGTATTAGCTCATTCCGTACTTTTTCTTTAGATTAGAAAGTTCTCTTAAAAATGATTCTCTATTCTTAACCGTTAGAAGTTTAAGATCCAGGGTAACCCTTTCGCCGGGCTTACGGGGTGAAATCGTTTCACCCCCCCGTCCTTCTTTCTTTTTTAGCAGGGTTTCCAGATTTTTGACGGAAAGATCACTTCCGCTTTTGAGCAATTCTGAAACAGATTTTTGGTCTAGCCTTGCAATGGAGCTTAACTGTTTAACATATCTTTCCGTATAACCTAAGATCTTGCCGACTTCTTCTGCGGTTTTTTTTCTTTCTTTACGCAGGAACTGTATTGCTCTTCCTACTTCCCAAGGATTTAAACTTTTGCGTTTTTCGTTCTCAGCTAATGCAATCTCATAACATCTATCTTCTGAAGCTTCAGTTTCTACAACCGGTATCGATTTCCAGCCGATGAGTTTAGCAGCCTGGAATCTTCTTTCTCCAGCTACGATCTGAAACTTCTTACCTAATTTACGAACAACGATTGGTTCGATCAGACCCAAACGTTTCATAGATTCCACAAGATCGCTCACATCTTCTTTTCCAAAAACTCTAGGTTGTTCTGGATTGGTGATAATATCAGAAAGAAGAATTTCCTTTTTAAGGGATTCATCTCCGCCGAAAGCTGTTAATAAATCTAGCCCCGCAAAATCAGATCTTTTTGCCATTTGCTCTCCTCATTACTTCTTCCGCCAAGGTGGAAAACATTTGCATCGCTTTTGGATCATATTCAGATAAAAGTTTACGTTTCGCTTGCGATTGAGGAATCGCTTCTCTTCTATACACTACGGAATCAAAGACCGGGAAATATTTCCGAACAGTTTCAGCAAGTCCAGACAGGGCCCTTGAATCCTCATATTGATTTAAAACCGCACCCAAAAGACCAAGCCCAGGATTTGCTTTTTTGCGGATCTTCTCTATTGTGCCGTGAAGGTCTTTCAAACCTTGCACACTAAAAGCACGAGTTTGGATTGGAACCAAAACAAGATCAGCTGCGATCAAGGCATTCTCCAAGATCAAACCCAGAGAAGGAGGACAATCTATAATAATATATTCGTAAGAAGACCGGATCGGCAACAAAGCCTCTTTCAAAAGATCAAAATCATCTCTTTCATACGGTGTAGTAAAATTTGCCAAATGAATAGATGAAGGAACTAGATCCAATCCCGGCGCAAGGTTAACAATAATTTCTGAAATATCTACTTTAGATTCTTCTTTATAACCCAAAGAATGAAATACTGATTTATCTGCCTGGCCTACATATAGCTGAGTGATATTTGCCTGAGCATCCCAATCTAGAAGTAAAACTTTTTTGCCCGCCTTCGCCAATGCTTCTGCAAGACAAATAGAAACTGTGGTTTTTCCTTCTCCACCTTTCTGATTTGAGACAGCGATAATCACAGATTCATAGGAATGTTTTGTTTTTTTAGAAAAGTACTTATCTAAAACTTCAGTCTTATACTTACCCTTATTGTCTTTGGGCAAGGACCATTTTTTTGCCTTCTCCAGAAACTCATCTTCCGAGCTTAAAACATACTCGGAGAGGACTTCATCTACACTTAAAACTCTGGCTTTCACTTCAAACCTTGACCCTGATTATAGATCCTCTTTAAGACCGAATTTGTCAACAAAACCTATGTCTCATATAGGTTTATAAGCTAAAAAACCGAATTGAAACGATAGGGTAGGGGAGAATGTTAAGGTCTCTTCTCGGAAAAGGAATTCACAGGGGATGAAATCATTTCACCCCTATTCTAGGATGAAATGAAAATTCAGATTCGAACTATAATCTTACTATTCTGCCTATTTGCCACTGGCAATATACTTGCCCAAGAGCCCGAATCTCCCAAGGAGATAAGACCAGAAACAAATCTCTCCGGACTCACGCCCCCCCAATCCAAAATCCAAACATATATATCCGAACTAATGACAAGAAGTTCCATTACTGGGATCTTTGGAGAGAATGGGGGCCAACACATTTTCGAGTCCGGCACTAAGTTCCCAAATCTTTCGGGATTAAAAGCAGGTTCCAGGATCACCTATAACAGAGAATTCGAATACGGAGGGATCGGCTTAAAACACTGGTGGGAAACTTGGGAGATCAACCTGGAATATAGGAGTAATTTTAGGAACCAAAGGACAGGAGAGGGGAGAGATGAGGACTTCCTTCTTGGCAGCGTAAGCAGGGAGAAGGGAACAAAGATCGATTTCGCTAATACAAGTTTTTACGATACCCCTTATACATTCACAGGCACACAAAACTTTGCGGATGGAAGAGGAAAGCTGAAAATGAAAGATGATCGGATAGGATTCCTTGGCAGAAAATATTTCGGCGGAGCAAATCCAGATCCCAGAAAACCGGGTTCAGGCGTCTACCTTACAGGCGGCGCTTATTATACATTCTACAAATATTATCTATATGATGTGATGCAATGGATTGCAACCTCACCAGTGACATATGGGCCTATCGGGATCGGACTCAGTTATTCCATTTCAACTTGGGAAGTTCCATTCGGGTTCGGCTATAGATATTCCAATGGGACTTGGATGTTAGAAGCAAGCCTTTCCGGAAATATATGGTATTCACATTTCAGGGATTATCATTACCAAAGAAATTTAAACTTCATCGGAGATTCTTCCGGTTTCGGAGTAGAAACGAATTTAGGTGCAGGATATATTCTACCTTCTTGGCTATTTTTCGTAAAATTAACAGAACATAGACTGTACGGAGAAGGAAGTTTTCAAACCCAAGGCGGCTTAAATAGAGAGGATATCATCTCCAATTATTCTGGAAGATATAGAAATTACCTAAGCACGAAACAATTCTCCTTGGAATTTCAGGTCAGTCATTTTTTATAAGAACTTAAGAGAGAGATTTTTGAAAAATAAACTTTTACTCATCAACTTGGGCGGGCCAAGAAGCACCGAAGAAATCCCAAAATTTTTAAAGGACCTATTCGAAGACCCATTAGTATTCGATCTTCCTCTTCCCGAATTCCTACGGATCAGACTCGCCAGAAAAATCGCAGAGACTAGAGCCAAAAAAGTAGAAGAAACATATGCATCCATGGGATTTGGAGGAGGCTCCCCTCTTGTCTCGGAAACTGAAAAACAAGCTGAAGGTTTAAAAAAACTTTTAGAGGAGTCCGGAGAAAAATGGGAAGTCAAGACTGCAATGTGCTGCGGATATCCGGACATCAGAGAGCTTCCTTCTGAATGGACAGATCCTAAAGAAGGAGTTGTGCTACTTCCTCTATTCCCTCATTTTTCCAGATCAACAGTTCTTTCTACAGCAATGCTCCTGGAAAAACAGATCGGCTATTGCCCCGCATCTAATCCGCTTTGGGTGAGACCATTCTCAGGCAGAAAAGAATATTTAGATTCTATCCGAGACTTGATCCTAGATTTTTTCCAAGGTAAACTTTCTGAAAAAGATTTTCTTCATATCAAACAAAAACCGATCCCAGATTGGCAAAATCTAGATATAGTTTTCAGCGCACATGGGATTCCACTTCGCTTAATTAAAAAGGGCGATATATATACAAAAGAAATCGAAGAGAATGTAAAAGGTCTCACTTCACTTCTGAGAGAAAAAGGTTATAAAGGACAAATACATTTATCATACCAGAGTAGGGTAGGCCCAAGTAAGTGGACCACTCCAAACACCTTAGATAAGATCCAAGAATTAGGACAAAAGGGAACTAAAAGAATCGCTGTTTATCCGATCAGCTTCATAAGTGATCACCTAGAAACATTAGAAGAGATCGGAGTTCAGATCAGAGACCATGCGTTCCAAAATGGGGTCTCCGAATATTATAGAATTCCGGCACCTGGAACTTATCCTGCCTTCTTAGAAGCTTTGGCAAAGTTTGTATTTGAAGCCAAGTATTCTGCACAAAAAGGCGGACTTTCTAGTTGTATCTGCAAAACGGCAGGCGGATGGGATCCCAAGAAAGAAAAAGTAGCCTGCGATTGTTTTTCCTGAATCTTCTGTCCAATTTCTAAAAACTCAATTGATCTAGAGATAAAATCATCTTCCATAGGAGAGAAATATGGACGAATACTTAATCTTAATGCGATTGGACCTCATCACCAAGGACGCACAACCTTCTCCAGAACAAATGCAAGTATACATGAAAATGTATCAGGACTGGGTGGGAGGGATAGCCGCTCAAAATAAATTCGTAGGCGGCACAGGACTATCGACCGAAGGAAAAGTTATCAAGTCCGGGCAAATCATCACAGACGGACCATTTGCGGAGACAAAAGAATCCATAGCAGGCTTCATTACCATTAAAGCCGAAAATTTTGAAGACGCTGTAAGTATCGCAAAAGAATGCCCCATTTTAAAAGGCGAGGGGAATAGCGTAGAAGTGAGAAAAATTGCAGACGTAGATAATACACGTTAACCGAAATATCTTCTTGTGTAAATTTTATGCAAAGTTCGGAGATATTGCCTCATTTATTCAGAACTGAATACACTAAAATTGTTTCCGTTCTTTGCAAACATATTGGTTTCGAAAGATTAGAAATCGCCGAAGAGATCGCAAGTGAAACTTTCTTAACGGCAACTGAGACCTGGGGAATTAAGGGAAATCCAGAAAACCCGACCACCTGGCTGTATGCAGTCGCTAAAAATAAGGCTAAAAATTATCTGCAAAGAAATTCGATCTTCCAAAATAAGATCCTTCCGGAACTCACGAAGCCTCAATCTGAATCATTAAATCCTGAGATAGACCTTTCCCCAGAAAATATATACGATAGCCAACTCAGCATGATGTTTGCAGTATGTCACCCTTCAATCTCTGCGGAGGCACAAATAGGGCTTTCACTTAGGATATTATGCGGCTTCGGGATACAGGAAATAGCCGATGCCTTCTTAACAAATAAAGAGACGATCAATAAAAGACTGTTTAGAGCCAAAGAAAAATTAAGGGAAGAAAAGATACTCATACAATATCCGACACAGGAAGAATTAGAAGATAGATTGGAACCAGTGCTCTCAACGATCTATCTTCTATTTAATGAAGGATACTATTCCATCAGCCAAAACAAAACTTTACGAAAAGATCTTTGCTTAGAAGCAATCCGTCTTTGCAGTATGCTTGTCGAAAATCAGCTCACAAATACACCGCAAGTATATGCGCTGTTGTCCTTGATGTGCTTTCACATATCTAGATTTGAAGCGAGGCAAGATGCTAATGGAGAACAAATCTTATACCAAGATCAGGACACAAATTTTTGGAATTATGATCTGATCTCTAAGGGAGAAATTTTTCTAAACAAAGCAGCGAGTGGGACCAAGCTTACAAAATACCATTTGGAAGCAGGAATTGCTTATTGGCATACACAGAAGGAAGATACGAAAGAAAAATGGGAAAATATTTTGCAGTTATACAATCGTCTACTTCAATTACAATATTCTCCCATCACTGCTTTAAACAGAACATACGCCCTTTCTAAGGCAAATGGAAAAGAAGAAGCAATCCTCGAAGCAGAAAAATTAGATCTAAAAGAAAATCATTTTTACTTTGCTCTTTTAGGAGAGTTGTATTTTGATATAAATAGATCTAAGTCAGAATCTCATTTTCGCAAAGCTCTTTCACTTGCAAAAACTTCTCACGACAAGATAAGTATCCAGAAAAAAATCGATCAATTCTCGAAGTAAACAAATGTTAAAGACAAAAAATACAAAACATATTAGCATTACGATCCCCGTTACTCAAAAGACAGCTTACGAATATCTTTCAGAACCTAAAAATTTTCCAGAATGGGCATCTGGCTTATGCAAATCTATCTCCCCATTAAAAAATGGAGATTGGTCCATTGACTCTCCAATGGGCAAATTGACTGCAAGATTCACAGATAAAAACCAATATGGCATCTTGGATCATTATGTAATTTTTAACCCAGAAAATATATCTTATAACCCTCTAAGAATCATAGAAAATGGAGAGGGGAGTGAACTAATTTTTACATTATTCCAAACTGAAGGAATGACCTCCGAAAAATTCGAAGAGGATTCCAATTGGATCAAAAAAGATTTGGAAGAGCTAAAAGA
The DNA here is from genome assembly GCF_002150035.1 of Leptospira venezuelensis. Taxonomy (NCBI): domain Bacteria; kingdom Pseudomonadati; phylum Spirochaetota; class Leptospiria; order Leptospirales; family Leptospiraceae; genus Leptospira; species Leptospira venezuelensis. The sequence goes on along the minus strand of NZ_NETS01000006.1, from coordinate 97,558 downwards.
AATTTTAATGAAAAAATTTGCCAGCTAATCAGGTTGAAACATCAGGATTATACAAATAGAAGGCCCGCTCCAGGATGGATTTTAAACCGATCCCGTTTCTAAAATTGCCTTCTACCCTTACTTCAGGAGGAAGAATCCGATCCAAGTCCCGATTGAATGCGTAAAGTTGCGGCCCATACACAGGAAGTGCATCTTTCCAAACAGTCACATAGTGATTCAATGGGATCCCACTTTCGGGAAATAGTTTTTTGCGATCCTCTTCCACTACTGAAATGATATCCTCTTCCGTTTTGGAAGAAATTTCCCGATCGCCTGCGCCGCCCATAATAAAAGTTTCCGAATGTATTCCCTCAGAAGTTCTACCGGAGAAAATAAAATCGTTAAATAAAATTCCTCTGGATCTGATTCCTAATTCGGAAGAAAAACTTTTATGATCTTTGGGGAATAATACTCCAAATCCCTTTTTTCCATTTAGAATAGAATCTTTTCCAAATCGGGTGACACTTACTATAGGCAAGGTGTCCAACATTCCTTGGTAGGACTTGAATTCCTTATATTCGGATTTTAAAAGTTTTAATGCGGTTCCAAGATTAGTCGCTATAGTGATCTTCGATTTCGGATAAGTCGCTCTTAACTCTTTTAAGCTAGAAATGTCCTGATTATATTTGATTTTTCCCTGAGAAGAAACTCTCGCTTCTAAAGCTCCGAGTAAAGTCCCGATACCGCCTCTAAAACTTACGGTTCCTCTTCTTCCTGGAAGAAGTTTTGGTTTTCCCTTTTTTAAATTTCTAAGATGCAGAATATTTTTCCAAAGAGGAGCCTGTTCCGGTAAAAATTTTCCAAGCACAAGCTCTGCAGACATAGCATCTAAATCACCTGCATAAATTCCGCCTAATGCAGGTTCTAAAATTTTACTTAGAGTTTTTTCCCCCAATACTCTTTTGCCCCATTTATAAATGGATTCACCAGGAAGGGGTTGAGCAGGTACAGTTAAAACCGAAAATGCAAGAGAGGCTATTTCCGGAATAGAAAGAGGCATTCTTCTCATCTTTCCGTCTGAAAAAATATAACGTTTTTTAGATGCAGGGTTTGAAAGTAGGATATCCAACCCTAAACGAGAAGCAAGACTTTCTAACTCCCAACAATTTAAGATTCCATTAGCCGCTCGTTCTACAATCCCGTATTCGGTTCGCACAGAGCGGATCAGGCCTCCTGAACTTTCCTTTTTTTCTAATATTAGTACGGACTCACCTTTCTCTAAAGAAAGGAATGCATGCAGAAGGCCAGTAAAGCCTGCGCCGATTATTATATGATCAGGAACCCATTTCGCCACAGATACAAAGTAATGGAATGGAAACTATTGGCAATAAAATCCTAGATTTTCTTTTAAAAGGGAGAAAAGTTTTTATCAAGATCAGAAATCTAATCTGTAACCCATTGTGTATTTTGTTTCCATCCCAGAGAAGGTTCCGTTGCTGGAAAACCCACTTCCTGCTCCAACACTAGATGGCATTGCAGATATTACCATTCCCTTGCTTTGGCCGTCTGAGAACTGAACGACCGATTTGACAGAATTTGCAAAAATATAAGAATCAATTAGGTTTAAAAGATAAATCCCGCCTAACACATATAAGGCGCCTTGGTATTCATTGAAGTTTTTATCTGCTTCTTCTCTTTTTAACTGAACCTGACTAGATTGATTCGCTAAATAAGCATCAATTGGAGATAAAGACGGAGTAGCAGCAGCTTGAGCCTGACCAATCGCTGCAAGAGTAAGGCTTTCTCTTGTATACGGATTTCCGAGATCTCCATATTCTTTTACGGAAGTTCTATACACCCTAAACTTATCGTAAGCGACAAATGCCGCTGCTGCAAATAGGGTAGGGTAGAGAAGTGACTGGAACTTTCTATCAGTATAATATTGACCCCAGCCTGGCACGACTGCAGATCTCATGAGTGCATTTAGCGGACGTTTTGCCTCTTGTTTACGAAGTTCTTCCAAACGGCGGGCTTCTTCTTCCGCTGCTGCTTGTTTTTTCAGATCTTCTTCTTTTTGTTTTTCTTCTTCCAGATGTCTCTCGGCAGCTTCTTTGTCTTCTTGTTCCTTTTTTTCTGAAGCAAGCTTATCTTCTTCCTCTTTACGGATCTTTTCCTCTTCGTCGTCGTTTACATCTTGGAAAAGTATTTTAAGGATTAGGTCTTTATCTACTTTACGTTTTCCTGATTCTGTTTGGAGAAGAACAGAATGTTGGTTTTGAGTTATGATATCCCCTTTTACTTTTCCACCTTCTCTCAACAGAACAGTAACAGGAAAGATGCCGACAGGGGCAAAAACGATCAATAGGATCGGAATAATTTTTTTTAAATGCAAAGATAACATTTCAAAACGAAAAAGTGTTACACCACTAAAGTCCCCAAAATATTGGACGAAAAGAAATTAATTTCCAGATGCGTCCCCCAAGGGAAGAAACAGCTATTGGACCCAAATATTTCAGAAAGAGAGTCAAATAGACTGAGAAAATACCTTGGTTTCAGGACTTTTTCTTCTCAAACGCATGTCCAGACCTGTGCATGCATTCCTTAAGAAAGGTTTTCCTAGTTCAGTTAAGACAAGGGTTTTTCCTTTCCATTCTATTAAATTATCGTCTTCCATACTGGCCAAATAGAGGCGAACCTCTTCAAAAATCGGATCAGGAACCTCTACTTTTCCAAGAGTAGAAAGTTTTAGAATGAGTTCTCTTTGGAGCAGATCTTCAGAATTCAATTTATGTCCCCTGAGTATAGCCTGCCCATTTTCCGAAATTCTTCTTTGGTACTTTTTCAATATCTTTTCGTTCTGATAGAAACAATCCCAACTATCTGAAATTGCAGACACACCTAAACCTAAAAGTAGGTCAGTGGACTTGGTTGTATAACCCATAAAATTTCGATGAAGATTCCCATTCTGGTAAGCAGTGTATAAGGAATCGGACTCTAACGCAAAATGGTCCATTCCAATTTCTTTATATCCTGCCCTTAAGAAAAGCTCTCTTCCAATCTCATAGAGTTCTCTTTTCTCTTCTCCCTTTGGAAGATCATCTTCAGTGAATAATCTTTGTGCAGCTTTGATCCAAGGAACATGAGCATAACTGTAGAATGCGATACGATCCGGTCTAAGTTCCAAAGTTTTCCGGATTGTTTCCTTCATACTCTCTTTGGTTTGTTTTGGAAGTCCATAGATCAAATCGAAGTTTACCGAATCATATCCTAATTTGCGAGACCCTTGCGTAATCGCTTCAGTCAATTCGTAAGGCTGGATACGATTTACTAATCTTTGTACTTCAGGATCGAAGTCCTGGACGCCTAAACTGATCCTTCTAAATCCGTATTTTGCTAATACTTCTAGTTGAGTAAGTCTAGTCCTCCTTGGGTCTACTTCTAAGGAGAATTCCGGAGAATCAGACACATTCCAAGAATCTAAAATAGGCTTTAAAAGACTTTCTAAATTGGCTTCAGAAAGGTAAGTAGGGGAGCCACCGCCTAAATGCAATTCTCTCAGTTCACGCTTAGTGAGCTCGGGAAGTTCTTCCTGATATTTTTTGAATTCTTGCAGAACTGTTTCTACATAAGGATCTTCTACAGAATGGTTCTTAGTAATAGAAGTATTACATCCGCAGAAAGAACAAAGAGTCTCACAAAATGGAATATGAAGGTACAATGCTACAGAAGAATCATCCGGAACCAATCTTCTACGAAGCGCATCTATCCATTCTTCTCTAGTTGGATTGTCTTCCCAATAGGGCACAGTTGGATAACTAGTGTATCTAGGTGCCGGGACATCGTATTTTCTAATTAAATCAGATTTGAAGCTCATACGAATGCCTCACGTATCTTACTGACGAAAGTTCTAATATTCGCTTCCGGAGTTTTAGGCAGAACCCCGTGCCCTAAACCGCAAACCCATCCTGCTCTTTTTTCAGGAGCCAGATCCAAAAACGGACGGATCCAACGATTTAAATATTCCTTAAATTCTCCAGGTTCCATAAATAATAATGCCTGATCAAAATTTCCCTGCACAAAATGAGAACCATTCCCTAAAAATTCCACGATATCCGTTCTATGGTCCATCCCGAATCCAGTCAGACCGGAAATTCCCCTAAGCGATTTCAAAGAACCTGGGGCAAGATTTTTAGCATAATAACCTATCTTACCGGGAAAAGCCTCTACTAAAACTTTGATGGTAGGTAATATCGCTTCTTGGAAGAATGCAGGGGAAGCGTCTCCGGCAGCAGTATCAAAAATCATTACAATCTCCGCACCACCTTCCAATTGTAAGCGGATATTTTCTTTCAATAACGCAAGAATCTTCTCGTAAAAACCTTCTCTTAACTTTGGAGAAATCTTAGGAAGTATTAGATTTCCATCATGTTTTCCCTGAGTTGCATAACAGAACAGAGTCCATGGCCCGCCCACGAAACCTATTAAAGACTTATCTTTTGAAATCCTCTTTCTGGTGCGAATCACAGCCTCTCTCTGAAATCCCATAAATTCTACTGCTTGTTCCAATGGGTAAAACTTATTCAGATCTTCCAATGTGGAAAGATGCCAGCCTAGTTTTGGACCTTCATCTCCGAAACGTAATCCCATCCCAAATGCTTCTAATGGAAAAAGAATATCAGAAAATAAAATCGCAGTATCAAAATCAAAGTCATCCACAGGCCCAAAAGCAACCTCTGCTGCAAGTTCGGGGACCTTACATAATTCTTCGAAAGAATGTTTTTTTCTTAAATTTTGATAATGCCAATGATAACGGCCCGCCTGGCGCATCATCCAGATCGGAGGAGTTGCCTGAGGTTCTAATTTAAGTGCTGCTTGGAATCTAGCATTAGACATTTTTTAAGTCTCCGATCCATTGGTAGCCGACTCCTCTTACGGAACGGATCGCATCGTCGCCTCTATCTCCGAAGGCTTGGCGTAATCTAACAATGGAATTATCTATAGTTCTATTTGTAGGGAATTTTTCCTCTCCCCAAAGGCGGTCTAAGATCTCATCTCGGCTAATTGTTCTCCCTCTTTCTTCTACTAAAAAGTTTAAGAGAGCACAGTCTCTCTTGGAAAGATGGATTTCTTCTTTGGATGGTGTAAGAATACAATATCCGTAAAAATCCAGAAGATAACCTTCATAAGAATATTTAGCCTGTTTTATGGAATGTTTATGAGATTCTAATACGTGTTTTACCCTAATCAACAATTCCTTTAAGTGAAATGGTTTAGGTATAAATTCTTCTGCACCTAACTCAAACCCTCTCAAACGTTCTGGCGCTCCAGAATGTGCAGTTAAAAATAAAAATGGAGGGCAATCTTTTCTAGATTTCAATTCTTCAGCTAACTCAAATCCGTCTCCGTCGGGTAGACGAACATCTAAAAGAATAAGATCAGGCTTAGATTCTGCGGCTAAAACTTTTGCGGATTGAGCAGAAACGGTCCAAACCATTTCGTACCCTTCTTTTTCCAAACGTTCCTTTAAAGTTTCACCTAAAGAGCGATCATCTTCTACCAATAATAATTTTGCTTTCATACGCTGTTCCTCCGTTGAGAGGAATAGGAGGGTAGAATAAGCTCTGCTAAAAATCCTCCAGACTCAGAATTTTGGACGGAAAAATTTCCTCCCATCATCCCAGCCAATTTTTCCGCAATATACAATCCAACGCCCGTTCCGCTTGTGCTTGTATGTCTTAAGAATAATCTTCCCAATAATTTAAAATCACCAGAAAAACCTTTTCCATTGTCTTCGAATTTGAACTTAATCTTATTTCCGGAAACAGGCTCTGAAAGAATTTTTACCTTTGTAGCCCTTCCATGTTGTACGGAGTTTTCCAAAAGATTTCTAAAAATACTTTCGAGTGCTCTTCTGTCCGCCAACACTTTGGTTTCTTTCCATTCTGTCTGAATGTCCAACTCGGACCATTCTTCTCTTAGACTTTCTTCCCAATCCTGGAGATCCAACTCTTCTAAATATAATCCTTCCGCTCTCATAAGACTCGCAAGATACAGAGCCTTGTTCATCTGAGATTCTATTCTATCTGAGTCCTTGAGCAATCTGTGAAGAAGCTTGTCTTTTCCCGCATCCACACCCTCTTCAAGCAAGCTCTCCGCTTGTAATCTAAGACTTGCTAAAGGTGTTTTCATTTCGTGAGTAACTGTGGAGAAAAAATCGTGAATGAGTTTGTTCCTTTTTTCTTCTCGTAAGGTAAGCAAAATCAAGGTTGCTCCACCGCTCACCAATAAAAACAAGAAGAAGGTTCCTTCCATCTTAATCATGGAACTTTGTCTTTCTAATTTTTCTAAAAAATCAATATCGATCTGAGATCCAAGGCGAGAAGCAAGTTCAGTCGCCATTCTATTTTGCCTTAATCCCAAAAAAAGCCACCAGACACCGAGAGACACCGTGGTCAAAACCCAGATTACTGATAAAACAATCTTTTTAGAATCGAAGACCTTCATACTTTCAATTTTTTTAATGCGGAATCCGCTTTCTCCAATGTTTCAGAAAGTATTTTATCTGAATGAGCATAGCTTAAAAAACCAACCTCGTAACCGGAAGGGGCCAGATAAATTCCTTCATCAAGAAGAGCATGGAAAACCTTTGCAAATCCCTCCTTATGGCCCGCTGGAATTTTGTCCACAGTGCGAATAGGGGAGGGGGATTTCTTATGGAACCAAAACAAAGAGGAATGAACGCTGGAATCCCAATCTCCAGCCGGATCCCTTTCCCTTAAAATAGAGACCATTCCGGAAACAAAAGACTTGGTGCGGTTTTCCAAAACATTCCACACATTATCTTTTTCACATTTTCTTAATGTAGCAAGACCGGCTCTCATTCCAAAAGGACTAGCGCTTAATGTACCTGCCTGGTAAACAGGTCCCTGAGGAGCAACCAAATCTAAAAGTTCAGCTTTCCCGGCATAAGCACCAACTGGGAATCCACCGCCGATAATCTTTCCGTAAGTAACAAGATCAGGCGATATTCCTAACTCTCCGCTCATTCCTGTTAATCCGACTCTAAATCCGCTGATCACCTCATCAAAGAGCACAAGGCTTCCGTACTTTCTGGCGATCTCTACGATCTTGGATAAATATTCTTTTCTTTGTATTAATAAACCGTAATTCGCAGGCAAAGGTTCTATAACTAATGCAGCGATATTTTTACCTTCCTTTGCAAAAAGTTCTTCGACCGCCTTCTCGTCATCCAAAGGAAGAACTAAAGTATTCTTAATTAGTTCTGAACCAATTCCGGCGCTATCAGAAGAAGATTCACCTGCAAGCCCTGAACCAGCTTTTACAAGCAATGCATCCAAATGACCATGATAACATCCGTCGAATTTCAGGATCTTATCCCTGCCTGTAGCAGCACGAGCCACACGTAATGCGCTCATTACTGCCTCGGTCCCGCTATTCACGAATCTGATCTTTTCCACCCAAGGGATTTTTGACACAACCCATTCTGCAAGTTCCAATGAATAAGGTTCTGCCGCTCCGAAACTCCAAGCAAGTTCTGCAGTTTCGTTCACGATTTTTTGGACATCTTCGTCTCTATGACCCAAGATCAAGGGACCAAAACTTAAACAATAATCTATATAGTCTTTTCCGGAAACATCCGTAAGTGTTGCACCTTTTCCGGATTGGAAGAATACAGGATCTCCTCCTACAGAACGAAAGGATCTAACGGGCGAATGTACGCCACCCGGTGCTACTTTTTTTGCTCTTTCAAAAAGTTCCTTAGAACTTGGAAACATCAGCCTAAAATCTCCTTTCCTCGTCTTGCAGCATAAGTGATCAGATAAGAAGCACCCGCTCTAGAGAACACCTGCCAGGTTTCCCTAAGTGCATCCTCAAATTTGCAAAATCCATTTTCTGCGAGCATTGCAATAGATGCATATTCTCCACTTACTTGGTAAGCACCCACAGGCAATCCAGTTTGTTCTTTGATTGGTAAGATCAGATCAATAGAAGTCATACCCGGCTTGACCATTAAAAGGTCAGCTCCTTCTTCCGTGTCTCTGACAGAAGAAAGAATAGAATCCTCTCTGTTTCTTACATCGATTTGGTAAGAAGAGCGGTCCCCATGACCTGGGGCAGATTCTGCTGCTTCTCTAAATGGACCGTAAAAATGACTCTTGAATTTTGTAGAATAACTCATGATCGGAACATGTTGGAAACCATTAGAGTCCAAAATATTTCTGTGACTCCTTATTCTTCCATCCATCATATCAGAAGGAGAGATACCGTCCGCACCTGACTCTGCATAACAAAGAGCTAGCTCCGAAAGTCTTTTGACAGAACTTATATTATCTATTCTACCTTTCGGATCCAAAAGTCCACAATGGCCATGAGTCGTCAAAGAACAAAGACAAGTATCCACCCAAAGAAAAGCCTCAGGAAATTTGGATTTAATATTACCAATTACGTTTTTATAAAATGATCTCGGAATAGAATCATCCGACTTTTTCTCAGGCACCAGAAACAAAAGAAAATGTTCCACCCCATCCTTCAGATCCGATTCGATCTGAGATAAAATGGAATCCTGGCTATCACGAAAAACTCCAGGTAAGGAAGACATTTTTTCTGGAGATTTCAGGCTTTCGGTCACAAAGATCGGCTGGACCAGTTTTTTAGGATTCAAACTCTCCGAAGACACCAAATTTCTGAGCGGAGCATTGAGTCGATTTCTCCTCAGGCCCAACAAACTCTCGGAACTCATAAAGCACCTCTTTTTGTAAGAAAATCCGGAGCTTCGCCCTTGCAGGCTCTTTCCCAGGATTCAAAATTAGGGAATGCAAAAATTTTTGCAGAATCACCTAATGTTTTTCTAATATATTTATACGTAGCTCCGGTCCCGCAAGAATGGATGCGAGATCCTATTTCCGGATTTTTTTTATAAGCTCTATCAAATTGTGAAGCACTCATCCAGAAGAAGTGGGAATATTCAGAAAGATCAGGCTGTTCTGAATCAAAATCCACTTTGTAGGTCACGAATCTTTTCCAAACACCTTCTATGATATCGCTTTCTTCATGAGTGAGTTTGATAAAGTCTGGGTTGGATTCATAAAAACTTACGATTTCTTTTGCGTCTTCTTCGCCCAAGCCGTCAGTGGAACCATTCACCCAAATATCTCTGGACGCTAATTTTTCCCAGGTCTTTGCACCTGCTACGATATAGATTGTTTCAGGTCCCGGTAATTCCCAATCCTTTGGCAAAGAATCTGCACGAGATACAAACCAAAACTTTTCCTTAGGAACAGAAGCCTGCACGGAAGAACGTTGCATTCTGAAACCTTGTCTTGGTTTTGGGAATATAAGATCTAAAGAAGAAGGGATTGGCAATTCTTCTCCATTCCAACGGTCGAAAGCATCCAACTCTGAACCTGAGTCAGTTTTACCTCGGACAAACAGAAAATCAGCAGGCCCACCAAGAATCACGGAAACTCCGATCTTTTGGTGACAACCTCCGCCAAAGTAAGAGAGAATTTTCCTCTCTTCCAAAACTGCTGCTTCCTCCTTTTGATTCACAAGTGGAAGCAAAAGTTTTTTTGTCTTCTCATCACCTTTTCGGATCTCCGCAGCTAGTGCACCTTGTGCTGGAGCATTCGGATTTTTTGATAAAGGAAGGACCATAAACAGTTCATTCGAAATTGCTGATCTAATTTCTTTTCTAACTTCTGAATATTCTTCATCCGAAGAAAAAGAAAAGTTTTCCGCAAGGAGTCGATCTATCGCAGCTTTTGCAACTACGAGTCCGGAAACTTCTGGATCGGACTTCCATTTACGAAGTCTGGTCTGCACATTTCCTCTTACAGGATGAAAACTGATCGGTAAATTTTGAAGACGAGAGGGGAGTGCGCTCGGAAGAAATGCAGAAAGATTATATTCTCTTCTTGGACTAGAAGAATGGATCTTGATTTCTTTAGGAGGATTTTCGTAAGAAGATCTTTTAAATAGTAAAACATCCCTTTGGTCTGCACGAGGAAGCACCATTAAAATTTCAGTGCCGTCATGACCTTCTATATCCAAATCCTTAAAGGAGTGAACAACTACATCCACATTTCCTTGGACAAGTTCCTTTGTTAAGTCTTGAGTGAATACACCTCTACTCCCCATTTTCCAAAGTGGGGTAGTCAGATCTTGATCGCCGCTTGCTTCCTTGAAAAAAAGTTGGAGCTCCAACTCAGGATACAATTTACGCAATCGATCTTGTACGAGGCAGGTCTGTAATTTTGCGAGGGAACTTTTTCGGGAACCGATTCTTAAAACGTCGGACAAGGTAGGTCATCCCAACCGAATACAAATTGATGAGCTTCCAGTTCTCTTTCTTCCAAAAGTTCATCTAAAACGGATTTTAATTCTTCCTTTACTTTTCTAGTTCTCTCTTCTGTTTCTTTCAAGGAAGAAAGCATTTCTGCAAAGGAAATATATACGATATCTGAAGGCCAAGATTCTTCTAAAGGATCTTCTCTAAAATCTAAGACCAGATTTCCCGGAGCCAATTTGTCCATCCAAGCAGAGCAGTCCATAGGTGCAGCGATCACCCAAGCCTCTCCATTTGGAGTCCAGTCTTCCATCAGATGAGAAGAAGCGCCGGAAACAGAAGATAAAAATTCCAAACGATTTGGATTACGTCCTACGATCTTAGTTTTTCTATTAGAATGAGAAAGCCAAGGTAGGATTTTTTCAGCAAGCTGACCTGTTCCAAAAAGTACAATTTCCTTAGGAGGATTTAAGGCTTCAGATAAATATTTATCAGCCAAACCGCCGTAAGATTGTTCACCTAAATTTTGCAAATATCCGGAGCGAAGAGTTCTGCAGTCTTCGATCAGATTGTCTCTAAGTTTTGCCAGATAATCTCCGAAAGCAAGATCAGGTAATTCTTGGAATCTTTGTTTGAACTGAGAGAGAACTTCTGTTTCTCCGAATAATTTGGATTTTAGGCCTGAGATAATTTCGAGCAGAAGTCTATACGCTTCATAACCGGATTTACTTTCCCAATGAGAAGGAAGATTTTCCGGATGAGGATGGATCCTTGAATCTGAGACAAGAACAGTGCGCATACAAGTCTTCCAAGAAAACGCGTCAGGCAGAGCTAATAAATCCCTGTCGGAAGATTCAGAGTGAAAAACTTGTAATGTGGACCACATCTATCTTCGATCATACCTAATTCAGGGCCTTATTTGTCAAAATACTGTCAGAGAGATCCGAAAAATATTCCTCTTGCATGTGTTGAGAACGAATTTCAAAATGACCTTATGGTTTGGGACATAGCCTTCCAAGATAAAATTGTTTATCTCGTAGTATGCTCTGCAGCGGTTTATTTGGGCTTTCCGCTCGCTTCTTCCATTAAAAGTTTATTTAGCAAAACCCAAATCAAAGAGACAAGTTTCGGTTGTTACGAGACTGCTTGCTCGTCCTGCGAAGTGAAGATTGATAAAAATCAAAAAGTCTTATCTAAACGAAAGCACGGATAATTCCAAAAGAGTCATCGCGATCCCATCTTCATTATTTGAATATTTAGTAATATAAGAAGCGTCTTCTTTCAGACTCTGCACTGCATTCTTCATCGCAAATCCGTATCCTGAAGAAAAAAGCATTTCCCTATCATTCAACTCGTCACCAAAAGAGATAACTCCCGCTTCATCCAAATCGGAATTTTTTAAATACGACTGGATGGCAGTCCACTTGGAGACTCCCTTCTCCAAAACTTCCAAACAATAGGAAACTCCTGGGATTTTAGTGATCACAGTTCTATATTCAGAAGATTCAGGTAAGGATAGAAGTTCCTTTTCTAATTCAATCAATTCTTCCTTTATTAAAGAAAGATAACATACTACAAGCGCACGATCGGAAGAATGTTCCAGAAGGTCCAACACTACCTTGGTTCTAGCAATATCTCCGCCCGAATAATTATGATACTTATCCTCTGTGATCGGAGACTCTAACAAGATATCAATCCCTTCTTCGAAGCGGTCCACATGGAGAAGGGGAGAGTGCCCCTTCTTCTTTCCTAAAGATATAACTGCAAATGTAGCTTTTTCAGAAATATATGTTTCCGAAATTCTTTCTCCATCGGGCGAACTTCGGAGCACCTGCCCATTATTGGCCACCACCGCAACATTCCCCCGAAATTCCCGAGCATATGGGAGCGCAGAAGAAAACCTTCTTCCGGTAGCAATAATCAGCCCGACTCCCTGATCCAATGCAGATTGCAAAACATAATGATTCAAACTCGAAATAGAAGCGCGGGAATCCAGAAGTGTTCCATCCAGATCCATAGCAATTGTATGAAAGGGCAAAAGCCCGTCCAATTTGGGAAATTTGTGTGAATTAGAAATAATATCCAAGTTCGCCTACGATTCTTTTCCAATAGAACTAAGTGAGGATGTTCCTTCCACCTCCTTTTTTCGTTTTCAAAAGAATCAAAACTGATTGCCTGGAAGAATGGAACTCAGTCTGGCATATTCTCCCTGCCCAAACGACACATTCATCTTCTATCATCTAATCTCAGGAAAAACCAAAGCACCATTTTCCATCAAAGAAGAACTGTACGATGTGGAACAACTGAACCAATTCGCAGACAAAGGAAAATTCCAAGCCACGAAAATTTCATTCGCAGCTTTATTCCATGTGGCAGACAAATATTCTCTTTTGGACAGCGGATCCGCACTTGGCAGGAACTGCGGCCCAATTATCGTAAAAAAAGCAGGCTCCTCGGTAGGAACTCCGAACGGAAAAAAAATTTTGGTGCCAGGGCTTTGGACCACTGCCAACTTACTTACACATCTATACTTAAAAGGGGATTTTACTCCAGTTCCCACAAGATACGACCTCATCCTGGACAAAGTAAAAAACGGAGAAGCTGACTTCGGGATCGTCATCCACGAAGAAAGATTCACTTACGAAGCAAGAGGTCTTGCAAAGGTAGAAGACTTAGGAGAATGGTGGGAAGGTACAACTGGAGCACATATTCCACTCGGATGTATCGCGATACGCAGAGATCTTTCTTCCCAAGTAAAACATGACTTAGATTCGGCGATTAAGGAAAGTCTTTCTCTCGCTTATCAAAATAGAGAAAGTATGTACGATTATATTTTAAAACATTCTCAAACTACAACGAGAGAAGTGGCGGATGCACATATAGATCTGTACGTGAATGAATTTTCTAAAAGTTTAGGGAAAGAAGGAGAAAGGGCCATCCGCTTATTACAGCAAAAAGCCCTCGAAACAGGATTACTTCCTCCAGAAAAAGAAAAGGATCTATTCCTTTAATTTTTCAGTTCTCTAACTATATCCAAACTCGCAGGAGATTGGTTTAGAGTATAAAGATGGATTCCTGGAGCGCCCATTTTGACCAGTTCACGGCTTTGGTTTACTGAGAAATTGATACTTCTTTTGTAAAATTCTTCCGGATTATCTTTCACTTCCTCTAAATCGGAAACTAGTTTTTCCGGAAATTCACAGGCAGCCATTGCCTTAAATCTTTCAATCTGAGTGAAAGAAGTGATCGGCATGATCCCCGGGATCACAGGTACATTAATCCCTTTTTTACGGATCAGATTTAAGAAAGATTCGAAATTTGAATTTTTAAAGAATAATTGAGAAACCAAATAAGAAGCTCCTGAATCCACTTTGCGTTTCAGATTATCCACATCAGATTCTAAACTTGCAGCTTCCGGATGTTTTTCAGGATAACAAGCAGCTCCCATACAAAAATCGAAACCTTCTTGTTTGATAAAAGAGATCAGTTCGCTTGCATAACCGAATCCACCTTCTACCTTTTTAAAAGCCTCTTCTCCCTTCGGGGGATCTCCTCGAAGCGCCATTAGATTTTCAATACCAGAATCTCGGATCTGCTTTAGAATAACTTTGATCTCATCTTTATTTCCGCCAACGCAGGTAAAATGAGCTGCCGCAGGAAGTGAAAATTTTTTGGCCAACTCAGAAGTAATGCGGATCGTCTTGTCCCGAGTAGAACCCCCAGCTCCATAGGTTACAGTTATATAACCTGGGTCCACTTTGGACAATTCTTCCACAGCTTCGAATAATTTCACTTCTCCTTCCGGAGTTTTTGGAGGGAAAAACTCGAAAGAGTACACCGGCGTTTTTGCCGTTTTATAAATTTCTAATATCTTTTTCATTCTAACCTTTCCCCGCAACAATGCAGGGAATCTTTCAACTACAGCAGAGTAGGACTTGGATTGGTCCTCTGCCGTTTCTTTGTAAGCCCAGAGATTTCGCTACGAGTGCTCCAGGTTTTAAATTTTCAGGAGCAACTCTGACCGCATGGCCTCCGGTAAGACCAGAACATAATAGGTCTCCGGGTTGTACAGGATAAGATTGAGCTTCTACATTTGCAAGGACCACTCCCGCAATTGCAACCAGCCATTGTCCTTCTGCCTGAGGTTTGTCTCCCAAAACTAAAGCCGCTGATTTCACAGCGACACCTACGATATTCGTAGCATTCGGCTGTCTGGATTTATGAAGTTTTCCATCTTCTCCCATTGCGAGAAGATCTCCTTCCGCAATCACATCGGAAGACTGAACCTGGAAAAATTTAGCGATACAATCTGTACCTTTTCCGGTTTGGAGATATACTGTTCCATGAAAATCAGAATCACCTTCTGCCAAGATCGCTTTACCAGAACCTGTTTCGTTCAGACTTGGGATCCCTTTTCCACTCGCATACAAAGCATGGCCGGATCTAGAATGGAACCATCCACCAAATCCTCTTTTAGCAAGACCTAAAATACCTGCGGATTCTTTTTCTCCGGAAGCGCTATCGCCACGAACTCCGAATTTTTCTCCGAAGCCTAAGATCCCGGAGAATCTACCGGATCCTACGATACCCGCTCCTTTTTCACTCTCATTCCTTGCATACGCAAGTCCTGCATTTTCAGGAGGAGGGGAGATGTTTGCATAAGGCGCTTCTACAGAACCTTTCAATCTTAAATATCCAGTATGAGAACTGAAATCATGCTCTTTAGGAGCGTAATCATGAGTATGGGGAAGAGGTTGTCTTGCATCCGACAATCTAGGATCATCAGAAGAAACCACATGGCCAGGGATGGATTTTCCTTTTGGCGCAACAGTTACGATACCAGGATACTCCGTGCTAGCGTTACGCAGCCTTTCGTCATCACCCTGGACAACTGCGCCTTCTTTTGCTTCTCCTGAACGAGCAAGCTTCACGATCCCATAAGACTGAGGAGTAGAAATTTTTAATCTTTTATCATTCCCCTGGACCGCAGCATCTGCAGACTCTTCTCCATTGGAAGCAAATCTTAAAATACCCGTACTCTCTGTAGTAGCATGCCTAAGTCTTGGATCATCGGAAGTAACCACTTTTCCAGGACTTGCATCTCCAGGTGGAGCCAATTGCACCAAACCAAATTTTTGGTTCGTTGCATGTTTCAAACGATCGTCATTTCCTTGAACAACAGTGCCTTCTTTGGTTTCACCGTTCTCCGCAAGTTCTACGATACCAAAACTTTGGGTAGAAGAAGGTTTTAAACGATCATCATTTCCTTGCACGACCCTATCTGCCCGATTTTCGCCGTTCGCAGCTAAGCGCACCAAGCCATAAGAGGCCTCAGTAGAATGTTTTAATCTTCTGTCATTCCCTTGAACAACAACACCTTCTTTCTCTTCTCCATCGGAAGCAAGCTCTACGATACCTTTGTATTCGGTAGATCCATCCCTCAACCTTCTATCATTTGCCTGAACTGCGGCACCTTCAGAAGTTTCTCCGTCAATTGCGAGCCGAACCAAGCCGGATCTAAGAACAGTAGCGTAGGGGAGAGGCTCCGCGGTAGGTTTATGAGTCAGCTCGCTCAAGTATGGAGCCGCATATAATTCCACCTCTACAATGCTCGTAGAATATTTTTCTTTATTTTGGATCTTACGAGGACGAGAGACGAATTTCAAAAAGCGAATATTCGTAGGTAAAAATCTCCATTGGTACCAAGTCCCCAATTCGGATAAGAATTGGTTCTCTTCTAAAAGCTGGTTCCAAGTCAGATCATCTTCGCTATAATATACTGTAAAAGTTTCCGGGAAAGGTAAGTGACCGTCCTTCGGCGAAAGAACTCTTAGCTCATTCACTCTACTTATAGAGCCAAGATCCATTAGGAAAAATTCTTCCTTCGGCTGATTGGATTCCACAGAAGACCAGCCGTAATCAGGTCTTTCATCGATTAGATTTTCTTTTACCCAAAATCTATCTTTTTCGGAACTCACTTCCAATTTAGTGACTCCGGAAATACCAACTTCTAAGGCACCGATAGAAACTTTAAATTTGGCTCCTTCTTTTTCAGAAACCTTACTGACCAATTTTAGAAAGTTAGCGCGGACCAACGAAAAGTTCCACTGTCCCACTTTTTTATTCAATCTTCTGAAACCAGTTTCTTGCAGAATCGGCTCCCAAACTTTTCCATCTAGAGAAATTTCGAATTTAAAAGAGTCAGGAAAGAATGTGCCGGATTGTTCCGACTGATGTAATTTGATCTGATTAAAACTAGAACCTGGATTTAAAACTAAGGTTAAAACCCCAACACCAGGATGGTCCAATTGTTCGGAATAAGAACGAAGTCCTCCTTCCTTAAATTCGAACGTACCTTTGGTCTTAATTTCGTTTACTTTAACTTGTCGAGGATGGCTGATCCGGATGGATTCTTCATTCATAAGAGCTTTAACGTGATCCTTTTAAACATGTACCCGGTTTTCTTCGGCTTTGGCAGAAAATATAACCAGTATCGAGGGGTGGATTTTGTCTGTGAAGTACTTTGTAATGATCATCCTAAGTGTCTCAGGAAGCGGATCCTTTACTAAAAGAGTCTTACCATCCGGTTCCACCTGAATTTTCTCCAATACTTCAACGCTGCTTCTAGAAAGATTCCCCTTGCACCATTCTAGAAATCCAATCCAGGAAGCTTCTTTTCCTAAAGAATGGTTTGTGGATTGAGACTGGACGGGGGAGGTATGCTCAAAATTCGGCCGTCTGTTTCCGGACAGATTTTTGCAAATTCCTCGAATATAATTTAAATTATCTCCTAACCCTTGTGCCTTCGCAATTTCCATCGATTCGGACAAAATGCTATCTCCGTAGCGTTCTCTTAAAGAATCTAAACTCAATTCTTTCTTTTCAGAACTAGGTTTTTGGTTTTGGGTATTATGGATGGTTATATTTATATTGTTTGGGTTTCCAGATTGACCCCCCTCCGGGCTACCCGCCAACACCCCTGGGGTCGATTCCGGCACCCCTCTGGGGTTTCCAAAAATAACCCCCTGGGGTGGAATTCTGGAACCGGGATAGTTGAAGCAAAAATAATAAGTAGAGTTCTTATGCCCGGTCCCTGGGACAAATTGTAGAAGACCCGCTCTTACTAGGTCTTTCTTTCCTTCGTTGATAGATTTTTTAGTCTTTAAGCCGGTGAGTCGAATCAAGCTTTCGTTGCTAGGCCAGACTGGCTTAAAGGTCTGGTCACTAAATTTAAGCAGGACGAGATATAGAGTCTTGGCGGCTGGGGATAAAGTGGCCCAAACCCCGGAATCGATGATGTCCGAGAGGAATTTTATATATGGAAAATGCTCGCCCATACCTTGGATCCTCTTTTGCCCCGGAGGCAAAAAAATTAATTTTAAGCAAAAAGGTTCGAAGGTAGTTGACATTTATCCGACATAAGGTTACTTATGTCTCATCCAACAACATTCCTTCGGGAAGGTCCGGCCCCTGGGCAAACCAGGGGAGTTTTTTTATCTCAGACCGACGGCAATGTTTCTTCCTTCTCTCTTCCGGGTTGGGAGAAAGTACTACATTTCCGTTTAGAATATTATGTCACATATTGGGGCTTTTTTCTGCTCCGTCAACTCATTCCCGTTTTTTTCAGCCCAAGTCTTATAAAATCTTTTGCTAAGTACATGTTTGTACTACATCATTTCGCTTAACAACAGATGTTAATTGATTTTGTTTGGCCTTGGGGTTTTATTTTCCGAATTTTTTGGAAATTTCTTTTTTGACGAATTTGTGAAGCTCCGAAAGAAAATCTTCGTCTTCGGTGGAGATGATAACGCTTGTCCCTTTTTTTACGATCTTATAAGGGGAGGGGGAAATTACAGGTTTTTCGGATCCAACCTTAGTTCCAATCTGAGCAGGGGAAAATAATCCGCCTTCTTCTGCTCTGTTAAAAGTTTTTGCGTCTTTTACTGTTTTCAATTCGCCTGAATTGAATTTTTCTAGAAAATCTTTCAGAGTCCCTTTTTTAGCTGCAGATGCTGCTTGCACCAAAAGGTTTTTGGATTCTATTCCTGCGTCTTTGCATACCTTCAGGTCTTCTTTAGAGAGAGAAGAAATTCCCAAAAGTTCGGTCATATAACTTCTACTTTTCCCGAATAAGTTTCCTAACTCCAAGTCAGTATAAGAGAAGGAGGATTTGAGATGAGTCATTGCCTCTATCTCTTCGTAGGGGGATAAATTTTCTCTTTGTAGGTTCTCTATGATTGCTAGGCGGAAAGTTTCTTTTGCGTCCTTGTCTAAAATTTTACACTCAACTTCTGGCCATTTGAGAAGGCTAGCCGCGTGGAATCTTCTCTCTCCGGCGATGATCGTATAAAATTCTTCATCCGCTTTTTTGGTAACCAGGATGGGCTGAAGAAGCCCGTCTTTGTCCAAACTCTGGGCAAGTTCTTCTACGCCTTTTTTTCTCTCTTGTCGGGGTTGGCTTTCAGAAGGACGGATCTTATCTAGGCGAATTTTACGGATCGTGCCTTCTAATTTTTCCGCCTGAAAAACATCTGCGAGAGAGCCTAGTCTTTTACTTTTTGAGCTCATTCAAAAATTCCTCAATAAAGCCTTCGTATTCCTGGGCTTGGCGGCTGGATTTATTATATTCGTAGACGGACTTTCTTGCCAGGTGGGACTCTCCCACCGCCACTCCGTCTGAGATGCTATTATCAAAAATTTTGAAATATTTAGTTAAAACAGGGATGATCGTTTTAGTTAGAAGTGTCTGAGGCTTTAGTTGTGTAACCAATGCCCCCATGATTTCCAAGCTAGGGTTAATCCTTTTTTTAATGCTAGTGATTGTTTGCTGAAGACCAAGGATTCCATCCACGGAAAATTTTTCCGCCTGCAAAGGAATGATTACATAGTTGGAAGCAACAAGCGCGTTGATTGTGAAAATGGAAAGACTCGGAGGGCAATCGATTACACAAAAATCTATTTCCTTTTCTAGATCGGCAAGAGCATCTCTCAAGATATAAGGTGCGTCCACAATTGCTGCAATTGTTTCCGCTTCTGCGAGGGTCAATCGAGAAGGAGCAATGTTTAAATTCTCCACTTCTGTCTTAACCATAACTTCTCTAATTTTCGCTTTGGATTGGAAAATATTATGCATGGATTTTTCTAACCCTTCCGGATTCAAAAAAATCCCTGTAGAATTTGCCTGAGGATCTATATCGATCAGTAGAGTTTTTTTACCTCTCCTGGCGAGACCCCAAGCTAAATTCAGGGAGGTAGTGGTTTTACCTTCTCCTCCCTTTTGGTTTGCGATGGATACTACAATCATTCTGTTCCCTTGTATCTCAATTGTCGGATGTCCGACATCCCGTCCTTATATCTTCTGTCAGAAATCGAGAGAATAAAGAGGGGAATTTAAACAAAAATAAAAATTAAAAAGTCAACTTCGGGACCGAAGCCAACACTATATTTCCATGTAAGAAGAAGGGGAGATGCATTCAAACTAATTCTTAAATTTCCAAAAAATTGCAGAAAAATCAGACTCGAATGTCGGACGTCCGACATTGCAAACAAAGTACGGGTACATGGTTGACACCATGCTTAATTTTAAACATTTTCCCTTCTATGCTATCCGCTCCGGAAGAATTTATTTGGGGGAATCCAAATCCTAAAGAACTTAGGATTTTATTGCCTCTTGCATTTCCGGAATGTTTAAGATTAATCGATGGCTTGGCGGGACTGGCTACTTTAATTTCCGAATCGGACCCTTCTTCTTTGGAAGAGGTTGGTTCCTGGGGATATGGAGAAGATGGGTTCTTCTATCCTTTCTTAACCAGGGGCTCCCAAATCAGAACTCGTTTGGAAGGAAGTAAATCTCCGTTCTTTTTGCATAGATCAGAAGAAGTGGAGCTTTTCCGAGATGATTCCCGGGGATGCTTATTATCTCCGGTTTTGTTGGATGGAAAAATGTTTGGATTTTTCCTGATAGAACTTCCAGACGAAGCGGAAGAAAGACAAATTTTAATCTTACATTTGCTCTGCCAGAAAGTGGCCCGACTTTTGAAAAAAGAATCGGAACCTTCTCTAATTTATAAACTTTCCGAGGACGTGAGCCCAGATCCCTTGGGGGAATTGATTTTCAGATTGGGAAATGGTAAAAATTCCCAGCTCGAAAAATTCAAAGATTCTGGAAACATTTGTATTTCAGGTCCAGCTTCTTCCGGGAAAAAAACCTTAGCAAAATGGATCCAAAAAAGGGAGTTCCCTGGCAGGCCAATCTTAACTGTTTCGATCCTCCCAGAACAAGCGTCCAAGTTAGAAAAGGCCTTAATTGATTGGGAGAAAATGGCCGAATCTGGGACTCTAATTTTAGAAAATTCTGAAAACTATTCTATGGCTCAGCAAAGAATCTTGTTCGAATATTCTCAGCGAAAGTCAGGAAAATCCCGTCTTATTTTTTTAGAAAACTCAGGCAAAAAATCAATAGAAGAGTTTTTATATTTTCGTTCTCTTTTGGCCGAAAATAAGTTAGAATTACCTGCCTGGAAAGACTGGACAAAATTGGATAAAATAGCGGCTATCCGGCCGATTTTCCAAGAGGTCTGCGTGTTGCATGGTCGTCCAGATTTGGCGCTTTCTGAGGAAGCGATCGAGTCTTTGGTAGGAGGAAATTCCTGCCAAAATTTAGAGGACCTTCGGAATGCGATCGAAGAAGCAGTTTTAAATTCCGGCTCGGGAGAGATCCGAAATTCAGACCTCAAAAAAGAAGTTTCAAAAGGGATTTCTCTTCCGGATCCTGAGGATCTTGATTTGCGAAAAGCTGTGGAAGCCGTGGAACGCCAAAAAATTCTTTTGGCAGATAAATTGTTCGGCGGCAACCAAATACGAATGGCAAAGGCACTGGGAATTTCCAGGGGCTCATTGCAATATAAATTAAAAAACCTGGGTTTGGGTTAGAATTTTGGAATTAGATTCCTTATACGAAGAAAGAAAAACTCCGGCAGGATATTTGGTAAAAGTCCGCCTAGGAAAAATGTCATATGTAGTTTTTACCTCCAGGGGGCCAGAGGTCCCGAAAGGAGCCAGAAACCAATCGATCGTGGTTCCGGTTCCGAGGATCGCATTTTTGGGGGAGGATTTTGACCTATCCCATTTTAGGCTAGGGGAGTTGAGTTTCGTAAACGTAAAACAAGGAAAACTTGTGATCCCTTACCAGCATTCTACTTCCGGAAATGAAGTTCGAACTATCTTCTTAAACAGCGGAAGCGAGTGCGATATTTTACCAGTAATTATCTATCATTATGACCGAGTCGACAGCTTGCTCAGGGCGAGAGAAGAGGGAGTGGAAATGCACCATCTGGTTTTGGACGAAGAGTTTCCTCGCCAGGAATTGGTAGCTCTGAAAATCAGATTCCCATCCTTAAACATGCTAATCATCAAAAGAAAGGTAGCCCAAAAAATCGGGGCAGTGGGGGAAAAGCCATCTCCTGGAAAAGAAGAGCTGGAAAAAAGTTTAAGAGAAGAATCCAAGGTCGTGGATTTTAATAAGGTCCGAGCCACGGATTTATTGGAGAAGGGCAACTTAAACATGCACTCCAAGAACCCAGTTTTCTTGGCCAGGATACATCTCCGAAAAATGGAATTGGAAAAAGTAAAACAGCTACTTTTGGAATTCACATTAAAGTCTGAAGAGGTCGCATTCATCCGAACCTTCTTAGATGTGATGATTCGAAATGATGATAATAAAGAAGAGCTAAAAGGCTGGGCGCCTAAATTAAAAAATTTAGATGAAGGCTTCCGACTCGCCGGCTTAATTTTAGAAACAAAAGAAAAAGAATTCGAAGCAGAATTAGACAAAGGTTTCTCAAAAGATATCGCGAGCATGGTCTACGCACTTTTGGAAAAAGAACAGGACCGAGCAGAGAACAAAGAGCAAGAAATTGTGCTTTGGGAATGGAAGCTCCGAGCCAAGAGACTGTTCAGAAAGACCGCCTAATTTCCTAGAAAAATGGTAAAAAAAGCTTCCATTTCCTTCAAAAATGGTTAAAAATGGGCTATACTGTCATGTTTTTTCGAATGAGACATAATATTTTGGCACAGTTTTTGCTTATCGCCTCTCTGGCTTTGGGCTCGAGCTCTGCAATTGCAGGAGAGGTTTCCGATCTGGATCCTTCTTCTCAAAATATGTCCGAGGCAGAAGAGTCAATTTCGGAAGAACTAAAATCAATCTACCAAGAAGAGGTAGATCAAGTTCTCGCTGAGGGGATTTCTTATTCCGAGGAAGAAAGATTATCCGACTTTCCGGATCTAGATTCTCTTCTAACAGATGATATTATTCCTACCAGGGTTGCAAAAATTTCTGCAGACCAAAAAGCAGAAAAAAGAAAAGACTCTAATTCCGAACTTGGAGTCCAAAATCAAAAATCGACTTCTGGAATTTTTTCAGTATCTCCAATCTTCTCACAAAACTGTCCTCTTGGGCTAAATGTTCTTTTACCGAATTTAAAAACCGAACAAGGGATTCGTCAGGAGTTCCTACCAAGGGCTGAAACCAAGAGTCAGACTTGGGGCCAGGATTCCCTTCTGATCAGAGGAGTCGTTTACGCTAGTTTTTCAACTGTATGTGCGCCTGTATTTTCTCTCTATTTAAATGGGGAAGGGGCCGTTACAGAGTTGGCCTGTTCCGCTGAAAATCAAAGAAATCTGCTCTTAGGGGCAGGTGTTCCTTCCATGATTGGCTGGATTTTAGGGAAAACTACTGAGAATGCAGCAAGAGGGGGATTTAGCTCTGAATTCGACCAAATACAGGGTCTTGTCCAGGCTTATGGGAAATTCTATGAAAACTCGCTCTTCTCCAGAGCTAACCTAAGCCAAGGGGAAGAAATAGGGAAGTCTGGACCGAGTGTTGGGTATCAGGTAGCAGGGGGATTCTCTGCAGTGAAACTGGAAGCCTGGAGCCTAAACCAAGAAATGCAATCATCACTCAAAAAGGTATCATCTAAGGCCGGACAAGACTCGCATAAATTTTCTTCTGGTCGTCCGACCCCAGAAATTCTAACTTAACAAATATGGCCGTGAAGATCAAACGAACCTCTTTTCAGAGGCTTCTGAATGCGATGAAGAAAGTCACTAGCGAGGTGAACGATCACGAAATTCTTCGCAGATTAGAAACTCTCATGGTCACTAGCAAAGAAGATCTAAACCAAGCGGTCGTTCGCTCTCTTCTAGAAAATCCTTTAGACTTCGATCCTAAATCTGTGCCTGAGCCTTACGCTCAGTATGTTAGACATTTCGTATATATGGTGAAACGAAATAAGAAAATGGGATTGGATGTGAACTTCGATTCGAGTGCTATCGAATCAAAAAAGGATAAGAAGAAGTTACTAGCCCCCAAAAAATCTACTCCTGCCAAAAAACAAGCCCCCGCTCGCAAAAGAGCCTAAATTTTAAAAATCTCCCTGTGCGTAGCACAGGGTCAAAATCCATATTCCATAAAAGGGCAGTATTTGCTATTAAATGCCCGAATGCCGGCGCATGCATATGGAAATGGGCGATCTCTGCCCAAAAATCGACGTTCAGCGCCCGTTCTTTGGCTTTTACATAAGTGCCTAATCATAAGCAGCAAGAATCTGGATTTGCCGGTGAGGATTTGGATCCTTTGCGCCGTTCGGCATGGGCGAAATTGCGTAAAACAGGGCAGGAGTCTGTTTATGGAAAACGTCCGATTTGCCTGCGAAATACAGTTTTAGAGGTGTCGGATGGTCGCCAGTTTATTGCTGGATAGGCGCCTGTTCGCTCAATCGATCATGGATAATGATGCCCAAAAATGAGCGTTTAAGTCCAATTATTATGGAAGCGAAGGGCTGAATGTGTAAGGGTTGGGGGCCTGTTTGTATAGAAATCTCGCGGGCTTCCGCTCTAAAAAGGTCGCAGATTTACATTTTTGGTCAAATATTCGCCAACTTCCATTAAGTCACAAGCGGCGGGGCATTCCCATAGAGCGCGCATGTGGCCCCTTTTGGCTAAAATGACCGTCACTGGGCAATAGCCAAGGAGTTCCTGCCATTCTTCCTTACAAGTGGAGGCCTGATAGGACGGGGCTAACGGGGCGCCCTTCGACGATCGGAATGAATTAAAAAGCAGCTAAATATATGTCATAAAGTCATGTGTATCAAATTTACATCCCCATGAGGTTTTGGCAGGCGTATATTGCTTTATTCTTGCGAAAGGAAGCAGGTTCATAGATGCTCTTCCAATGGCCGAAGTAATCAAATTAAGGGTAAAATGCCATGCCTGCTCAAATTTAATCGAAGGTTCCGCGAAATATGGTGGCGGACACTATGTTCCAGAGGGAGTGAACTTCGAATTTGTGGCTATCGGGAAGGTGGAAACCCCCAAAGGGAAGCGTGTTAAGGCGGAAATTACCGCTGATTGCCCAAATTGCGGGGTTCGCTGTAAGTGGACTATTTGAAGAGCTTATAATTGTTCATAGAAATGATTAAAAATAATCTAAAAAGAGATTATAAATAAACTCTCCCCTCTTGATTTCTATTTATGCTTAAAATTAGGTAAATGAATTTTACTACTCCTTTATTTCTTCTCTTTTTTTTGATTATATTTGGGCTGAGATGGGTTCTTCCTAGACTGAAATTCCTTCCTGAATGGATTCCAAGGCCTTTTCTGCTGATTGGAAGCTATTTCTTCTATATGTCTTGGAATCCGAAATTTGGGATTCTTCTTTTTGGCACTACTATCCTGGATTATTGGATTGGTAGAATCATGGACAAAAAGGAAGGTAGATCTCGGGCGATCTTACTTTCTATCTCTCTTGTTTTGAATCTGGGAGTTTTGGCTTTTTTCAAATATTTCATTTTCTTTATGCAGTCTGGAAATGCCGTATTTGCGGCATTTGGGCTAAATTTAAGTCTTCCTGTATGGCGCATTGTGCTCCCTGTTGGTATCTCTTTTTACACTTTTCAGTCGCTTAGTTATACAATCGATGTGTTCCGAAAGGAAATTTTGCCGGAGAAAAATTTTTGGAACTATGCACTCTTCCTCTCTTTTTTTCCACAGCTGGTTGCTGGGCCCATCGTGCCAGCAAAGACTTTTTTACCCCAACTTAAGACATGGGTTGTATGGAAGGAACTCCCTCTTAGGGAGGGCCTTGTTTTTGTTCTGACTGGTATATGGAAGAAGGCAGTGATTGCGGATCAACTTTCGATTTTGCCGGATTCTTTTTATCGCTCTCCATTAGAGTTTTCGAGTGCCTATGCCTGGGCAGCAGTTTTTGCATATTCTATTCAGATCTATTGCGATTTTAGCGGTTATACTGATATTGCTTTGGGGTGTGCTCTTCTTTTAGGTTTCAAACTGACTGAGAACTTTAGGATGCCTTACCTCGCTTCCGGGTTTTCCGATTTTTGGAGAAGATGGCATATCTCTCTTTCTTCCTGGCTTAGGAACTATTTATACATTCCTTTGGGCGGTAATCGTAAATCAGAACTAAGGACTTACGTGAATTTATTTTTAACCATGCTTCTGGGTGGTTTATGGCATGGGGCCAGTTGGAATTTCGTAGTCTGGGGCGGATTTCACGGTATTTTCTTAGGATTGGAGAGAATGGGGAAAAAATTCTGGCCTGGTTTCTTCTCCTCGGAAAGAAAATCCGGTATTTTAGGAAGGTTTTCTTATAGGATCTTTGTGATCTTATGCGTGGTTCTTTGTTGGGTATTTTTTAGATCTCCGAATTGGAAGACTACAGGGATTGTTTTCGAAAAACTTTTTATGTTTTCGAACGGCGCGGATCCCGCGCTTTCTTCTTTGCGTATCCTCTTTATCGCATTCTTTCTATTTTTTGTAGCAACCTGGATTGGAAATCGTGATGAAAAAGATGGGTTTTTTCGTAAATTTTATGAAGGCTTACATCCTGTAGTCTTCGGAGTTTTGGTAGGTATTGGGCTTTTATTAGGTGCGGTGCTCTCTTCCGAGTCTCAACCGTTTATTTATTTTGTTTTTTGAACCGGTCTTTGCAGATAGTCTCTTATCTTTTCAGTTTCGTCGTAGACCCAAATTTTTCCATTTCCTGATCCGCATTCTAAAACTCTGGATGGTTCTCCATAGAACGATTTGATTCTGGATTCTCCTAGTCCTTCCGGCAATATTGCGATCGGGCCTTCTGGCGGGAATAGGAACCATTCTTTATTGGAAACTGAATATGATCCCTCTAATGTGCTGAAATCTATCGGGTAAGCCAGGATTCTTTTTTCGGAATATGTGAGTATTCGTCTGGCTTTGCGTGGTTCTGACAGTACGAATACGAATGAATCTCTTTCTTTCCATTCGTCTACGCAGATGGTTTCGGGTGGCCTTATGGATTCTCTCGGATCTCTGAACTGTGCCCCTCCTTCTCCAAATGTCGCAAATATCCCAAGTCCAAGTATGAGCCCTAAAAATGCGAAATTTCTAGAATGACTTAGATATTTTTGATTTTTGACAGATGGTAAAATCCCAAATAATACAGGAACCATCACGATTGCAGGTAGGCTGTATTTTAGTGAATTTTGGCCCGAGTACAGCCCGAGTAAGGGCGGTAATATACAAAGACTAAGTTGAAAATATCCTAAAAATCCGTAACTATGCCCGGATTCTTTTCCTTTTCTTAGGCATAAAATTCCGCCCAAGATCGCCAATGCGAGAAAGATCCCTGAAAGATTTAGGGTTAATATTGCAGTGAGAAAATCTGTCCACCAATGAGAGATCGATTCGAGTGTGGAAAGTTTATTGGGTGAGTTGATCGCCAAAAATATTTTTATGAATGAATGAAGTCCGAGCCCGATTAAGCCTGTGGCAAAAAATCGGATGGAGATTAGAGGGAAAGAAATTCCCCAACGACCGTATCTTCTCGCCCAAGCAAGCAAAGTGGGCAGATATAATTCTAGAATTAAGATCCTATCCGAAACTGTGAGTAAGGAAAGCAGTGGGAAGATTGAATATTTCGGGACCTTCTCTCTTTTTAAATAAGGCCAGATCCAAAGACTTGTGAGGAAGGCACTGATGTGCACGGAAGGAAAATATAAAAAGTACAATAATGGAAATTTTTCAGAAATTAGAAATAGGAAAGAAAGTGTGAGTAGTCCGAATACGTAACTTTGGGGCCTGGGCATTTTTGGCTCCATTGCGCGGATAAATTTTCCTAGAAGATATGCGAGTAGAGAGTTTTGAAAGATCGCGTAGAGCGTTAAGGTCTTGAAAACATTCTCCGTGAGATATCCGAATATAAAAATGATCGGCAGGTCCGGAAAAAAATAAGGTGTGGGAGCGAATGACCAAGTCCTTAGTGAACCCCCATCCCGCAGCACGTCGATTAGCACGGAAGGAAGATACAGAGCTTCCACGTTCCAGAAAATTTCTTTAGGAGCAGTAAATAGGGAGAATATAAGTGAGGCCAGGAAAATAATTATAGAAGTCCAGAGCCAAACCACTTAGGAATCCTGGCTAATGCCTCATCCTAGGTAAAGTAGAAAACGAAACAATTTCTGGACAAAGAGACAATTACTTTCAGTTTATGGAGCTGTGTCCCGTTCCAAGTTAACGATTTTATTTTCAGTTGTTATCTCAGTATTTTTTTTGGACTTCTTCTTGTTCCGATATTCGTTTTGGCTCTTGCCTAACGAATCTTCCTGGGGAGCGGATTATTTTTATAATTTTTTACATGAGTTTAAAACTTTCGAAAAAGTTTCGAAGCAGAAATTCCGCGTTTTAGTTATTGGTTCCAGCGTTACGGGTTATTCTATTAATCCTAAAGACTTAGAAGAAAAGCTTCGTAAGATCACTGGGAAAGATTTGGATGTGATCTTTTTGTCTTATGCGGGTATGCCTCCTATGGATGCGTATTTGATGAAGGACCAATTCTTAAGTTTGTCTCCGGATCTTGTTGTATATCCTGTGAACTTCGTAGATTGGAGATTGTATAGGACCTATGTTTTGGATCCTAAGAACGGTAAGAACGAAACTGCAGAAGAATCCAAACTGATCCTAGATGCTCTGGATTTTAGGGACGCTCCTCAATCTAAGATCATTTTTCCATGGGAAAGCCTCTTAGAGTTTTGGGATTTGATCGGATTGGAGAAAAGTGCAGAATATTTAGCTGCTTCTATCTTTGCCTCTTATCGTTATAAGGAAATTTATTGGAAAATTTCTTCTTCTCTTTATGAACATCGATTTGGTAGGAACACTAGCTTCAGAGAGTATAACGGTGTGGACATTCCTGAGAAGGTGACATTTAGAGGATGGACTGGAAAAGTATTTTCGTTTCAGCCTAAACCTTATATGGCTCGAAAAGGTTTTTATATCCAGGTAGTGGAAGAAGTTCTTACGGATGGAAAACTGATCCTTAACTTTGAAAATTCTTCTCATTCAATTAAACAAACTATAGAGTTTACGAGCCCCGGTTGGAAAAAAATTATTTTAGATCCTAAATTTTTGGAACAAGCAGAGAAGGAGAACTGGATCCGCGCAGAAGTTTCTAATACTTGGATCCCTTATTTTGCGGGACCCGAGCATAAAGATTGGGCTCGGGATGTTCTCGGAATACGGCTCCAGCAGATTTTCGGAAAAGAAGATGATCTTTCTCTTTTGGACAAAAGGCCGGTGCGTGAGGAAAGGACCGAAGACCTACGCTTTCTAGGGATGTCCGATAAGGAATACGAAGAATATTTTTACTTTCGACTACTTACAGATCTAAAAAAAAGACCCGGATTACAGTACATTCAGGTGTTGGCGGACTCTAAGAAGAAGATCGCAAAAGAAAAGTTCCGACCTATTCTTCATTTTCGTTATATGAAGAAGTTACTTTCTTTTTTTAAAGAGAAGGATTTGCCATTTCTCTTAATAAACAATCCGGAAAATCCAATCAGTCTTTCTTGGTATGGAGATTCGGAATGGTACAAAGAGCATCTGTCTTATCTGAAAGAGATTAGCGGCGGTGGGGATAATTTTGTGGATCTAAGCAGGGAACTGCCTTCGACCGATTTTTGGGATTTCCACCATCTTACGTTTGAAGGTACTCATAAGATGAATTCTAAGTATGCTTCGCTCATATCTAAATTTGTCGAATGACAGTCCATGGTCTTAGAAAAAAATAGAGAAAAACAATGAAATGCAGACTTTCAGTCTGAGAGCGGTAAATAAGTTCTATGAGCAAAATTAACGTAGCTGTTTTGGGAGCCACTGGCTCTGTCGGGCAAAGGTTCATCCAACTTTTGGAAAACCATCCTTATTTTCAGGTAACACATTTATGTGCATCTGAAAATAGCGCAGGCAAAACATATGCGGATGTTATGAAGAAGCGTTGGAAAATTTCCGGCGATATTCCTAAATACGCTCGTGACATAATTATCACATTACCGGATCCTAAGGTCACGCCAGGCGTGAAGCTTGCGTTTTCCGGTTTGGATGCTTCCGTTGCAGGAGAGGTGGAAACTTCTTTTGCTGAATCTGGTATCCATATTATTTCGAATTCTAAAAATCATAGAATGGTGGAGAATGTTCCTCTTCTCTCTGCGGAAGTGAATGCAAACCATTTGGATGTGCTCTCAGGCCAAAAAACTCCAGGTAAGATCGTGACTAACTCAAATTGTACGATCATGGGAGTAACCATCTCTCTTAAACCTCTCTACGAAAAGTTCGGTATAGAGTCCGTTATGTTATTCTCTATGCAGGCAATCTCTGGGGCAGGTTATCCAGGAGTTCCTACCATGGACATTCTGGGGAACGTAGTACCTTTTATCGGCGGAGAAGAAGATAAGGCAGAGATAGAACCTCTGAAATGCCTTGGAAGGACTGAAGGTGGAAAAATTGTGAATGCGGATTTTAAAATTTCCGCTCATTGCAATCGAGTTCCTGTTTTTGATGGGCATACAGTTTGTGTTTCCGTCAAATTCAAGAAGAAGCCTAGTGAATCCGAAATTTTAGAAGCCTGGTCTTCTTTTAAAGGCGAGCCTCAAGAATTAAAGTTGCCTCTCGCTCCGGATTTTCCGATTCTTTATCGTCAAGAAGAAGACAGGCCTCAGCCTCGCCTAGATCTGGAAACAGGTAGAGGAATGACCACCGTAGTAGGAAGACTCAGACCGGATCCGATTTTAGATTGGAAATATGTTGTCCTAAGTCATAATACGGTCCGTGGGGCTGCCGGTGCCGCGATTTTAAACGCGGAATTGATGTATCGGAAAAACCTACTCTAGTCGAAGAGGATGACTCATGCTGGATCCCCAATCTCCGGAACTCAAGGTAGCGGATTATAACTCGGCCTTACAGTTAACCCAAGCTTTAGAGGCGAGAGGGGATTTCCAGTATAAGGGAATTCATAAACTTGTACTCATCATTGGCGATTGGACTGAAAAGTTCGTTGCGAATAAAATTCTTCCTAGCATAGAACAGCTTTCCAGGGAGTTAACCTTGGACAAGGAAAGGGTAAGCGCTTATCTAAAAGAGATGAGTGCTCGCCATAATCCTCCTATAGTAAAAAAGATCTGTATGGTAGATTATAATCCTACCGGAGATTCATCTGACGGAAGGATAGCTTCTTTTCTAAGATTGATCACAGTATTTGCCAGACCTTCTCAAACGGATGCAGGCTCTAGCCACAGATATGTGGACGGAGTAAATCAGACTTCTTACAGTTCTATTCAAAGATGGGTAAAGGAGAAGAGGCAGTTCCCTGGAAAGGAGGGTTTCCAGAAATGGATCTATGATTGTATCGATAATAATAAATTAAGCGAGACCTATGCCTCTTCCGAGATTGGGAATTTGTTTCAGGATAATTTTGATGTTACTCCTGTTTTGAAGCAAACCACGATTAATATCCATTTAAAGCCAGTTCTCAAAAAACTAGTGGATTCGCGCATTCTATACTTTTATAGAAACGAAAATGCTTTAAGTCCGGGGAATCGTTCGGTTTTTTATTATAATGTCCAAGACGAGATCATCGCAAGATTAGATATTTATAAAAAATATCTGACTGAAAGAATTATTCCGGAACTCCAAAGGATTGGGGTGCTTGGCAATTTTTCGGAGCAAGATCTTCAGAACACTCGCTCAATTGCAGGGCAAGTGCTTCCTTTTTTAAGTCCAGCTTATGGCGATCAAAAGACCGCAGTTGAGGAACTTCTCTCTCTGATCCATTTCGAAGAAGAGGAGAAGGAGAAAAAAGAAAAAGAAGAGAAGAAAGCGAAACTTTCCGAATTACTCGACTACATTAAATCAGCAAATCGATTGGTGGATCTGAATTATCTTCGTTTTCGTGGGGAGCCAATTGAAGAAGAAGTTAGAAATTTAATCGTCAATCATGATATGATCCTGAGCGCTGATTTTGCAGATAAGAAGGGTCTTTATGTTTTTGCACTTCATAAAGACTGTATTAATGGTGCGGTCGAGACTGCAAAAAGGGTTTTTGCCGCCACGGGGAATGACAGTGAAATCCGTGTTTTAGCTAAAATGAATATCCGAGACATGATGGAGTCTCGAGAGGCGAGTTCTCAATTTGAGAAATTGGAATATTCTTCTCTATTTAAATATCTTCCATTTATCACCAGATTTTTCAGATCTCTTTTCGGGAACAATGTCGTTCATAGATTCGAAGCGGAAGAGATCAGAGCAAGGCTTGCTTCAGAGCAGAATAAAAAAGTGTTAGAGGCTCGAACGAAAGCAGCCCAGGAAGAAAAAGTAAAACTCGCAGAAAGAAGGGTAAAAGACAGAGAAACCGCAGAGGCTACTGCAAAGGCGAGAGCGGCAGCGGTAGTCGCCAATTCAGAGTCGGGTGCTCCTGCAAGAAGTTCCGGACTCAGCTCGGAGCAAGAGGCAGAAATAAAAAGAAATCTTTCTGCGATTCTAGATGTTATAGATCACGCATGGAGTCAGGATGAACTTCCGGATAGAGAATATCTTTTGCAGGCTTTAGGCGGAGATATGGACGAAAATACTCTCATCAACTTCCTGAAAAAGAATGCAAAAAAGGAAATCCATTCCTTTATGGTTAGAAATCAGGAAGAGCAGTATTCTTTTCCGATCCTTATTAGCAGAAGGTTCATGAAAAAGAACGGAAAAGCATTGCTGGATAAGGCAAAGAGGATCGTAGACGAGCAGAAAAATGCGGGCATGCCTGAACAGGAAAAGTTCGATTTTTATATTTCTTTCGAAGATTTTCTAAACAGAACCCTTCCCAAAATCTGAGCTCGGATCATTAGAGCAATTTTAATAAAACCGAATATACATGAAGAATGAATTAGTTAATTTCAGAAAAACTAAAATTATCTGCACGATCGGGCCCGCAACCGCCGACAAAAAAATGATCCAGTCCCTTGCAGAAGCTGGGATGAATATCGCAAGATTGAACATGTCCCATGGGAATCACGACTTTCATAGATCAGTGATCCGGGCTATTAAGTCTTTGAACAAGGATGTATTAAAACATCCAATTGCAATTTTATTGGATACCCAAGGTCCAGAGATCCGCACTGGAGATCTGCAAGTGGATCATTTGGATCTGAAAGTGGGAGAATCTTTTACATTCCACATTATTCCTGGGGAAGAATCCGAGGAACAATCTGTTTTCGTTAATTATCGTGATATCGTAAAAGATCTTAAGATAGGGGATAGGGTCACTGTAGATAATGGCCTCATCAACCTTGTGGTAGAAGAGATCCAAGAAACTGCTTTAAAATGTAAAGTAGTTGATGGTGGTAAATTAGGTTCTCGTAAACATATCAATCTTCCAGGGATCCGCGTAAACTTACCTTCTATTACTCAGAAAGACCAAAAGGATATTCTTTTTGGTTTGGAAGAAGATGTGGATTTTATCGCACTATCATTCGTTCGTTCCGCTGAAGATATTCATCAGCTTCGTAAGATCATAGAAGAAAATAATGGTCATACGGATATCATCGCTAAGATAGAAGACCAAGAAGCAGTGAAAAACATGGTAGAGATCGTGGAAGCTGCTGATGGTGTGATGGTTGCTCGGGGGGATCTGGGCGTGGAGCTTCCGATCGAGGAGCTTCCTCTGATCCAACGTGCTATTATTCGAGAATGTGCGATCAAAGGCAAAAGGGTGATTGTTGCAACACACCTCTTAGAATCCATGATCAATAATCCTTCTCCTACTCGTGCAGAAGTGACTGATGTTGCCAACGCAGTTTTTGAAGAAGCAGATGCGATCATGTTATCCGGAGAGACTGCTGCTGGAAAATTTCCAGTTCGCTGTGTGGATATGCTTCATAAGATTTCTGAAAGGGTAGAGAAGGCGCCGGGGTTAGGTTACGTTTTGGAAAGAGTTCCTTCCAACAAGAAGGAAGAGATGGCTAAATCTGCGGCTATGCTTTCCGATTCTATCAAGTCTCCTGCAATTATTGTAATTACCAGAAGAGGAACTACTGCTCTGAATGTAGCTTCCTTCCATCCTAGGTTTCCGCTTATCTATGCTTTTACTAATATGACCACGGTCAGACGTAAACTCTGGCTGACAAGGAGTGTGATTCCTTATCGGATCGATTTTTCCAGTGACCCTGAGAAGACTATTAAACTGGCTATTGAGACTTTGAAGTCAAGTGGACGAGTAAAGGATGGAGATCAAGTGGTAATCTTGTCGGATATTATTGCTGGTGCGGACCGGGTAGAGACGATCCAGATCCGAGAGGTGAAGTAGGTGGTAGGAACTCCAGTCTACTCGGATGTATCCTCGATCTCTTGGTTTAGTAATTTTAGGACCCAATCCTGAAGCCCAAGGCTTTGAAAGGCCTCAATTATCATCCCAGTATAGCTAATGGAAGATTGTAATCTTTCAAAACTTAGTCGAACCTGCAGTTTTTTGATCTGTAAATAAAGCTGGAGTTCTTCCTTGCTCATATCTGAGGGATCTTTCCAGGGGGTGTAGTCTTCTCCGGAAAGTGGATTCAGGGAGAAGATACGATTTTCTTTGTTTTTGGTCTTACTCACGGGCGGGAGTTCCTTCCACTTTCACGCTTTAAGTTTCCGAATGAGAGCGAAAACACCAAGCAAAGAAATAAAAAGGCAAAGCCCTCCAGTTCCCATAGCCGCAGGTAACGGATCTCCTGCAAATTGTCTTTGTAGACAGAGGAAAAAGGCTGCAAGAAAGAATAATACGCTTAAGCTTATGAAGAAAAGGGCAATTCGAAAGAATATATAAGCTTGGATGCCTAATATAATCTTTTCCACCGCAACTTTTTTTGCGTATAGGAGAAGGGTTTCGAAATATTCTGCGATTGAGTTGATGAAAGCAAGCAGGTGTTCCTTCAGTTCGAAACTCGAAAATGAAGTTCCATCCTGCTTCTCGTTCTTTTCGTAAGGAATTTCTTCTGAATCCGTTTTTTTAGCGGTCAATGGATGTTCCGTATTATTTTCTTCGACCGATAAGCATTCCGACAATAACGCCTATCCCAACTCCAACTCCTAATCCGATCAAAGTTGCTTTCTGTGGATTTTCTTTAATATAAGTTCCTGTTTGATCGATGATTTGCTTGGCTTTTTCACTCGTTTCACCAGTGACTTGCTTTAACTTTTCCTTTAAATCAGATACGTGTTCCAAGTATTCCTCCCGGGCCTTACCTGTAATTTTTTTGGCCTTATCCTTTAAGATTTGGAGTTCTTCGCTTAGATTATCACCTTTAGACATAAGAACGCCCTCCAGATACTTTTATGTTAGTATAGCTGATCAATTTCAAGAATTTTACATCTTGAAATCATTCAATCGTAAAAATTAAGGACTTTAAATTTGACCGTAGGGATAATTAAGTCGATATATTAGGTCTAACCGTGAAACGGATAGAAAATCAAAGCGAAAACCATTCCGGTCGATGCAAAGTAAAAAAGGGGATGGCACATGAACTTATTATCTAAAATTGCTAAGATAAGAAGAACTCAAAGACAGAGGATATACAATAGAGCATATCGCCAAGCTCTAAAACATTTGAAGCGAGAATTTAAGGCGGAAGCCGATCGTCATGCTCAAGCAGAGAAAGAATTAGAGAAATATTATCGAAAAGATGTAGATAGTGAAGCGAAAAAGACCCGTAAGAAAATTCAAGAGTTAGAAAATTATAAACTTCTTCTTGAAAGAAAGGAAATGGAAATAGAATCAAAGCTTGCCTTTTTGAACGATCAACTACACAAAATCGAAGAGCTAAAAGCGAGAATGGATGGTGCTGTTAATTTAATGGCCCGCGCGGGATCTCTTTCAAACGGAGCGATTGATGATGCAGAGAAGATTAAGCAAGCCTTGAAAAAAGTGCTTTAATTATAGAATTTCGTGAGCAATTCTCCAGTTTCGCTGTCAATTGATCAAATTCGGAAGGAACTCCCAACAACCTGGGAAGTGTCTACGTTAGATTCAGTTCCAAGGATTATTAGAATATACAAATTACCTCAATATCTGGATGGAATTAAAGTCTTAACAATTTTAGCAAATCTTGCCAATGATATGGACCACCATCCGGAATTGCTTTTTTCATATAATTCTGTTCGAGTCGAATTATACACTCATAGTTTAAATGGATTGTCCAGCTTTGATTTGCGATTTGCGACAACTGCTGAAAATCTTTTAAGTAGTCTTTGATTTGGTTGCAACTATTCTATATTTTTAAGTGATTTTTGGTTCGCGGAGACATCTTTGCCGAGAAATCTAAAGTTGGAATTTGCTGATTGACATTCAAAGATCCATAGCTCTCTGAAAAAGACCTTCGAATCAAAGTTTGCATGTATTGCAGCTTTTACTTGCCAAATAATCTTTTCTGCTTTTGAAATGCCTTTCAATTTATATTCTTCTAGTAGTGCCACAAATAAATAACACATAGAGACTCCGTGGCTGATGGCGAGACTTCTAAGTTGAGTCCAATCTTCTGGTCTTGGTCTGAAGTTGAATTTTATATATCTCCTTTCTTTTGATCTTCCTCGGATATTCTGATATTTGGTATTTATAGAATTAGAATTAATACGTTTATTCGAATGAAAACTTCTTCGTTGGTTTGCAAGTGCATTTCTTAGTAGATGGTTGATTCCTTGCTTACGAACATATTTCTCGAGGTGTGGAGGTATAAGAAGTGTAGAGACTTTACGTTTCTTCCTAATTACATTTTCTAAAGATATATTCTGAGAGAAGAAACGGTGAAGGGTATTTTTTGATGTTTCCATATCGGAAACAGGTCTTTAATTGATCAAAGAGAGTGAATTTTTTTATAAAAATTATGAACTATAGGAAATTTAGGGATTTTCTTTGGGAAGGAACTCCTTTCAAATCCGTTCTTAAATTTTTCTAAGAACGGATTCTCAGCTATCTGAAGATTAAAGATCTAATCTACAATTACAATACCTTCGTAATTATCGGTAAATCTATAACCAATTCCCCAAATTGTCTCTATCCATTCAGGTTGTGCGGAATTTTTTTCCAACTTGGACCGAATTCTCTTGATGTGAGAGTCGATCATTCTTTCAAACCCATCCCATTCCATTCCCCAAACAGCTTCTAGAATCATTTCTCTCGAAAAAACTTTGCCTGGTGAAGTTGCCATTAGTTGCAAAATATCAAATTCTTTTCTAGAGATGTTTATCACTTGGTCTTTTAATGTAACCCTGCGTCGAACAGGGTCAATTTTCAAAGATCCTCTGATAATTTCTCCGCCACTTCCAATATTGGGTTTAATACCGGCTTTTTTGTCCCATCGACGGAAGAATACATCTACTCTGGTTTTTAATTCTCTCACAGAGAAAGGCTTTGTGATATAATCATCTGCACCTAATTCGAGCCCCATTATTCTATCTATTTCTTCATTTCTGGCAGTAACAATAAAAATGGGAGTGTTCTCATCAGATCTTCGGACGGTCCGACATACATCCATTCCGTCAATATCAGGTAAGGAAAGATCTAAAATCAAGAGGTCAGGGTGGTTGGCCTTATAATATTTAAGGCCCTCTTCGCCAGAAGTTTGAATAGTGGTCCGGTAATGAGCTGAATCTAATGACTTTCGTATTAAATTCCCGATGTCCGGATCATCTTCAATTACCAGAATATTCTTCATAAGCGCCTCAGGTGTATTGGATGTTAAATTTAACCTCATTACAACATATTATTCCCACCAAAATTGTAACATAGCAAAAAATGAGATTTTAAATGTATTGATTGAAAAACAAAAATTCGAAAAATGCTATATGTTTAGCGTTTTTGAAGGGTTTGCTGTTTATCTTTAGTGGCATTTCTGGAGAATTCTTATTTCTTAATGTAAAAAGTCTGGTTTCTAACAGTTTATGAAATATAGTAATCCTTCCTTCCCTCGGAGCTGGGCTCTTATCGCAGTTTCGGAACCTGGTTTGGATGTTCATGAAGTAACCAG
Source organism: Leptospira venezuelensis (assembly GCF_002150035.1). NCBI lineage: Bacteria > Pseudomonadati > Spirochaetota > Leptospiria > Leptospirales > Leptospiraceae > Leptospira > Leptospira venezuelensis. The sequence goes on along the minus strand of NZ_NETS01000006.1, from coordinate 59,902 downwards.
AACCCTGGGTATCCGACCAGATTTATCAGTGAATAAGGGAGTTCCTGCCATTTCTGGAAAATCGATTACTTCTTCCTTATGGCAAATTCACTCAAAAAGAGATGCGAGTTCACCGTTAGAAGATCATATCCAAGAGCTACTGGAAAAAATAGCCCCTCATCGGAAAGAATTTCAAAGTTTTTGCGAAAAACATAATGTCGTACTTTATTGTTCTGTTGAATTTAATAATGGTAGCTTGGAAGAAACTTCCCTAAGTTCTCGAACACTCTTGCTCATAGGAAATCTTGGGTTGAAATTGTCTTTTCATGCTTGGAATGTTCCGGAAAAAAGGAGAAGGTCAGAGGATCAGAATTAATTCTTCTAAAGAAAAAGTTTTAATGTATTTTCGGATCGGAGGTCTTGGTTTGGAAAGAATTAATACTCGATTCTTTTCTCGCAGATCTAAGGCATATTTGATCAATTTTTCAATTACTGGGAACGGTAAAGTCTCGAATTTTGATATTTCTAATTTTACATGGCGATTTGTTTCATAAAAGGCCATTGCTAAAACTGAGTTTAATTCATTAAGTACTTGATCATTCACTTCAGAAAGAAGGGGTTCAATCTCTACAGCTTTTGGCTTTTTTCTTATTTCGAAGTGATTGTATTTTCGGATGTACTCCACAATAATTTCCTTTCTAAAGGATTAATTTGCCGTTTTGAGCAATTTCGTATTCAAAGATGAAGCTGAATAACTTAGAAGTATTGTCATTTCGATCCAGATTTTTGCATGCTACGAGAACTTTTTTTCATGAAAAAGGATTCCTCGAGATTGATACGCCGTCTTTGAAAAAAATTCCGGGGATGGAGCCTTATTTGGATCCGTTTATAGTAGGATCTCCTTCTGGGACGGAAAAGGGATATCTGATCACTTCCCCTGAATATTCTCTCAAGCAAGCTTTATCTTTAGGAGCTGAAAAGGTATACGAGATTGCACATACATTTCGTTCAGGAGAGAAGGGGAGTTCCTACCATACAGCTGAATTCCTCATGTTGGAATTTTATCAAATAGGTACTGATTTACAACAAGCAATGGACCTTTTAGAGGAATTAATTCGATGGGTCGCTCATATGCTCGGCCTTCCTCTCCCGGAGAAGCCCTTTCAAAGAAAGTCAGTGAAGGAACTCCTTTCCAATTGGGCTAATATAGACTGGGATAGGGACTCATTGGAGAGAAAAATAGCGGATTTGTCTCTAACGAATCTTCCTTTCGATTCCATGGAATATGAAGACTGCTTCTTTCTAATATTCTTAAATGTATTAGAGCCAAACTTCAGTTCGGAATTTCAATTCGTATATGATTATCCTCCGGAATTGGCTGCTCTTTCTAGAATTGAAAACGGAGTAGCAAAAAGATTCGAATTATATTTCGGAAAAATAGAATTAGCTAATGCATTTTACGAACTTTTGGACCCGATAGAACAGAGAGCTCGTTTTGAAAAAGAGCAAGAGCTGCGAAGAAAGTTAGGCAAGGAAGTATTTCCTATTCACGAGGAGTTCCTTCAGGCTTTAGAGAGAGGTATCCCAGAATGTTCCGGAATTTCGATCGGACTGGATCGTCTTCTAATGGTACTTTTAGGAAGGAACTCCCTCTCAGAAATTAGCCCATATTGGCGAGAAATTTGAAAACTGCGGATTTTATTCTCCTCAGACTTCATTTAGAATTAAGAAAGCGTCATAGATGGTTCGATAATGAATACAGGCCTCGCAAAACTTTTGTTGCACGGATCGTCTATCAATTTAACTTAAGATTTGATTTACCCCAGAAAGGGTTTTTCGAATGAAACGATCGCTGGCCTTTACTGCGGACGGAGAATATGACTAAGAAGCAGAATTATTACGTCACTATAAAAGGCAAAAAATATGACCGAGGCCTAATTGAATTAGCCGAGAAGGCTACATCAGGTAAAAAAGATGGTCGTATTTCAATCGCGGATGCAAAGAAACTTCTCAACGCCGTAAAGGATAACAATACTTATACTGATATCGAAAAGAAAACGATAGAATATGTCCGTGAGAATTTTCAATTTACCACAAAAGCGGATGAGTGGTTTCGCACTGAAATTCGTAAATGGGCTGCTGAAAAATCTTCTCATACCAAATCTTCTCCCCAAGAGGAATACACTTCTCACGATGAAGCGATTAGTCTTATGAGTTCTCAACACTCAGAACCTTATAGAGGTTATATCCCAACTCCTTCTGCAGGACAGACCAGGAAACAGAATAGAATTCCTGTTCTGGTCCTTTCCCTCGTTATTCTTGGTGGTTTTGGAATAGGGATCTATTATGCATTCCGAAATAATGGAAGGAAGTCTATTAGTCATACAGAAGAAGTTAAAGAAGGTAAATCTAAGCAACTGGAAGAAAAGAAGGAAACTTCTGCTTCTTCAGAAAAGGAAAGTATCTTTAGCTTTTTCTCCCAGAAGCATGAATCTGCTAATTTTTCCGGAAAAGATGCGGAGCTTGCTTCTAAAATTCAATCTTCCCCAATCCTTTTTGATAAAAATGATATAAAAATTCCTCAATCCCAAAGAAGGATTTTGGATTCGCTTACGCTTCTTCTCAAAAAACATTTGGATGCAAAAGCAGTTTTAATTGGACATGCTTCATCTGAAGGAACCGAAGAGGTGAATCTGAAAGTTTCGCAACTCAGGGCCGAGATGGTCAGGGATTATTTATTGGGAAATGGTTTAGAAGCTTCTCGTTTCGTTTTGGAAGCGAAAGGTTCTCAAGTAGTTTCTTCTTCAGAGGGAAAGAGACAAAGTCAGGAAAAAAATAGACGAGTGGATATCCAAATCGTTAAGTGAAGGGGAGCTATTTCCCTTTTCTTTCTTCCAATTTCTGGTAGGAACTCCAGACCTTTCCTTCTCGACCATCTTCCATCTAATCAAATAGTAAACGGATATTCCGTATTCTTAAAATTGTCCTTTTGGCTGAAAAATCCTATACAAGCACCCCGACCCTAAGAGACGATGAAACCATCATCGGAGATGACAATGGCATTTGATATAGATATGATTCGTGCCCGGTATGAAAAACTCGGGAACCTGGTTAAGAAAGCCAGAGAAGTGGTCGGAAGACCTCTCACTCTGACCGAAAAAATTCTTTATTCACACCTTTGGGAAGGAACTCCTTCCTCCAATTTCGAAAGAGGAAAATCTTACGTTGATTTTGCCCCAGATCGCGTTGCCATGCAGGACGCGACGGCACAGATGGCCTTATTACAATTCATGTCTGCAGGTAGAAGTAAGGTAGCAGTTCCTTCCACAGTACACTGTGACCACTTGATCACTGCGAAAACTGGTTCCTCTACAGACTTAGCAACTGCTTCTACGGAAAACAAAGAAGTTTACGACTTTCTTTCTTCCGTTTCCAACAAATACGGAATTGGATTCTGGAAACCAGGAGCTGGAATTATTCACCAAGTAGTCTTAGAAAATTATGCATTTCCTGGTGGAATGATGATCGGAACTGACTCTCACACTGTAAACGCAGGTGGTTTGGGGATGGTTGCGATTGGGGTCGGAGGAGCAGATGCTTGCGACGTGATGGCTGGTCTTCCTTGGGAACTCAAATGGCCGAAGTTGATCGGTGTGAAACTAACCGGAAAATTGAATGGTTGGACTTCTGCAAAAGACGTTATCTTAAAAGTAGCAGGAATTCTTACTGTAAAAGGTGGGACTGGAGCAATTGTAGAATACTTCGGTGAAGGATCTACTTCTCTTTCTTGCACTGGAAAAGGGACCATCGCCAATATGGGAGCTGAAATCGGCGCAACTACTTCCACATTTGCCTATGACGAATCTATGGAAAGATACCTTCGCTCCACTAATAGAGCGGATATTGCGGATTTGGCCAATGGAGTGAAGGAACACCTTACCGCCGACCCTGAAGTGTATGCAAATCCTGATAAATTTTTCGACCAAGTGATCGAGATTAACCTTTCTGAGTTAGAACCTCACTTGAACGGACCTTTCACTCCCGATTTGGCGACTCCTATTTCTAAAATGAAAGAAGAAGCTAAGAAGAACGGATGGCCAACAAAAGTAGAAGTTGGTTTGATCGGTTCCTGCACAAACTCTTCTTACGAGGATATTGCTCGTGCAGCTTCTCTTGCAAATCAGGCAGCGGAAAAATCCTTAAAACCTAAGGCTGAGTTTACGATCACTCCTGGTTCAGAGTTAGTTCGTTTTACGATTGAAAGAGACGGGTTTATTAAAGTTTTCGAAAAGATCGGAGCGAAAGTTTTTGCAAACGCTTGCGGTCCTTGTATCGGGATGTGGTCCAGGGTAGGAGCCGATAAGAAGGAGAAGAACACAATCGTTCACTCTTTCAATCGTAACTTCCAATCTAGAAACGATGGAAACCCGAACACATTCGCATTCGTGGGCTCTCCTGAGCTTGTAACTGCTTTAGCGATTGCGGGAGATCTTACTTTTGATCCGAATAATGATACCCTTACCAATGAAAAAGGGGAGAAGGTAAAATTAGATCCTCCAAATGGAGATGAACTTCCTAAGAAAGGATTCGATGTAGAAGATGCCGGCTACCAAGCTCCTGCTGCCGATGGTTCTGGTGTGCAAGTAGTTGTGGATCCTAAGTCCAATCGTTTACAGTTGCTTGCTCCTTTTACAAAGTGGGAAGGTACTGATCTGAAAGGGCTGAACCTTCTGATTAAAGTAAAAGGAAAATGTACTACTGACCATATTTCAATGGCAGGTCCTTGGTTGAAGTTCAGAGGACATTTGGATAATATCTCCAATAACCTCTTGATCGGAGCTACGAACATCTTTAACGAAAAGATCAATAGCGTGAAGAACCAATTAGATGGATCTTACGACGAGGTTCCTAAAGTCCAACGCCAATACAAAGCTCAAGGCATCGGTACCATAGTGATTGGTGACGAGAACTATGGTGAAGGTTCTTCCAGAGAACATGCTGCTATGGAGCCTAGATTTTTAGGAGTGAGAGCGGTTCTTGTAAAATCGTTTGCTCGTATTCATGAAACAAACCTGAAAAAACAAGGTATGCTTGCTTTGACATTTGCAGATAAGGCGGACTACGACAAGATCAAAGAAGACGATAAGATTGATATTATCGGACTCACTGGTTTTAAAGAAGGAACTCCTCTTACTTTAGTTTTACATCATAAAGATGGAAGTAAGGATGAATTTCAAGTAAACCACACTTACAATGCTCAGCAGATTGAATGGTTTAAAGCGGGAAGTGCTTTAAATTTGATCGGAAGCAAAAAGTAAAACTTTTCTGAAGAAAGCCGGGACCTAATATTGGTCTCGGCTTTTTTATTTGGATTCTGGCCTTAGGCCCTTCTGCAAGATCCGAACCATTTCTTTAATAGTAGCTTTGATTTCCGATTCAGGAATTTTATAAACCACCTGAGCCATAAATCCGAGGGCAAAGGTTAAAGAAGAAATTCCAAATGCAACTGACTTCAGATCCGCTTTAGGATCAATTTCTCCTCCCTTCTTAAATTTTTCCAGCTCATGGATCATCTCCGGAAGAGCTTTGGTATATATTTTCGTTTGGATAATTCTACTAACGTCTGGATCTAAGATGATCCTACTAACTGCAACTTTCATAAAGTCCGAATAATGTTTAAAATCAGAACATCTTTCCGTAATGGACTCGACCAATGCCTCATCTAAATGAAGTTCTTTTGTATCCTCTTCTTTTTTGCTTGTAGTCGAATCGCCTAGATCATCGGTTCTAGTTAGGATTGCTTCTAAAAGTCCCTTCTTCCCACCAAAATAACGCATGATAAGAGCTTCGTTTGCTCCCGCAGTCTTGGCTATATCCTTTGTCGTTGCTGCATCATATCCTTTTTTGGCAAAAACTTGTATCCCCGCTTTCATTAAAGCGGTCTCAGTTGCCTTTCGGTCTCTTTTTTTAGGACCTTTATTAGAACTATGAGCACCTGCTTTGGATGCCTTAGTTTTTTTGACCTTCTTTTTAGGGGTTCGAACCATCTAACTGCCTATATGGGATGTATCCCGACCTTCGACTAATCAGCCAAGCGCATTTTTACTTTTTAAATCACTTTACTCTTGCCTGTTACGTTTATTTTTACAATGTGGTGATAAGTAAGTGAATGATTACATGCGGATTTTTTGATCCATTCCGATCAAGGCTCCGTAAAAAAGGGAACTTTCTTCAAATATATGGGTTGGAATTCGTTTTTAAAAAAAAGCTTAAATAGAGATAGAATATTCGTTTCTCTGCTCATTTTGTTAAACGTATTCCTTCTTCTTCCTGGATCCGGAGGGAACGCGCTCTTAACCCAAGGGGATGAAGCGATGCATATTGCTACAATCCGGGAAAGTTTAGCCTCTTCTTCCTATCTTTTTCCTAAATTTGAAGGCGTTTTAAATCTCTACAAGCCACCCGCTTTGTTTTGGCTCGGAATTTTCTCGGATAACCTTTTTGGTATTGGCTTTTTTGCGGAAAGATTTCCTTCCTTCTTACTTTTTTTGGGGTCCTCTGTTCTAATTTACTTAGGGATTAGAAGGGCAGATGGAAGTTCTAAATTAGCGTTCACAATTTCTTCTGCTTATACTTTGACCTTGGGAGTGTTTAAATTCTCTCGTTTGGTAATGATGGAGTCCCTATTAAGCTTCTTCATCATTCTAGTCGCTATCACCATTTTAGAATTTAGGCTCTCCAAAAATCGGATCTGGTTATTTCTGGGAGGTCTCTTCTCCGGAATTGCAATTCTAATCAAAGGACCTGTGTTCCAAGTATATAGTGGGATTATTTTAGGGTCCTATTCCATTATTGGAATTTTTCTTCTTAACTCAAATGGGGGATGGGCAGGCAAGAAAAGAATTTGGAAGGAACTCCTCTCCCATATTATCTTTCATTCTTCTTCTTTAATCGTTCCAGTAATTTGGATCTTGGTCCTTCTTTCCTATTCAGAATTGGGAAAAGAATTCTTAAAAATCTTCTTTTTCACGGAGAACTTGGGTAAATTTTCCTCAGCCACCGCCAACCAGTCTGAATGGATCATACCAATTGGATTCTTACTCTATAGTTTTCCTTTCAGCCTTGCGGTCTTCTACGGATTTTATTCTAAATTATTTCAAAAGCCTAAGTCAGTAAGGGAAGTGGTCGGGAGTTCCTACCTTTGGGCAGTCCTCGCTATCTGCTTAGTCCACCTGGCACCGAATCGAAAGGATTTTTACTACCTTCTTCCTTTGATTCCATTGGCTTTCCTTGGAATTGGATTATTCTTTATTCGAAAAAAGGAATATCAATTCTCGAGACTTCTTTCCTTGAACTATTTCTTCTGTTTTGGAGTGAGTGTCTTTGTCTTGGCCGTAATGTTGGGTTTTGGAATTCTTCTGGGTCAAAATATCTGGGCGGAATTGATATTCACAGCATTCTTGCTTTTGATTTTATTAATGCGAAGAAGGATTCGAAGAGAAAGGTCGGGAGTTCCTTCCACAGTTGCTCTAAACCTGGTGATCGCGGCAGGTTTACTCTCTTATATCCAATTTTCTATCCTTCCTAGAGTGAACCTAAGTGAGGTTCCGGAGAATGGACCATTCACTCAAGCAAAGCATATCTGTATTGTTTCTGAAAATCCTTGGACTGCACTTACTTTTAGAAACGCACTTCCTGGAGCGGAGATCATTCACTCTGTTCCTGGAGCGGATCGAAATTGTGTGGATGGAACTAGATATTTGGTCTTCTTCCAAGAACAGATCCCTATTCCGTCGGGATACCAACTTCTTCAGACACAAACTGTTTGGAAAAGAGATGTTACCCTGAAGGAACTCCTGAGTCCAACTCAGGGAAAAGAATACGTATATTTTTATGAGCCTACTCGGAATAAGGATTCCGAATTGGAGAGTCGATGAGCCAAATCCCTTTTAGAAAAATTTTCCCTTATCTTCCCATTTTTGTTTTGGGTTTGGCCGTGGGCACATTTATCGCCTTCAAATATTCCAGAGGAACTGTGGTTCAGTCTGGAATGGAGTGGGAAGGAAAAGAAATCTGTTTGGATTATTGCGATAATCTTGCAAAATGTACTAAGAATAAATATCCTCAGACTTCCGAAGACCAATTGTATAAGGTGGAAAACTCCTGTCTAAGAGGTTGCAGAAAACATTTTGATAAAATGCAGGTCTGTCTCCAACCGGAAAAAATGGCAAGCTGTTCTGAATTGACCTCTTGTTTGTTCGGAGAATTAAAAAAGTATTATTAAAACTTTCTTAATATTCTCCTTTCCAGAAACGATTTACCTTCTTAACGTAATCTTTTGTTTCTTTGTAAGGAGGAATTCCTTCGTATTTTTGGACTGCACCTGGTCCAGCGTTGTATGCTGCGATTGCCATATCAGAATTTCCGAACTTCTTCATCAAATCCGCGAGGAATTTTGTTCCACCTGCGATATTTTCTTCCGGATCGAAAGGATTTTCTACGCCTAAAATATCCGCTGTCCCTGGCATGAGCTGCATGAGACCGATAGCACCTTTAGAAGAGACAGCATTCGGTTTAAAATTTGACTCTGCCTTGATCACGGATTTGACCAGATTCGGATCCAAATGATTTCTATTAGATTCCCTTTCTATAATATTGCCTAGTTCTTTTGGAGTCGGATCATTCTCCTGAGAGAAAATTCCTTTCATTTTGGAGTCCAACTCTTGTGAAAATTCAGACTCTATCTTTTTAGGTGTAGGATCTCCTTCCTCAACCGGACGTTTTGGTTGAAACCTCTCCGTCAGTCCCTGGATTTCTTCCAGTCTCGAGACAATTCTGCGATAAGATTCTAGATCATCTAATTTCATACAGGCCTCAGGAGTTCCTACCTAAGCCAAAAAGGCTAATCTTAACATCCTTATTATGTCTCTCGGCTAAAATTCCCGAATCCCTGAGTCTTTTTTACAGGTTTTAGAAAGGAAATCCAAGGGTTTCTTGAAAAAACCCGGCGCCTAAGAACGATAGACCGCGTGATAGAAATAGAGATAGTCACAACACCAAGGCTCACCGCATTTCCCGTATTCTTGGCTTTCAGCCGAGGATACTTTGAAGAAGAAGACGTACTTGTCAGAGTTCGGGCACTCAAAAGTTACGAGGCAGTTCTTGCTCACTTAAGAGAAGGTAGGGCAGAAGCAGGGGAAATTCCTTTTACTGCATGGGCTCATCAGCAACTCAAAAAAACTTCACCTCATTGGACTTTTTATAGAGGGGTCATTTTATCTTGTTTGGTGCATGGATTTTATTCTGCATCTTATATGGAAGCTGAGTCTATCCGAGATTCATACCATAGCTTTTTACCCATCCTTCATCCTTATTCATTGGATAGATTCGTGGCAGAGGAATTTTTCCGCTCGGAAAACTATCATCGCAGAAAACCGGTACCTTATCTTACCACAAGACCTACGTTACTCGCTCATGAGTTTATACGTGCGGAATGTTTAGGTGCAGCCGCGTCTCTCCAAGAGTATCCATTTTTTGGGGAGAAGGGTTACTGTCTCACTGTGGAAAACGAGATTCCTCCTTATTACTTGCCTACAAATATGCTGGTGTTCACCGGACGATTCGCGTCCAAATTCCCGGAAGAAGCAAACAGAGTTTCCAGGGCTATCAAAAAGGCAATGGAAGACCTTGCGAATCACGTTGCATATGAAGGAGATTCTTTCGTAGCAGATTGGGTAGGTCCTTGTCCTTGGAAACCAGGAGAGCTAGACGGATTTTATAGAAGACCTGTCCCTGAGCTCGGAAAAATTTTATCCGGAATGCCTTCGTTTGAAGATGTACGTTTTGTGATGGAGATGTACGGAAAAACATTCCCGGGTTTGGACGGAGGAAAAAAGATTTTAGAAAATCTAGCTCATTCGGTAGCAGATAATCCTTTCCCCAAATTCCCTTCTTCTGTCACTCAAACTAACTCCAAACTTTATAATGGGTATTATTCAAATGGGAAATCCAAGTTTGGTAATATTGTAAAGGATATCTCTCCTCTTCGAAGTTTAGTTTCCGAAATGAAAGAGTTGGCTCTTTCTCTCTTTTTAGGAAGAAGAGAAGTCGCATTAGACACACAACTTCCCAGAAGCCCTTACCTTTTTATACGTTCAACAGTGAATGCAATATTAGATTATTTGAATCAAGAGATCCGTGATATTGAGGAAAAGAACAAAAGACTTTCTGAGGACAATTATCTCTTAGAAACCAGATTGGATATAAGCGATCTAAAACGCCAAACTACGGAAGAAAGATATCGTTATATGTTCGAGTTTGCAACGGATGCGATGATCATTGTAAATGCAGACACGAGAATGATTGTGGATGCGAACAGAAGATTTAGAGAAGTTTCTGGATACCAAACCTCGGAGATCAAAAATATCAGACTTGCCAGGGTCCTTCCTGATATTTTGGAACAAACAGAATTAAAATCTCCCGGGGGAAAGGATCAAAACATGACCTTCATTCCGGAAGCAGGCTTGATCCTAAAAGATGGTACTAAATTTTCAGTAGGTTTGAGTGTTACAGGTTTTAGTGCGGAGACAAAAAGATTCTATCAGATACAAGTAAACGATAATGCATTAATTCTAGAATCCGAAAAGATCAAACATGAATTTATATCCAATATATCGCATGAACTTAGATCTCCTATGACGAATATCCAAGGATATTTTGATCTTCTGTTCTCGAATGAACAACTTCCTTTGGACAAAGATCAGAAGGAAATGACTGATGTAATTCGTAAGAATGTGAGGAGATTAAACTTTCTAATAGATAACCTTCTACAATTGGAAAAAAAGGACTCACAAACCTCCGAAGAGATGTACGAAATTTTTGATCCATTAACCGTGATCGAAGAGGTTCTATATATTAATTCCCCTTCTGCATCTGAGAGTGGCTTAACAGTGACTACAAATCTTACTGAAAAATTGAAACTCAAAGGAGTAAGGTTTGAATTTTCTCAGATCATCACGAATTTTTTTGTAAACGCGATAAAATATACGGAGAAGGGGGGAATTGATGTCTCTCTTAAAAAAATCGGGGATAAAAAAGTAGAGGTTCGATTTACGGACACCGGGATAGGTATAGATCCTAAATATAAAGAACTGATCTTCGAAAGATTTTTTAGGATACCAGACCAAAGGAACAGAACTGTGGGCGGTACTGGACTCGGACTTTCTATCAGTCGGACTTTAATCAATAAAATGGGAGGAGAAGTCATCGTAGAGCCAAACCAAAAAGGTGGCAGCATTTTTAAGGTGATTTTACCTTTGTATTCTGAATGAATCAAAAACGAACGTATTTAATTTTATCTGTATTAATCGTTTCCTTAATAGGAATTTTTTATCTTCTATTTCCGGGAACATCTACAAAAGAAAGCACAAGCTACCAAGGTGGACTCTCGGAAGAAACCTTGACTAGACAAGAAAACTCCCTATTCGAAGGAGGATCCTTTTTAGACTTTTCAGGACATGTAGAAGAGACAGCCTCCGGCCCAGTTGCACTTGTCGAAGAATCTGGTTCTAAACCTACTAAAACGAAAACTTATCTAGAAAGTTTAAGCCCGGAAGAAAGAGCAAAGTTATACGATCAACTCTACGAGAAGTTCAAACCTCTTACTGAAAAATTTCCTAACAATTCTCTTATTCCTAGAAAACTCTCAGAAGAGGAAATAGCTAAGAAGAAAGAGAATGAAGACCATTATTATAGGGTCCAAAGAGAAATATTAGAAAGAAAGGATGTTCCTAAGGAAGAAATGTCCTTCTATCTAAATGCAAAACTCAAAAGATCCGACGACATGTTAGAGATCTTGAAATATGGAATGGAGAATTACCGAAAATTAGTCGAAGAAAATCCTAAAAGCGCCAATCCACAATATGAGAAACTTGTAAAGGAAAGATTGGATGGAATTTCTAAGAGTAGGGAAGAAGTGATCTCTGCCCAAAAAGGAAACTAAGTTTAAGAACTTTTACGTTTTCTCTTTGAACTTCTATTATTTTGAGGAACTTTTGTTTTCTTAGCGGCAGGTTTTTTTGCCGAAGGTAATTTCATTTTATTTAAAGTGTGAATTAAATTCACAAGCTCATCCGGATTCAAAACGGATAAGATAGAAATTACCTTTTGAAAACCAACTTGTTGCAAAAGATTTACTGCGTTTTTAGTTCCTAAACCTTTTAATAAAGCAGGGATTTCTGAGATGGATCTTTTACGGATCCATTCCGCACATTCTTCTGGAGTTAATGCTTTGGTTAAAGGAACAAAATCTTTTACTGGCAATGCCTTTGTCAGTTCCAGAAAAGAATCTATACCAATCGCATTCAAATAAGAGATCGAAGAATCCGGTCCGATATTTGTTAAGATCTCCACAATCGTTTTAGAACCTATTGTATGATTGATCTTGGAAACATCAAAAGGAGAAATGGATTCTGCTAAAAATTTCAGATCCTTTAGGCCTAGATGTTTTACATAATAAACTATATCGGATGGGACTGTGTTTTGGATCAGGTCTACGAGTGTAGTCTCTTGGATTGACTGCAGAAGGGTTACAATTTCTTTTTCGCTTAAATTTTGACTTAAGAATAAAAGTTTTTTATGATCCACCTTTTCCGAAATGGAAAATAACGCTTCATAACCTAAATTACGGAATAACTGGAATGATTTTTGAGGGCCTAGTTTATCCAGGTATTCTAATGCGTTTTGAATAGTGGAGATTACCTTCTTCATCCTAAAATATCCGAGAGTAGATCCAGAACTAAAGGCGAAAGAGATCTTTTGGCGTGGACCTTTCTAATATTAGACGCTGCATCATCTGCAATTTTACTGATCCATAAATCTAATTCAGGTTCTGAAAGTCCGATAAACTCTTTCAAAGTTTCTTTTCTATAATGATTCAGTAATGTGTCTCTGCTTACGGAGTATAGATTCTCCATAGCACTTCTAACTTTTTCATCACTTGCAATTGCTCTTCTGATCCTATCAGACCCCGCACCAAATCTAGAAGTTTCCAATCTTCCTAGATCGCTAAAACCTGTTTGGAAAAGAATTTTCAAAGTATTTCGGATTACAGTTTGTATCTCTTGAGTTCCAGAACCTATAGAAACAAAATCAGCTATCCTTTCGGTAAATGTAGGTAATAAAGATGATAAAAACTGAGAGATCTGCTTTTCCAGACCTGCTGCTTGGAAAACTCCGTGTAAAGGATTTATCTTTTTATGAAATTCACTTAGGACTTTTTCCAAACCTTGGGAGAAAATTGCCTGAACTTCAGGCTGATTCAAAATTCCTAGGATCAGATTTTTAGATGGGGCGGCCTGAGTCCCGGCAATGAATTCTACGATAGAATTCATAGATTCTTCTGAAAGAAATTCATCCGCAGAAGTGTAGGGAAAAGCTTTCTCAATTGGAAATTCTTCCGCTAAAACTTTTAGTTTTTCTTCAGGAAGACGAACGAGTCCTAAAGCGGAAGGGGAGATAGAAAGGTCTTCCGGAAAAATTTCCTCTAAGCTGGATCTAAATAAAAAATGTAAACTTTTTTGTACGCTGTTTTCCAGAACTCCGGGTTTGGTGATCCAGTTTTCTACCCTTGTTTTGCGGGAAACAAATCTTTTCCAAAATGCCAAAAGTTACTCCTCAGGCGTTAATAGTAGACCAAGCCGTATCAAGTTTAGGAAGATGGTACGTAAGTTGGTTTCTGTGATATAAGACCAGATTTTTCTTCTTTAAATTATGCAGATCTTTTGGGATCTGAAATAATTTTTCTAAGAAAACTATATCGTTTCCTTCTAATTTTAGGAACCCGCCTTTTTTGGCCTTCTCTAAAAAAGAATCGAACGCGTGTCGGACTGCATCCGTTTTAAATTTTTCGGAAATATAAATTTCAGGATGAGTATTCTTAATCTTCTCCGCTAATGATGTGAGAAGTGAAAATAATTTTTCCTTACTTTCTTTTGCTTTCCCTTCGAATTTTAAAACTAAATAAGAAGCTAAATTTCCAGCGGTGATTGTATACCCGCTCCCCAATCTTTCTTTTACTATTCCTGAAACTTGATCTGCATCTGCATTTTCGGGAATAGGGAATTGTTCTCCGTAACCAATATGAAGTTCTGATTTTTTAGAAGAGAAATAATCGTAAGTCAAGGTGAAGGATGTAAAATTCAAATTTTTGAATTTAGTTCTGAGAAAATAGACTCCTTTTTTGACCTGTGCCATATAACCGTCTTGGTTAAACACTCCTTCTGGAAATAGAAAAAGATTCCTTCCTTCTGAGATCCGATCGGAAAGGTAGCCCCATTCTTGGTCTACCATATCTCTCAAGAGTCCTTTTTTCAGAAGTTCCCTTGCATTATCTCTGAATGGTCTTTTGATAGGAACACAACCAATATAATCCAAATATTTAGGGATCATTCCTGATTTATCTATAAGCAAAAAGAAAAGTTTAAGTAGTCCTTTCGGTTTGAATTCCTTTACTAAAAAATCTTTTCCTAAGATATCTTCTCTAGCTGGGATCGCAAATTTGATAGAAGGATGAATATGAGGATAAACTGCAGCAAGAGCGGGAACATCTCCTTCCCATACATGGTTTGCCATTAGAATGGAAGGATAAGGCGCTTCTAAAATTCTTTTAGGATTACTTGCCGGAAAATGTTCTTCAAAACCATCGAATAGGATCCCTCTTGCTTTGAATACGATCCTGATCAAAAAACTATAGGTCTTAGTAGTATAAACAGGTTGAACTTGTTTTGGAGTTTCTTTTTCTGTAATCGGATCCATCCAGTTCCTCTTCTCTTTTTTTATTTTGCTATTTTTTTGGGGACCGACTCGCTGATCCGAGTGGTAACTTCATAATTGATTGTATAAGTCCAGTTTGCATGATCATCTGTGGAGATTTCTTCTTCTCCTTCTTTACCTATAATAGTGACCACGTCTCCGATCTCTGCTCCTGGTATATGTGTGATATCCAACATGGTCATATTCATACAGATCCTTCCTAGGATCTTTGCTCTTTTTCCTTTTACGAGCATCACTCCATTATTAGAAAGTTTTCGATCCAATCCTTCGTAATAACCGACAGGCACAACTGCGATGCGAGTAGGTGCACTGGTTTGGTATGTAGAACCATATCCTACAAAACTATCTTCTGGAACATTTTTGATATGAACTATTCGTGTTTTCCAAGAAAGAACAGGAGAAAGATTAAAATCTTTTTTGCCGCTTAGATGCAAAGAAAGTCTTGTTTGCAAACTCGGCCATAGACCGTAGAGTGAGATCCCCACACGAACCAAATCATAATGAGCTTCCGGAAATAACATTGTCGAAGCAGAAGCACATGCATGTTTGACTAAATTTTTGAATCCGAATTTTTCAGCGAGAAGGATTGCCTCCGTAAAAGCTTTCATCTGCTCTTTAGAATATTTCTGCTCTAATACATCCTCTGTACTTGCAAAGTGAGTTGCGATCCCGTCCAATCTCAGGCCTTCTGATTTGATCTCGGAGAGTGTTCTTTCTAAGTCGGCACCAAAAAAACCAAGCCGAGCCATTCCAGTATCCACCTTTAAATGGATCTGGGGAGAAGGTTTACAATTTGTTAAAATTCTAACTTCTTCCGTTCGAGATACTATGATCCAAAAATTCGGATCTGAAACTTCGGATGTCCTCTCTGCAAGCCCGGGAACTTCTCCCATGATCAAGATTTTAAACTCTGGATATTTTGCGCGGAGAAGTTTTGCTTCTTCCAAAGAATTGACCCCGAAAAGATTTGCTCCGCCTTGGTAAGCAAGCTCAGCGGTTTCTAAGAGTCCATGACCATAGGCATTTGATTTGATAACTGCAGTGAGTAAGGTCTTAGGAGAGAGAAGGGCGCGAAAATTTTTCAGGTTCGCTGAGATCGCTGCTGTGGAAAGTTCTATCCAAGTTCTGTCTTTCATTCTTTGAAATGAGCGTAGGATCTCTAGTCATGAGCCCCTTTTACGGCTAGCCTGTCATTCGGATTTTTCCTTTCGACCGGAAGGAAAAAAGGGTTTCCCGAGTGGGGAAATACAAACAGACTGCCCGGGAAACGGCTAAACAAATCCTTAAGGATTCCCCTGGATGAAACAATATAAAGTAGTACAAACTTTCCCAGTTCCCCTCCAAGATCTACTCAGAGCGAGAGAAGATAGGTACAAATATTTAGATAGATTCCCAGAGTTGAAAAACGTGGAATTATTGGAGGAAAGAAAAGAGGGAAACAAAGTTTACCAAAAAAGAAAGGTAAAGTTAGCCGAATCCCTGCCAAAGGTGCTTGCTACACTTCTTTCGGATCCTTCTCTTCTGGAAGATTCCGTTTTCGATATCTCTACAAACACCCACGAGTTTACGATTGCTCCTCCAGGAAACGATTCCATAGTCACTATCAAGGGATTCTCTGTATACAAGGAGATTGGCCCTCATGAATCAGAAAGAAGTTACGAAGTAAAAGTAAGCTCCGGAGTCTTCTTAATGGGTTCTGTGATCGAAACTGTGATCGAAGAGATCCATAGACATTCTTTGGAGAAGGACAAAAACTCCATCTCCGAATTCCTGAAAAAGGGAGATTGAGTAAAAAGAAGAAGTATCGCACAGAGAACACGGAGCACGCAGAGTTGTTAATGCGGAGCCAACCCCTCAGTGGACTCTGTGGTCTCCGTGCGAACCAAAAGGGCTTCCCTTCTTAATATTACAAAATCGTTTCTAGATCTGATTTGCTTGGTAATCCAGGTTTGCTAAGCAAAAGTTCTTCTCCCAAATTAAATACTCCCCACGCGGGTTTAGATTCTTGTATCGCCGGTAGTATTTCTGAAAATCTATCATCGGAGAGGATGGTTTCGTAGTCCGGATCTTCTTCATCCAATCGTACAATACTCCAACCTAAAGAATCTAATTCCTCTAGGAGTGTGGTACTTACGCCACAATCTCCGCAAGCTTTGGGAGTTAAGATAAGTACGATTCCTTTTTTTTCATTCTTCTCTGCGCTCGATATCGCTTCCTGTTTGGAATGAAAAATAAAAGAAGAAGTTTTCAAGAAGTCAAACTTCTCACTATTGATGTAAATCAACGTACCTAAAATAACCCAAAAAACCCCGAAAATGCTCAAAAGGACCCATTTTTGAATTCGTATATTTTTGATGTTCATACTCCTCGTATGGATTTCTTCAATCTAGCCGTCAGAAAGTTCTGATCTTATCTCTTTGTAGGATCTTCCGATCTTAGAAAAAGCTGTACAGAAAAAATAAATTAAATTTACGTAGAGAGTTGACAAAAAAACATAGTCATACGCATGCTCGGTTACTAAACCAAAACCGGTTCGGAGGTGTCAGGCAGTAGATGAACGCATTGGGAAAGCACGTAATTGCAGAATTTTATGAGTGTGATTACGAGACCATCAACAATCACGAATTGGTAGAAGATATCATGTTGAAGGCAGTCGACCTCTCCGGCGCCACCACAGTTAAATCTGTTTTTCATAGATTTAGTCCTTTTGGTGTGAGCGGTGTGGTTGTCGTGAGCGAATCCCATTTCGCCATACATACCTGGCCAGAATACGGTTATTGCGCTATCGACGTCTTCACTTGCGGAGACCTAATCGATAATCAGGCAGCTCTGGAATATCTCAAGGAACGCTTCGGCTCAAAGAGCATCTCTGTAGTGGAGATGAAGCGCGGTTTGTTGAAACTTGGCGTAGACCTACCTCACAAGCCAGTTGGGAAATAAGTATCTTCTCTCCGGCAGAGCCGGAAACACCCTAATTGATAAAGACGAGTTCCCCTCTCCGGGAGGAAAGGGCGACTTCACTTATTTTCAAACTTTAAGGAGAGGTATCAGAGTATGAGCCTAAAGATCCAAGACCAACTTAAAATAGTTAATCGTTTTTCTTATCTAAGAAACAGTATCGAAATCGCTACTACCGACAAGGGCGAAGCTTTCCTTTTCACTAGGGAAACTATCTCTGCTGGAGAAGTTGTAGCAGTTTGGGGAGGAAAAGCAGTTCATAAGAATGAGCTTGCAGGCCTTTCCGGACTTTCTTCTCCTCATAGAGTCCATAAGGACTTCTATCTGGTTTCTCCTTTGCATGATGACGGAATTGATTCTGTTCATTATATCCGCCAATCTGCGGATGCAAACTGCGGTTTCCAGGGGGATATTACTCTGGTTGCGCTTCGTGATATCGAAGCTGGTCAAGAGATCACTTATCATCCTGCGATGAAAAATCCTGAACTCGCTTGGGCTCGTAATGAAGAGGCTGAAATCGTCCGTAAACGTTTCAACGGAAGTTTCCCTACTTATATCCAGTCCAAAATCGAGTCTGATCCTGAATTGAAAGTATATGAGCCTTTCAAAGACGGAGCTTGGGGACTTCTCACATCCATCGACTTGGAAAACTGTGACGCAGCTCTTATTCGTGATGCAGATGCAATTAAACAATACGTAGTTGAACTATGTGATTTGATCGAGATGAAACGTTTCGGCGAAACCCAAGTAGTTTACTTCGGAGAAGACGATCGTGTAGCTGGATACTCCATGGTGCAATTGATCGAGACTTCTTGTATCTCTGCTCACTTCGCAAACGATACCAATACTTCTTATATCGATATCTTCTCTTGTAAGGGATATGATCCTAAAGTTGCGGCTGAGTTTACTCGCAAATTTTTCAAAGGCGCTGCAATGCGTCTGACAGTAACAAACCGCTTCTAAGAGGTCATATTGGAACTTTGGCTGGACGAGACCCTCGAGTTACCTAACGGAAGGGCTCTCAAGATTAGAGTGAAGGAGTTCTTACATTCTCGTAAGACTCCTTTTCAAAAAATAGACGTATTCGAATCTCAAAGTTTCGGTCGCATGTTTACCCTGGATGGGGTGGTCATGATGACTGAGGCAGATGAGTTTGCTTATCATGAAATGATCGCTCACGTTCCTATGATGAGCCATCCGAATCCAGAGAGAGTTCTTGTGATCGGTGGTGGGGACGGAGGAACTGTTCGCGAGATCCTAAAACACCCTTCCGTTAAAGAAGTACATCTTTGCGAGATAGACAAAGGTGTTGTGGATGTTTGTTACGAGTATTTTCCTGAGATCGCAAATGCGATGAAAGACCCAAGAGTCAAACATGCATACGAAGACGGAGCAAAATACGTTCAGGATTATAAAGAATATTTCGACGTAATTTGTGTCGACTCTTCCGATCCAATTGGACCTGCAGAAGTTTTATTTAAAAGACCTTTCTATGAGACAATGGCTGCTTCCTTGAAACAAGGAGGGATCTGTACTTCTCAAGCGGAAAGTTTTTACTATCACGGAAAAGTAATTAAGGAATTATTCCAATTCATTCCTCAGGTATTCAATCACTGCGGATATTATTTCACAGTGGTTCCTACTTATCCTTCCGGAATTATTGGATTCACTTACTGCTCTAAAGGGCCAGATCCTTATAAAGTAGAACCGGATCCTAAGAGAGTTCCAAAAGGATTAAAATATTACTCTACGGAGATCCATAAGGCTGCATTTACTCTTCCTCCTTTCGCGCAAGAGTACATCGTCAGAAAATAATGGATTTCTATTCCAAATTCGTCAAAAGAAGGGAGATATTAAACTCCCTTCTTTGCGTTGGGATCGATCCTGATATCACTAAACTTCCTTCCCATTTAGAAAAAGTCCCAGACAATCTATACGTATTCTCCAGAGATATTGTAGATGCTACCGCAGAATATGCAGTCGCCTACAAACCAAATATTGCATTCTTCGAAGCATTTGGTTCCAAAGGAATTGAACAATTCGAAAAGTTGATCTCTCATATTAAAACAAATCATCCAGAGATTCCAATTGTTGCGGATGCAAAGAGGGGGGATTTAGATAATACTGCAAGACAGTATGCTAAGTTTTTCTTCAAACAATTGGGTGTGGATTCACTCACTCTTTCGCCTTATATGGGATCTGATACGATCAAACCGTTCATCGAAGACGATTCTAGAATGGTATTCCTGCTCTGTTTAACATCCAATCCGGATTCTGCGGAACTCCAACAAAAAACATTCTCTGAAACCGGCAGAACTCTTTACAGAGAAGTTGCTGCACTCAGTGAAAAATTCCCAGCCAAGAATGTAGGTCTCGTAGTTGGAGCAACTCATCCGAAAGAATTATTAGAAATTCGTAAAGCTCATCCGGACCGGATCTTTTTGATACCGGGTTATGGAGCACAAGGAGCTTCTTTAGAAGAGGTGATCTCCGTGTGTGGGAAAAATTCCTTAGTCAATTCTTCCAGGAGTATTATATTTTCTTCTTCCGGCCCTGATTTTGCTCAGGCAGCAGGGAAAGCAGCAGCTTCCATCACGGAGCAAATGAGAAAGCTGCTAGTCTAAACTACTACTATCGAAATTGAGCTAGATCTTTTTCTGATCTACTTGCAGATCTCTTAATCCTTTACGGATCAAATATGGAAGTAGAAGGAGCAAAAAGAGAGAAGAAGAAATTAGGATCAAAGCAATTACCGAAACTATCGAATGTATCATCTTACTATAAGATTCATAAGGATAACCTATTTCGTAGATCCTTCCCTCTGAATAAAATGTATACCAAATAATGTAAGCAGGTTTATTCTCAGGAAGAGAGAGTGTTCTATACATTCTTTTAGAAATAGGCTCCAGTTCGTTCCCATCTGAAGAATTGGACCTAGAAGTATTATTTTGATCTGAACTGGAGATTAGATATAATACGTCTTTAGGCAGGATATGGTCTTTGCCTAATTTTAAATTTTCTCTTAGGTTCTCAATTTCAGTTCTTCTCGTATCATCATAATTACTTTCAATTAGTATAAAGCTGATCCGAGCGACCACACATAGAAGTATGAGCACGGTAGCCAGGGAAACCCCCAGTATCTTGATCATAAAAGAAGAAGGTTCTGGAAAATAATTCAGATACAGAACCGTATATAAGAAAAGCTGCAAGCTTGTGGCGGAAGTTAGTATAAGCTGAAAGTTGGAAAATGAAAGATAGCCCCATCCATAAAAAGTATAGGTGAGAGAAAATAATGCATGAAGTAAAACAGCTAGTCCGAAGTTTCGGGACATTCTTAATTCTCTTTTCTTCTCTGTTATTGAGGCTGTATCTGATTCGAGAGTAAGTTCCTTTCTTAAATGTACGTTTTGTCTTAGTATCACAACCAAGATCCAAATAAAGGTTAAAAAATGTATAGAACCCATAGGGGCCGTGGATTCCGGCTCCTGAAATTCAAACATCTGGATGCTGAAATTATAAGATACATCTGAGTTTACATTCTTAAAAACATAGAATAAAAATCCGAACACTCCGGCGGAAAATATTGTTATTAGTGTGATCCTGGATTCTTTTTTGCGATCTATTCCAAAAAAGGAATATATAAAATATAAAAGCCCCAGATTGGAAAAAGACGTATATAGCGCGATTAAGAAGCAAGCGGGCTTAGATAGGGAAGGCAGAAACAAAGAAGTCCTGACCAAAAATCCGAAATTCAAAAATAAAACAAATAGAAGATAAGTTATCAGGATCCAAGCATGTTTCGTTTTGCTTTTCAATTTTAGCAAAGAAACGATTAGAAAAACAGTGAATATGGTCCCGGAAATATAACCGATAGAATGGTAGGAAAACTGGAAGATGTCCATACGAAGCAGGCTTTTCACCGCTTGCTTCGTATTGTTTTTAGGTCTTTTCCGAGGTAAAACGAAAAATTAAGTCATTCCCTCATAAAATATAGGAAGTCTTCAAAATCGATCTTATCGATTCTCTTCCAGATGTTTATCCTCTTCCGTTTTGGAAGGAGTAACCTCTTCTTTTTTAACTTCTTCCTGCTTAGATGCAGGTTCTTCTTCTTTCGGTTTTACAGGAGATATTTCTTTAGTGTCAGAGGAAGGGGAAGATCCGAAATAGTAACCGAATCCAAAAATTCCGGAACCTTCTCCATAGATAAACTTTTCTCCTTGGAAATGGCGATTGATAGAAGCTCCTTCCAATTCTAAAAACAAAAAGCTACGTTCGAAATTCATCCGGACTCCAATTTTACCGTAAGCCCTTAATGTGGATTGTTTGGCTCCCAAGTCTGCAATTCCCAATCCACCTCCAATATATGGATCGAATTTGGATCCAGGACGAAAATGAAGCGTGGGCCCCAGGTCTAAAAACGTTTTGGAGAAGGTCACCTTATCGATCGCTGCTGCCGCTGCAAAATAATAAGCGAAATTGTCCAAAGAAGGGGCGGAAAGTATTATTGCGGAGGCCATTTCTGTAGAGCGGTCTTGAGGAACAAAATAGCCGCTTCGGTTCACTCCAACTTCGAAACCTAAGTTTCTAGGATTATATTCAAAACCTGCTCTGTAAGTTTCAGATCTGCCTGAAAGACCGTACTGGTATTCTGCCTGTCCTGTTCCGACTCCCAATTTTACTGTGAATGGGGAAATTTGTGTGCCTTCTCCTAATAGGGTAAAGGGTTCTGCGAATAATGAAAAAGGAACAATGGAGAAAATGCAAAGTGCAAATATGAATATTAATTTTTTCAAGGTTAGGCGCTCTTGTATTAAAATTGTCTTACTTTACATATCCGATCCAAGGCCTAAAGGGGTCATTTGAAATTGGACTTGTTCTGGAAAAAATCTAGGACCTGGAGACCCAATATTGGAATTTTCAAAATTTTTATCGGAATTCCTACAAGCATATGCTGGCCCCGGATTGACACTGATCTCTTTTGCAGCCGCTACATTGCTTCCATTCAGTTCAGAGGCCGCGCTAATGGGAGCAATCTGGTCCGGGCTTTCACCAGGAGAGGCAGTGCTCTGGGCATCGATCGGAAATTGTGCCGCTTGCGCTTTCAACTATTCTCTGGGTTATTGGTTCGGGAAAAAGATAGAAGCAAGGATCTCCGAATCCAAAACATACTCAGGCTGGGCAGAAAGAATGTCCAGATGGGGATATTGGGTATTGGGATTTTCTTTTCTACCATTTGTAGGAGATCCAATCACGGTACTTTCTGGCTTCTTCCGACAGAAGTTTTGGATATTTGCTTTGGTAGTATTCTCACTTCGTATCTTACGATACCTTGCTCTTGCATACGGATTCGGCTAATTTGTTTTACTAAAACTACGAATTTCCTTTTAATGGCCAAGTTTTGGAAAATTTTTTCCAAACCATAAAGATTCAAAGTAAGTCTATAAAAAAGCCTTCCTAAGACATATCTTAGCGAAGGAACTCCAATAATACAAAAATACAAAGGAAGAAGGAAGTTTTTGAAAAAGAATTCTCCGCTAAAGAAGAAGTCTGTACGGATTTCTAATCGAAAAAAGGAAAAACTTGCTATCGTTGGTTCTGGCATTGCAGGAATGGGTTGTTCTTATTTCCTAAGGGATCATTACGATATTACCGTTTTCGAAAAAGCAGACTATGTTGGAGGTCACACAAATACTGTATCTGTTCCGGAGGATGATAAAAACATCCCAATAGATACTGGATTTATTGTCTTCAATCATGTCACTTATCCCAACTTAAAACGTTTTTTTGAAGAATTGAATGTGCCTACAAAAAAGACCAGTATGTCATTTAGTGTGCAGCATGTTCCGGACAATCTGGAGTTTTGCGGTTCAGGTCTGAGTGGTTTATTTGCTCAGAAAAAGAATATATTCAATTTTCGCTTTTTACGTTTACTTTTGAATATCAATCGTTTCAACGATGAGTCTCCTAAGATCTTACAAGATCCTAAATACAAAGAATATTCTTTGGATAGATATATAAAAGAAGAAGGGTATCATCCTGATCTTTTGACATACTATCTTGTGCCAATGAGTTCAGCAGTTTGGTCCACTCCGGAAGATCTGATGTTGGAGTTCCCAGCTTACTCTTTAGTTCGATTCTTCTTGAATCATGGATTTTTGGGGCTGAATACTCAACACCAATGGTACACTGTGGATGGGGGTTCCATTGAGTATGTAAAAAGGCTTCTTTCTCCCAATAGAGATCGATTTCATACAAACTCACCAGTTTTAGGTGTAGAAGCGACTCCAGCGGGTAAGGTAAAACTTATATTCAAGGGTAAAAAGTCTGAAGTATTCGATAAGGTAATACTTGCCTGTCATGCTGATAGTTCCTTATCCATTCTGAAAAAACCTACTCCGCTCCAGAAAGAATTATTATCACAGTTTGCCTATCAGGAGAATATTGCTACCTTACATACTGATGTTTCCGTAATGCCTAACACAAGATCTACTTGGTCGTCTTGGAATTATAGAATGGACCAAATCCAAGGGCAAATCAAACCTCATACGATTTATTGGATGAATAGTTTGCAGGGCGTGTCAAAGAAGAAGGATTACTTTCTATCGATAGGGGACCCGGGACTTGTGGACCCTAGAAAGATCGTGAAAAGGATAAAATACGAACATCCTCTCTTTCATGTTGGTTCTCTAAAAGCGCAAGGTAGATTATCCGAACTGAATCAAATTGGACCTATCTATTTCTGCGGCAGTTATTTTAGATATGGATTTCATGAGGATGCCTTTTGGTCAGCAAAAGAATTATCAGAAACCTTACTTGGGAAGAAGGTATGGGACTAAATTCTAAGATAGTCGAAGCAAGGGTCATGCATGATCGAAAGATCCCTAAACCGAATCGGTTTAATTACGGAATCTTTACATTTCAATTGGATCTGGACGAACTTGATTTAGTAAACGATCGTTTATGGATGCTTGGAAATAATAAGTTTCGGATATTTTCTTTCAAGGATAGCGATCATCTAAACTTCGGAAAAAAAGGTATTAAAGAAAATTTTTTAGAGTACTTAAGACAGGAAGGAGTCAAAGAAGAGGTAGAAAAGGTAACGCTAATCACCAACCTAAGAGTATTCGGCTACGTCTTTAATCCGGTATCATTTTATTTTGCTGAGGGTAAAGATGGAAATCCAATATGCGCCGTTGCTGAGGTTGGAAATACATTCGGAGAAATGAAGTTATTCTTCCTTGGAAAAGGATCCTTTGAACAAAAAGGATTTAAAAAGAAAGAAGGGAAGTTCTTCTATGTTTCTCCGTTTGTCAGCTTGGACTCAGAGTTCGAATTTTATTTAAATCCTCCCCAGGGTGGAAGGATAAACTTAAGGATAGACGCTTTCGAAAATGGAGAAAGGGTCATGGTGACTACTTATACCGGGAAGGATTTAGATCTAACTGATCTAAATTTGATCTGGATGTTCTTAAAATATCCTTTCGTAACTTTGAGAGTGATCGGGCTTATACACTGGCAGGCCTTTCTTCTTTACCTAAAAAAACTTCCGTTCATTCGAAAGAATGAAGGATTAGACAAACAAAGAGGATTGCATCTTGGAAGGCGATAATATTGCAAAAGTAGAACCGTTGGAAAGTGCAGGTTCCGAGTCCGGAACTTTAGGTTTTTATGAGAGGATTTTCTTCTCCGCTTTATCTGGAATGCAGAGAGGATCTTTACGTGTTCTTTTTCCTGATGGCGGGCAAAGATATCTAGGAAATCCGAATTCTTCTGATCCCCCAGAGTTCCATCACGCTATCTTACAAGTGAAAGATAGAAAGTTTTTCAAAAAGATAGTATTGTATGGAGATATTGGACTAGCAGAATCTTACATGGACGGTGATTGGGATACGGACGATATTCGTGCAATCATTTGCTGGTTCTTGCTAAATATAGAAAGTACACCTTCTGTCAGCGGTTCTAATAAAAATTTCATTCATCTTGCTCTAATGAATTTGGGGAATCGGCTTTTACATTTGTTCAGAAATAATTCTGTCAGAGGAAGTAAGAAAAATATTTCCGAACATTACGATTTAGGAAATGATTTTTACAAGAAATTCTTAGATCCTACAATGACTTATTCCTGCGCATACTTCTCTGATCCATCAAAATCGTTAGAAGAAGCTCAAATTGCAAAGATCGAAAATCTTTGTAAAAAATTGAAACTCAAATCTTCCGATCATCTCTTGGAGATTGGAACTGGCTGGGGTGCATTCTCTACTTACGCTGCTAAAAATTATGGATGCAGAGTGACTTCTTATACGATTTCGGAAGAACAATATAAATTTGCAAAAGCAAAGATTTCCGCTATGGGTTTAGAAGATAAGATAGAAGTCCGATTGGAAGATTATCGAAAAGTACAAGGCTCTTACGATAAGATTGTGACTGTGGAAATGTTAGAAGCAGTCGGCCACGAATATTTCGAGGACTTCTTTGCAATGTGTCATAGAGTTTTGAAAAAAGACGGACTAATGGCACACCAGATCATCACATGCCCTGACTCTAGATATGAATCTTTTAGAAAGGGAGTGGATTTTATCCAAAAACACATTTTCCCCGGATCACTTTTGCCTTCGATTGCAAGGATCAACGAGGCCATCAATAAAACCGGTGATATGTTCCTCCATGAGTTAGAAGATATAGGTAGATACTATGATCAAACTCTCATGTCTTGGCAGAAGGGATTTGAAGTAAATCTTTCCTCCATTCGAAGCATGGGTTATGATGAATCATTTCTACGTAAATGGAGATATTATTTTTCGTATTGCGCTGCTGCCTTTCATATGAGAAATATCAGCGTGGTTCAGGTAGTGTATACCAGACCGAATAATCTCGGATTAAATTCTCAGTGACAAAATTAGAAAATCAAGAATCGAAACCTTCTTTTTTCGCTAAGACAAAATTAAGGATATTAGAGGAATTAAAAACCGGAACTAGTCCGAAAAAGATTGCATTATCATTGGCAATTGGCGGAGCAATTGGTATTTTCCCTTTGATTGGAACTACAATGGCACTATGTGCTATTGTAGGTTTTGTTTTAAGATTAAATCCAGTTTCCATTCAGATCGCAAATTATGCAATGTATCCATTTCAAGTTTTTCTAATTGTCCCTTTTTTGAAATTAGGTGCGTATTTATCAGATAGAGAATTAGATCTGACTTGGGCCTATAAACTTGTAGAAGGTGATAGTTCCCAAGTTTGGGAAGGGCTTTCTCATTCTGCTGGATACGCTATTCTTGGTTGGGTTTGTATCGTGCCAATTTCAGCAGTGATCTCTTATTTCCCATTATTATTACTGGTTAAAAAAGCAAACCAGATTGTTCGCAAATAAAAATCCATGTATATCGGAGCATTCTAATGTACGAAAAAGCAGTGTCTTTAATGTTCAGCGCTTGGGTGGTTGTATTCTTTTTGATGAGTTTACTTTGGTTGATTGGAAAGCTAATCAAAAATTATTCTATTGTAGATGTGGGATGGGGACTTTGTATCTCCACAATTGCAATCGTATATTTTATATTAGGCGATTCTTTTTCCGTAAGAAAGGCTATTTTTGCTTTTATGGCAACGGTCTGGGGTTGGAGACTTTCTTACTTCATATTTACTACAAGAGTTCTGACCGGGCATGAAGACGCAAGATATACCGAATTCCGAAAGGACTACGGAGACAAGGTAGATCGAAAGTTTTTTATCAATGTATTTCAGTTCCAAGGAATTCTTGGAACGATCTTAAGCCTCCCATTTCTTTTTCCGGCTTTGAACCCTTCAATCCAAACCCATCCTTTAGAAGTGATTGGACTTTGTGTTTTTGCGATGGGACTTTGGGGAGAATCGGTAGCTGATTTTCAATTGGCAGAATTTAAATTAGACGCAGCTAACAAGGGAAAGGTGTGTGACGTAGGACTTTGGAAATACAGCAGACATCCAAACTATTTTTTTGAATGGGTTATTTGGATTTCTTTCGGCTTAGTTTCTCTTGCTTCTCCATG
This sequence comes from Leptospira venezuelensis, assembly GCF_002150035.1. NCBI lineage: Bacteria > Pseudomonadati > Spirochaetota > Leptospiria > Leptospirales > Leptospiraceae > Leptospira > Leptospira venezuelensis. The sequence continues at coordinate 32,108 of NZ_NETS01000006.1, read as the reverse complement.
GGGTTGGATCGGCCTCATCTCTCCGTTGATCATGTTTATTCTTTTGACTAAGATCACCGGCATTCCTCTGAATGAGATTGGGCAATTAAAGTCTAAAGGGAACCTGTACTCTGAATACAAATCCAAGACCAGTGCCTTCTTTCCTTGGTTTCCCAAAAAGTAGATTCGAAATTTAAAATATAGGAAAACTCAATATGAATCTTATCTATAAACTTATGGAAAAAGATGTTTTCCCGGATTGGCTGATCCGATTTAGGATACGCCAACTCCTGCATCTCAGACTTCATATGGAAGATAAAGGGAGCTTGGAGAAAAATCAGGAACATCTGATTCGATACGTAAACTCTTTGAAACAATCTCCCATTGCAATTGATACTCAGTCAGCAAATGAGCAACATTATGAGGTTCCTTCTGCCTTTTTCAAATTGGTGATGGGAAAATACATGAAGTATAGTTCAGGCTTTTGGACTTCTCCCGATGTTGGGATCGATGAATCAGAAAGGGCTATGCTCGAACTCACCTGCAAAAGAGCAGAGCTCGAAAATGGAATGAACGTTTTAGATTTGGGTTGTGGTTGGGGATCTCTTTCTCTTTATGTAGCGGAGAAGTATCCGAAATGTAAAGTAACAGGAGTTTCTAATTCCAGAACCCAAAAGAAGTTCATAGATTCTGAGGCAAAGAAAAGAGGTTTAAAAAACCTAAATATTATAACAGCCGATATGAACGTATTTAAAACGAGCCTAAAATTCGATCGTATCATCTCGATAGAAATGTTAGAACATATGAAAAACTATGAAGTTTTATTTGGAAAACTTGCGAGTTTCCTGAAACCGAAGGGAAAATTTTTCGTACATATATTTACTCATAAAAAGTTCGCGTATCCTTTCGAAGTAGTGGATGATACAGATTGGATGGCAAAGTACTTTTTTACGGGAGGGCAGATGCCTTCTCATGATCTGTTCTTATATTTCCAAAAAGATTTTCAGATTCGCAACCAATGGGTGGTAAACGGCAATAATTACGCTCTTACTTCTGAAGCTTGGCTTTCTAATATGTATAAAAATAAGGAAGAAGTTCTGCAAATTTTAAGCGAAACCTATGGAAAGGATCAGGCTGTGAAATGGTTTGTTTATTGGAAAACTTTCTTCATGGCTTGCGCAGAACTTTGGAAATATAAAAACGGAGAAGAATGGATCGTATCACATTATCTTTTCGATAAGAGATAGAAGAAGTATAACTTCTAGTTTCTTCTAATAGTCGAGAAAGTCGAATCGACGAGCTCTATTCCTTAGGTTAAAATTATGCCTTTAGGCCGGTATATAGGAATTGGATTAAGTCCTTCGTGATCTTTCTTGCCTGTTTTATCTCTATTGATCGAAACATCATTTGTTGACCTGATAATAATACTGCGACTCCATGAGCCATTGTCCAAGCGGAGGTGGCCGCTTTTTCTGCATTTCCTTCCGGGATCAGCCCTGCTTTTTGGCAATCTTTGATGATATCCACTATGATTTGAAAAGTTTCATCCTCGGTTTTGATTAAAGAATCGTATTTTAGATGGCTTTCAATCTGGTTTCCATACATGATCCTAAATAGATCAGGATTTTCTAATGCGAATTCTACATAAGAAACCCCAGACTCTCTAAATAGAAGTAATGGCCTCTTCTTGTATTTCGATCTAAGTTTCTTTTGCCTTTCCGCTAAGATCTTAAATCCTTCTTCAGCGATATCAGCATATAAAGATTCTAAATCTGGATAATGCCTATATGGGGCAGATTGACTGACTCCGGCCAAGGTCGCGGCTTTTCTGAGACTTAAGGCCTTATAACCTTCTTCTTTTAAGATCTTTATGGAGGCATCCAATAGGGCCCTTTTTAGGTCTCCGTGGTGGTATGAATTTTTTTCTTGGGAATTTTTCATGTTGACATGTATTACATTAGAGGTTGATATTATAAAACTGAATGTGTTCAGTGTTCACATTGAATGCGAATAAGAGGTTTTGTCAATGAATATTGATCAAGTAGGAAACGAATTCGATATTATATTTATAGGTTCCGGAATGGGAAGCCTAACCACTGCAAGTCTTTTGGCCCAATCTGCGGGTAAGAAGGTTTTAGTCCTGGAAAAACATTTTCAGCCGGGCGGTTTTACTCACGAATTTCAAAGAAAACAAGGAAAGTATCATTGGGATGTAGGCATTCACTATGTAGGTGATATGCATGAAGGCGGACTTTGTAAAAAAATCTCTGATAAGATCACTCGCGGGCAGCTTGTATGGAAAAGGATGCCTGATCCTTTCGAACGTTTGGTTTTTCCTTCTCGAAAATTTGATATATATGGAGATCCGGAAAAGTTTAAATCAGATCTGATCAACGAATTCCCTGAAGAAGAGGAAGCAATCGAAAGATATCTAAAGGACATTAGAAAGGTTTCGGTTCTTTTTGGAAAGGCAATCATGATGAGGCTTTCTCCTCCACCTTTGAATTCTCTCATTGGTATTCTGGGGGAAGGGAACGTAGTTACTCTCAAAGACTATTTCGATAAAAATTTCAAGAGTGAAGACTTGAAAGGGATCCTTGCGGCACAATGGGGAGATTATGGTCTTCCTCCTTCTAAAGTAGCTTTTGCGATGCATGCAACACTAGTGCAGCATTATATTAACGGAGGTTATTATCCAGTGGGAGGTGCGGGTAAAATTTTTGATACAATAGAACCGATCCTTCAGGAAAATGGCGGCGCAGTTTTATCTTCAGTGGAAGCGAAGGAGATCCTGATCAAGGATGGAAAGGTAGTAGGGGTTAAAGCAAAAGCATTGAGGGGAGAAGGTCATGAACGAGACTTTTTCGCACCGGTTGTGATCTCATGTGCAGGAGCTTATCCCACTTATACAAAACTGATCCCGGATTCTTTTCCGATTCCATTCAGAAAGGATCTAAAAGACTTTTATAATAGAGAAAAAATGACCACAAGTATTTGTCTCTACCTTGGTCTTTCCGAGAGTCCTGCAAAATTCGGATTTAGTGGGGAGAACTACTGGATTTTCTCTTCTCCTGATCATGATAAGAATTTTTCTGAAAGGAACGATTGGCTTTCTGAAAGTGATGAAATACCGAATCTATATCTTTCCTTTCCAAGTTTGAAAAATCCAGAGGCAAAGTCTCATACAATGGATGTGATCACATTCACTGATTATTCCAATTTTGCAGAATGGAAAGACGAACCTTGGAAAAAAAGGGGAGAGGAATATAAAGACTTTAAGGAGAGGATCATAAAGCGAATCCTTACTACATTAGAAGCCAGATTTCCAGGTCTTACTAAGCTGGTCGAATTTGCTGAACTTTCGACTCCAATCACGAACGAACATTTTACTTCTCACCCAGACGGTGCCATTTATGGATTAGCCTGCGTTCCAGAAAGATATAAGAAGGAAAAAAGTCCTTGGTTCGATGTAAGAACTCCGGTTGAGGGACTTTATTTGACTGGTGCAGATGCCGCTTCTCCCGGGATAGCAGGAGCTATGATGGGGGGCTTGGCTGCTGCCTTGGCGGTAACTGGAAATGCAAACCTGCTGAGAGAATTAAAAAATTAGAAAATTCTAATGAAAGAGATCCCATTTTATACTACGAGTCTTCTTTTATCCCCTGTACTTTTATGGCAGGGGTTGAAGGCTCGTAGAACAATTCCTCGTTTACCAGAAGCTGCCGGCCCGGACTTCGGCGAATTACCGGGTTCTAATCCATTTCATCTTTTGGTTTTGGGAGAATCTACCGTTGCTGGTGTGGGAATTCCTGACTATAAAAGTTCTTTGACTGGCCAAATTGCCTCAGCTCTGAGAAACAAAAGTGGAAGAAAGATTTTTTGGAAAGCGATTGGACAAAGTGGGATCACTTTAGAGGAAGCAAAGCAGAAGTTCGGGTCTCGCTTGCCTGAGTCTTTACCGGATGCGATCGTTCTTGCTTTAGGTGCGAACGATGTAGTTAAATTACACTCTCAGAAAAAATGGTCATCTGATCTGCAGGATCTGATCGACATTTGTAGATCAAAATATCCGGATGCTCCAGTTTTTATTGCAGGAGTTCCTCCTCTTGGGATTTTCCCTGCCTTGCCCAAAACTATGAGATTTGTTTTGGGTTGGAAGGCTCGACTTTTAGACCAAGCTTCTTCTTATCTTTCTGCGAAATTGGAAAATGTATTTCATATTCCAATGAGGAAGATTGGATCACTCTCTCCAAAAGGGATTTTCTGTTCAGATGGATTTCATCCTTCGATAGAAGGTTGTTCTATTTGGGGAGAAGAAATTGCTGAATCTATTTTGGCCAAGGCGGTAAACAATTTTTCTAAGAAAAATTTGTAGGAGCTCCTACAAATCTGCGACTCAATAATTCAGTTTTAGAATTCGAATTTCTTTTTCTTCGAATCGAAGAGTTTCTTTGAGTTGGTTGAATCTTTCCACGGAGAAAGGGGACTCTGGAGAGCGGAGTTCTTTTTTTAACTTTAGAACTTCTTCATACAGTTCCAGTAGTTCCAAAGTGTTTCCTTTAGCTTCTTTAGAGTAAAGCGCACGGAACATTGGCCCGATCCTGGAAGGGATGTCTGAGTTTACGATTTCTGCGATCCCAAGATCTTCGATATGTCGGAACATCCAGTTTTGCAGATAGACTGTTAATAGTCTTTCCATCCGAACTACATCTTCCTTAGTGTTACGCGGAACAATACCTTTATAGAATCTATAACGTTTTCTTAAATATTTGCCTGCGATATTTCCGTCGATTGGCTCTGATTTAAGTTTGTCCCATTCTTCTTTGATGACCGGAAAATATTCGGAACCGAAATAAGGTTCGCCCAGTTCGCAGATATGGATGGCACCTGGGTCGTAACTTCTCATCCTGGTGCGGAATCCGTCCCAGTCTGCTGCGAGTAAATTGACCTGTCCCTGGCTTTGGAGTGGCTCCATAGCTCTATTGATCTCTCGGATAAAATTCCCTTTGAGTTGATCCGAAGGATCTGCGAGTACTAGAAAGTTGAAGTCGGAGGATTCGTCTCCTTCTCCTCTTTGTCTGGAACCAAAAAATATGAGTTCAAATGGTTTTAGGGAGGAGACGCTGGATAGATTTTCTTTAATTCGTTCCATGGCTTAGATCGCTTTGGTCTCTACTCTAGGAATATTAGAAGATATTTTTATTCGAAAAACAAACGCATCCTGGAAAGGTTTTCCAAAATTGCTTTGTAGGCCCGATCTCTATCTTCCGGATCTCCGAAGGGCAACGATTTTACGTGGTTGAAGTCATGGTAGGTGATCTCTATCGAGTTTGCCGCCATGTTCTTTTTGATGGAGGAGATATAGTCTAGATTAATGACCTCGGTATCCCCCAATTTTAACCACATTCTATCTTATCCTCGGGATATCTTCTCCCCGCCGGATAACATACTTTCCGGATCAAAATCGGTCAAGAAAATACACTGTTAAAATGCTTTTATTCCCCGGCTTACGAATTCATGGAATTCTTTTCCCAATTCCGCGGTACCCAATCCCTTTTTGTTTTCCAATTGGGTTTCGAATACGAATATGAACGCTTCTTTTTGCCATTCCCAACGGACGTAACATTTTTCTGTTCCGGATGCTTTGGCGCAGCCTGAGAATACTGTAGCTCTGGAATTTTCCCCCATAGGGAAATATTGGAATTGTCTGGAATTGAATTTTGACTGGTCTGTTTCGGATACCAATTGTCTGAAATCGTTAGAATTATCCTCAGTGTATGAAGAAGCCCTGAAACTTTCAAAATTGGAATTCGTGTCGGATACTTTACATTCGTAGAATAGACCCCTGGCGAATAATCTACCTGAGTTGAGTAAAACGGAATGTCCGCCTGTATAATATACTACATCGTAATTGAGTCGAAGTGCCGACGGATTTTCGGCTACGACCGAGGTCGGATTCTCCTGGTGGCTTTTGCATTCTGTAAGGGCCAGGGACGATATAAGCAGAATCGCAATTCTAAAAACCGATCTCATACAGATCTCCTTTATAATTTCGGAACACATAAGAAGAAGGTTTGGTTTCTTCCAGATAGTTCGCAGGTAGAGGTACTTTTCCTCCACCACCAGTTAGATCCACGACGTAAAGGGGAACGCTTAACCCGCTGATACTTCCTCGGATCTGTTTCATAAGTTCTACACCTTCTTCTATCGGGACTCTAAAATGAGAAGATCCGAATACCTCGTCACATTGGTGCAAATAATAGGGTTTGATCCCTATTTTGGTGAGCCCGTAGAATAGATCTGTCAAAGCTCCTACAGAATTATTGATCCCTTTCAAAAGTACAGCTTGGTTTAGAACTGTCACCGCACCTTCTTTCGCGAGCATCCCGATCCTTTCTTTTACAAGTTCTGTTAGTTCTTTGGCATGGTTGAAATGTGTGATCAGATAGATCGGGAAATGTTTTTTCAGCACCTGGCATAGTTCAGGTGTAATCCTCATAGGAAGTGTAACTGGATATCTTGTATGAATGCGCACTTGATTGATATGTGGAATAGATTTTAATTCACCTAGGAGGTAATCCAGTTTGGAGTCTGATAGATTTAAAGGATCTCCACCTGATAGGATCACTTCTTTGATTTCTGTATGCTCTCTAAAATAACGTAACGCGTCCTTCCAATCTTCTGAGCCTGGAGTATCCGCAGATTGAGATACCTTTCTTTTTCTGGTACAGAATCTACAATAGACAGCACATACATGAGATAGATACCAAAGCGCCCTGTCCGGATAACGATGTGTTACTCCTTTTACGGGCATATAGGATTCTTCTGCTAAAGGATCCCTTCTATCCCAAGTTCTCGAATGCAGTTCTTCCTTTCTCGGTAAAACTTGTAATCGAATAGGGCAGTTCGGATCTTCCGGATCTGCAAGATTCAAATAATAAGGAGTAGCGGAGAAGCTGAACACTTCGCCACAGGTGAGCAATGCTTCTTTTTCTTCAGAACTGATCCGGATATAATTTTCCAATTCGGACCCATCTTTGATCCGATTTTGGATCTGCCATTTCCAATCCAGCCATTCCGGCCCGGAAACAGTCTTTTGTTTTAAATGTGAGGAAACTAGTTCCAAGAAGCCCTCTTACTGATGGATTCTCATGCCTGTGATTTCAGTCAACTGAGTATCCGTATAAAAAAGAAGGAAACCAAACATAGGTTTCCATTCGAGTCGTTTATTTATATAACCTCGAGGAGAATGCCCATCAATTAAAGTTGGAGACTTAGGAGAAGGATGAGCAAGATTTCCCGTTTTCTGTTTTTGCCGAAGCGGAATTTTTGCCCGAAACCGCATTCATGCTTTTTACGGGGAAAAGTCCTCCCGAGGACTTACAGAATGAAAACCGGTCAGACCGGAGGGGGAAGGAAAAGATAACGATATGCTAGGGTGTGAATGTAAAAATTGCGAGCTGAATCGTTTGCAAGAAGACTACTATTTAATCCGGAAGCTGTCTGGGAGAACTTTGTAAATAACCCAATGACTGCATCGTCTGCGCTTGCAGAGAACAAGGAAGGAAGTCCTTGGTCATCACCATCTCTAAAGGATTGTGTTCTTGATTTCTTCTGGAAAGAATAACTTTTAGCGGTACTATAATCTCTGGCCACTACCTCGCTGAAGAGGGCGAGCACCATAAATAAGATCAGAGGTAAAAGCCAAAGCCGCTTCATATCTATCTAAACTTAGACGGAACAAAACGGCTTTCGCAACCTTTTTTCGGAGAGAAAATCGGAATTTATGGTTTGGTAGCTTCTACCTCTACAGTACTTAAAGTACTTCTTAAATAGCCGCTTTTCAGCACCATTGTTTGCCCTTCTTCCGAAGTGATATAAGTAATGAACTCATCAATTTTTTTACCTCTATCGGAGAGATAAAATAGGTACAATCCTCTAGAGAGTTTGTATTTTCTTTCGGAAACGTTTTGGATGCTCGGTTCTACAAAAGGATCCTTTCCAGTTTTGGAATATGGAACTGCTTTTACTTTTCCTTTGTTTTGGATCTGGGCGCTTCCCATCCCCATGAATCCAACGGATGCTGTATCTTTCTCGATCAGATCCGCCATCTCATCGTTATCCGCAACTACTTTGGAATCATTAGTGAATTCTTTCTTTTTAGAAGTTTGGTATTCTTTTTCTCCCAGGTCTCTTTGTCTTAAGATATGAGTTTCAAAATAAGCAGCAGTTCCACTCTTATCGTTCCTAAGAACAACATGGATCGGCCCAGGCTTTCCGCCTACTTGAGACCAATCTTTTATTTCTCCGGAGAATATTTTGGAGATCTGTTCTAAGGTAAGTTTAGAAACAGAGTTAGCAGGATTCACTACTACGGCGATCCCATCGTAACCGATCAGTACATTCTCAAATCTTCCCCTTCTTTCGAACTGGGTTTGTTCTTCGGGAGTTAACGGTCTGGAAGAAGCAGCTATGTCAGTCTTTGCATCGAATAATTTTTCGATCCCTTCGAAGGAGCCTCCTCCTTGGACGGTGACTTCTACATTCGGATTTTTCTTAGCATATCCAGCCGCTACCACATTCAGTAAAGTATGCATGGTTTCGGAGCCTGTGATCAGTAAGGGTTCTTTTTTGCAATTGGTAACCGTTAGCACGGTAAGCAGAAGGAGTAAGAGCGTTAATTTTTGTTTCATCGAGTCTTGGGTTCTCCGGAAATCTTTTCCAAAAGGGGATTCTCCTCTTATAAGGGTAAAAGTCGAACGGATTTTGGCCCTGAAATATTACAATTAACGAAGGAGCCCGAGTACATCGCTTGACACCCGGCCTTACTGCAAGGATATAGAAGTAGCGTAATTTTTATTTTAGGTCGTTTATGAACTTAGGCATCACTGAAGTTAGAAAAGGAATGGTTCTCAAGGTAGAAGGAGAACTTTATTCCGTTGTAAAAAGCGAATTCGTGAACCCAGGAAAAGGATCTGCCTTTATCCGCACAAAATTAAAGAACCTGGTCCGTAGTAGCTCCATTGAAAGAACCTTCAAGGCTGCGGAAAAATTAGAATCCGTAGAATTGGAAAAGAGACAGATGACTATCTGTTATTCCGAGGGTGATGATATCATCTTCATGGACACGAATGACTTCGAACAACTTCCGGTTTCTAAAGAATACCTAGAGGACATCCTTCCATTCTTAAAAGAAGAAACCGCTATGGAAGTTTCCTTTTACGAAGGTAAACCAATCGGAGTGACTCCACCAAACTTTGCAATCTTGCAAGTTACTTATGCAGAAGAGGGTCTAAAAGGTGATACTTCCGGTACTGCTCTTAAGAGAGTAACAGTAGAGACAGGCGGAGAGATTAACGTACCTATTTTTATTAAACAAGGTGATTCTATCCGGATCGACTTGAGAGATCTTACCTACGTGGAGAGGGTCAATAAATAAGGTTTTATAAAGCGGCCTTCCAAACAAACGGGGCCGCGACTACCGCTTGAGGGTGCGGAGCTAAAAAAGGGACACCACCTAAAGGAGGGCGCGAATGGCGACTATTATCCAAAAACCGGGACTACCGGAAATCAAAGACAACACTGAAGTTAAATCTTTTCTAAATAAAAGAGGGATCGAGTACGATCATTGGCCGGTTCCTAATACCTCTAATTCTCTTACTGATAAATTAACTCTTGTAGATGATGAGAAGGAAGCTCTTCTCAAAAATTTGGACAATCGTTTCGAGACCTTAAAAGAAAAAGAAGGTTATCAATCCAGAGATTTGATCGTTCTTCATCCACAAGTTCCTGGCTTAAACGAGATGTTAGCCAAATTTGATAAAGTGCATTATCATACAGACGACGAAGTTCGTTATATCGTAGATGGTTCCGGGATTTTCGGGTTCGCTCTCGCTGGTGAAAAGTTTTTAGTAAGAGTGGAGAAGGACGATTTCATCTCTGTTCCAAAAAATACAAACCACTGGTTTACTCTAGACGAGAACAAAAGGATCAAAGCAGTCCGTTATTTCCAAGACATGAGCGGCTGGGTTCCTAATTACGTAGAAGAAACTACGGCTTTAGTTTAAAGAATGTCCCAAAAAAAAATCCTGACCCGCTTAGCGGAGTCGGGAGTACTATATCATTCTAAAGGGTGGATGCCCGGAACAGCGGGCAACCTTTCTATCAAAGACGAAAAAGATCCCAACGTATTCTGGGTAAGCGGAAGTGGTTTGGATAAGAACAAACTGACTCGCAAAGATTTTCTCCCTGTCGAGATCCAATCCGGAAAAGTATTAGAAGGTTGGAAAGGTAGAGAAGGTCTCAAACCTTCTGCTGAAACTTCTATCCACAGAGCAGTGTATAAAGCATTTCCTGAAATAGGATGTTCTCTTCATGTTCATACTCCTGAATCTAATTTGATCGAAATTGGAGTTTCTAAAGAAAATCCAATTGAGGATCTTCCACTTCTTCCTTTAGAGATCATAAAAGCATTCGGTATTTGGGATGAAAATCCGAATGTATCCGTTCCGGTTTTATATAATTATCCTAAGGTCCAAGATATCTCAGATCATTTGGAACAACATCTGATCCAGGCAAAACCAAGAGTTCCATTCTGCGTGATAGAAAAACACGGGATCACTGTTTGGGGAAAAGATCTGATCCAGGCGAATCGACATCTAGAAGCTGCGGATTTTTTATTAAAAGTGCGGGCGATGTCCAAGTAAAAACATGGAACCCAAAAATATCCTGGTAGTCGGGGCCGGATCCGGGATCGGCAAATCTTTATTAGAAAAACTGAATGCAAATCCTGAATATTTTCCGATTGGGATCTCCAGACGCGGGATCCCTTTGGAGAAAAATTTAGAAAGAGGATTAAATTATCTCTGCGATTTGGGAAATCAAAATCAGCTCGTCCAATTCACTTCTTCACTTTTGAAAATTTGGAAAGAGATTCATGCAATCTATTTTGCTTCCGGAGATGGTCTATTCTTAAAGATAGAGGATTTGGAATGGGAAGATCTTCAAAAACATCTCATTCTAAATTTAAGCGCTCCTATTTTACTGACTTCTAAACTTCTCCCTTCTATGAAAAAAGGATCTCTTCTCTGTTATATTTCTTCTACTGCAGGAAAACAGGGATTTCCGGAATCTTCTCCTTATTGCGCTTCTAAACATGGCCTGGCGGGCTTTGCAAAAGCAATCCGGGAAGAAGTAAAAGATCGTGGGATAAGAGTTAGTACAGTATATGCAGGAGCAATCGACACTCCGATCTGGGATGGCAGAGAAGGTTTTAAAAGAGAAGATATGATTCCGGCAAAGGATGCTGCCGTCTTTTTGGAAAGTTTATATTCCCTTCCTGCAAGTTTCAACCAGGACGAGATCCTTTTTCTTCCGCCTAAAGGTGTGCTTTAAATTTTAGGTTTCTGCCCAGCGTTCTCTGATTTCTAAAAGTTCAGGCATTAAATTCAAAAACACCGGAACAAGTCCTGGATCAAAATGTGATCCAGCTCCTTTTCGGATATGATTGACTGCGTCTTCAATACTCCATGCTTTTTTATAAGGCCTTTCCGTAGTGAGTGCATCGAATACGTCAGCGATCGTTACTATCCTCGCTTCAATAGGGATTGAATCTCCTTTGAGCCCGTTCGGATACCCGCTTCCATCCCATTTTTCGTGATGGTTTAAAGCGATACTTCTTGCCATTTGTAATAGAGAAGAATCATGATCTCCTATAATCTCTGCACCTATGGTAGGATGGGTTTTCATGATTTCCCATTCTTCGGGGTCTAGTTTACCAGGCTTTTGTAATATACTGTCTGGGATCCCTATCTTCCCAATATCGTGCATTGGAGAAGCGTGTAATATTTTTTCAGCCGTTTCTTCTGAATGTCCTAACGCTCTGGCAAGGGTTTGGGAATAATGGCTCATCCGGATTACATGAAGGCCGGTCTCATTATCTTTGTATTCTGCCGCTAAACCCAATCTTTGGATGATCTGAAGCCTGGTCTCTTTTAGTTCATCATTTCTAACCAACGAAAGATGCGTTTTTACTCTTGCTTTAACGATTGCTGGACTTACAGGTTTTGTAATATAATCTACAGCTCCTGCCTCGAAACCGTCCGCCTCATCTTCTTCTTCAGCCATTGCGGTCACAAATATTACAGGTATCCTAGAAGTTGAGGATTCAAGCCTGAGTTTTCTGCAGGTTTCATGTCCTGTCATTCCTGGCATCATTACATCTAAAAGGATAAGATTCGGTTTTTCGGAGACGGCTAATTCTAAAGCTTTGATCCCATCCTTTGCAAAAAACAATCTATAATCTTCTTGTAATATTTGTTTGAGTACCTGAAGGTTTGCCGCTTCATCGTCTACGACTAAAATTTTAGGCCTAAAATCTAAAAGATGGCTCATTCTATTTTCCGAGTTCCGTTTCTAATTCAAGTTGGTCGCTGAATTTTTTGAGAAGAGTATATGCCTCTTCGAATTCGAATTGTTCTATTTTGGAACGAAAAGATTTAAAATCGGAATTTTCCACTTTGGCTCGGATCAGATCCGAAAATTCTTCTAGAGATTCTTCCTCGATCGAACCTCTCTGGAAAGAATCAGATAGTTCTTTGGCAAGAATGGAAGCTTTTTTAGGATCCCATTCTACTTCTTTCCAGGAAGGATCGATTCCTTGATCTGTAATCAATTCAGAATAACCTAATACTCTTGCGATCTCTGTAATCATCTGGTCCATCTCAACAGGTTTAGAAATGAATCCATCCATCCCAGCAGCACTCGCTGCATTTTTGTCTTCTTCAAAAACGCTTGCCGTTAATGCTAAGATAGGGGTCCGGGAAACATTCTCCTGGACCTCGTGCATCCGTATTACTTTAGTTGCTTGGTGACCATCCAAGCCGGGCATCTGTACATCCATTAGAACTAAATCGAAAGATCCGGTCGTGGCTTTTTTTACTGCATCTTCGCCGTTATACGATGATTCTACCTGATGCCCAAGGTTTTGAAGGAGAAGACTTACTAACTCTGTATTTTTTTCTACATCATCTACAACTAGAATCTTTAGCTCAGGAAGTTTGATCCCCCTTTGTATCTTATTCTCTTGCCTAGGCTTTCCTTCTTCTAATGGAAGGAGCACATGGAATGTACTTCCTCTGCCAAGAACACTCTCTGCCCAAATCTTTCCGCCCATTAGTTCTGTTAATTGTTTGCAGATCGTTGTGCCTAGTCCGGTTCCACCAAAACGTCTTGTTGTAGAAATATCTGCCTGCGTGAATGGTTCGAAAATTTTTTCAAGTCTGTCTGCTTGGATCCCGATCCCAGTATCTTGGACCGCAAAATGAAGTTTTCCATCTTCCCTCGATACTTGTAAGCTGACTTTTCCATTATCAGTGAATTTAACCGCGTTGCCGATCAGATTCATTAGAATTTGTCTGATCCTTAGAGAGTCTCCCTTATAAAATTCGGAAAGTGATGTATCTTGAACCACTTCGAATTCTAAATTTTTCTTTCGAGTGCTCATACCCAGAGTAGATTTTAATTCTGCGATCAATTTGAAAAGGGAGAAGTCCATCTCTTCCAATTCCACTGCTCCTTTTTCCAGCTTGGCAGTATTTAAGATATCATTCAAAAGTCTTAATAAGGACTTAGCGGAACTTTTAACTGTCTCCAAATGTGTTCTATGATTTCTTTCTAATTCGTCTGAAAGGAGAACTTCAGTAAAGCCTAAGATTGCATTCATTGGAGTTCTGATCTCATGGCTCATGTTCGCTAAGAAAGAAGTTTTACTAATTGCAGCAAGTTCCGCTTTTTCCTTTTCTTTGCGTAATGCTTCTTCTATCTTTCTTCTTTCAGAGATATCTAAAATGACTCCGTCAATAAAGATGGGCTCTCCATTTCCGCCATAAACTCCGCGTCCATTTTCCCAAATCCATTTGATCTCGCCCTTTTGGTGGATAATCCTATATTCTAAAGTAAATGCTCTTTTTCCCGCTACCGCAGCATCTACTTCGAACTCAACTCTTTCCAGATCTTCAGGATGAACTATATCTTTGAAAGATCGTATAGAGTTAGCGCCTACGAAATCTTGTACAGGATAACCCGTTATTAATTCGGAAGCATCACTCATGAATAACATCTTCCATTCATTATTAGGAAGGCATCTGTAAGTGATTCCAGGAATATTTTCGATCAATGAACGAACTTGCTGCTCACTTTGTTTGAGTGCATTTTCAATCATTTTTCTTTCGCTGATATCTGTTACAAAACTAACGAATAGATCTTCTCCAGCAAGTTTTCCGTGGCCGATTGCCAAACGAACCGGGAAGTCAGAGCCGTCTTTTCTAATGCCTATAACTTCTCTACTGCTTCCTATAATTTTGGCAAAGCCTGCGCTTAACATTATCTCTGAGTTTTTATCTTTTACAGTGTAATAGGGATCAGGCATTAGTTCTCTGATATTTTTTCCGATTACTTCTTTATTTATATAACCAAAGATCACTTCTGCGGAACGATTGAACTCTCTGATCCTTCCTTGAGAGTCCATTGTTATCACGCCATCCACCGCAGTGGTAATGATTGTCCTAAGCCTGGATTCGCTGATTCTTAGGTCATTTATAAGATCACGATATCTTAAGAACCAGTTAACTGCGAACGCAAACAAAGTGAATGCGATCGTGATCAAAGAGACAGCAAGCGCTAAGAATGTAGTATCTGCAGTTTGAGGGATCTTATCTTCTTCTCCTATAAATCTTGCTGCTGCCATTCCAGTGTAATGCATTCCGGAAATAGCGGACCCCATAGTTACAGAAGAAATAAGAGAAGGCCAGAGATTACCCAATTTCAAATTTTCTAGACCGAATCTTACCCAAAGGGATAGAATTGCAAGGACCACTGCCACCACGATGGACAATGCAAAATACCAAGGATCATAACGCAGGTAAGGGCCGGTTTGCATTGCTGCCATTCCAGTATAATGCATGGCTCCAATTCCCGAGCCTACTAGCACGCCACCTAACACTAATTCTGCGGGAGAAATTTTAGGCCTGTTCACAAAGAATAGTGCAATAGTAGACGCAAGTAGGCTTGGGAAGATTGATATGATAGTCAGGCTTTTGTCATATTGAACTGTTGTGCACAACTCAAAGGAAAGCATTCCGATAAAGTGCATCGACCAAACGCCGCAGCCCAATGCCAAACTTGCAGCAGAAGAAATTAAATATTTTGTTATTGGTGGAGAAGATTCCGGAACCTTTTGTCCTACAATCTGAAGAGCGATATAAGAAGCAAATATCGCCATCAAAACGGAAAGAACAACCAGCCAAGGATTGTATGTTGCCGTAAGAAGTTTAGCAGAGGAATTATAAATGAAAAAATTATCTAAAAATGCGATCACAAAAAATCAGACCTCGAAAGGAAGCCCCACATAAAATATAGTATTTCCAGGAGAAGAATCGAACCAGATCCTTCCCTTATGCTTTTCTACAATTCGCTTTGCTATATCCAAGCCTAGACCAGAACCTTCTCCCAAAGGTTTGGTAGTGAAGAATGCATCGAACACTTGGTCTTGGACTTCTGCAGGGATACCAGGTCCCTTGTCTTGGATGGAAACTATAACTTCATTCCCTTGGACTGAAGCGTTAATTCCAATCGAGCCTTTATATGACATGGCCTGAACAGAATTCATGATCAAATTTGTCCATAGATGCATTAAATCATCTGGGAATCCTAGGAATTCAGGAATGCCATCTAAGTTAGTCGAAACTTCTACGCCATGTTTAAATAAATTCTGGTACAGGGTTAAAACAGTATCTATATTTTCTTTTAAAGAAAATTTTCTCTTCTTATGAGAAGACTCGAAATGTGCGAAACTTCTGAGTGCGTACACAATTTTCGCGGATCGTTCTACTGCAGTTTTAATCGTATCTACACATTGTTCCGGCCCCAAAAGATTTAAGAAGAATGGTAGAAGCTGCCTTGTATTCGGATTTTTTAATATTCGTTCAAAACTTTTCCAGGAAGAAGCGATCCCGAAATCGACAAAAAATTCTGCAGTTTCATCCGGGAAAAGAATGTCTGCCAATTTCATTTCTGCTTTGATATCCGCAAGTATTCTCCTCCTTTCCAAGCCGATCAGTATTTCTTTGGAGGAAACGCCTAAAGAGATTAGCTGCTTGTAGGATCTCCAGTCTTCATCGGATAAAGAAGAGAGAAGTGGAAGAATAGGGCGTAATTCCGTTCTGATCTTTTCTAAATAAGAAAGAATATTAAAACCTGCTGCTTGGATGGCGCCTATAGGATTATTGATCTCATGTGCAATCCCGGCTGCTAACTGACCTAGATCTGCAAGTTTAGATGCTTGGATCAGTTTAGCTTGGGTTCTTTTTAGATTTTGCAAAACATCTTCCAAATCGAATTTTTGGGATTCAATGATCTCTTTTTGGGCTAGAATTTCTTCGTTCGCCCTTTGTAATGTT
Source organism: Leptospira venezuelensis (assembly GCF_002150035.1). Classification (NCBI taxonomy): domain Bacteria; kingdom Pseudomonadati; phylum Spirochaetota; class Leptospiria; order Leptospirales; family Leptospiraceae; genus Leptospira; species Leptospira venezuelensis. The sequence continues at coordinate 15,672 of NZ_NETS01000006.1, read as the reverse complement.
TCGATCCTGAACTCTGCCTCTTTTAATCCTGTGGCGTCGGTGCCTGTAGAGATTACATATTGCAAATGACCATTTCGGTCTCTGACTTCTTTATGCTCCCAAAGTGTTCTTCTGGATTTTCCGTCTTTGGTTCTAAGAAGTACGCTTGTATGTTTTGGGAACCTCTTCTTTGCAAAACGAAGTTCGAAAACTTTTGCGATTGTTTTACTCTCTTCCCCAAATAGTTCCGTTTCCCAAAAAACTTTTCCTTCCAACTCCATTAGGTCGAATCCTGTGGTTTGTAAACAAGCTCTATTCAATAAAATTAATTTACCATCTCCGTCTAAAACTAGAAAGAGGATGCTAGTGGAGTCCAAAATACTTTGAAGAATATCTCTTCTCTCTGAAAGTTTTCTTTCCGAAATTGCTCTCTGGGTCACATCTCTTAAGACTACAATTGTGAATTGAGACCCTTCCGCTCTTTGTGAACGAACGGAAACATCATAATATTTTCCATGATTTGTTTTCCATTCGGTATTCGATATTCTGTGGATATGGCATTCTTCTACAAGTACGCTCAAGTCTGGAAGAAATTCTGAAAGTTTAGAATCTTTTCTGATCCTTGCCATTCCAAGTAAGTGTAAGGCCGAGACATTGCAGTCCAAAAGAAAGCCGTAAGTGTTCATTACAAAAACTGCATCTTGTATGTATTCGAATACTTGGTTCCTTGCGAGAGGGATCAAGTTTAAGATCCTGAAATAAAAAAGGCCGTACATCCATACAATCAAAGCGAAACTGGAAGTTAAAGGAAAGATATCTAGTTTAGGATGGATGAAAGGAATAAAACCTCCAGCAGTCATCACTTGACTTCCGAATGGAAGAGAGATCCCGATCATAAAAACCAAACATCGTATCCTATGGAATGCCCTTTGAGACCAGGCACCATATATTAGTATAAGAATACAAAGAGAAAATATAGCTATGGAATTGATTACATAGACTTGCATCCAAGGTCCATATTCGTAGATCAGTGCTAACCAAGGTGCAGAGTTATCGAATCTTAAACTAGGACGGATCCATTCACCTGGTCCGAACCAAACTGCGAATTCTGTACAAATAGGGATGACAGAGAAAAGAAGGACACTGATGGGATGAATGAACCTATTTAAGTTCGCTACTCTTAAGCAGAGGAAAAGCAGAGAGGCGATCAGAAGGTCTGGACCTATGAATTGGAAATTGTCCCAAAAGATAATACTTTCGGGTCTTGTGCTGACTATCTCCCAAAAATAACCGAAGCTATAGAGAATGATTCCAAGGCATACGAGAATGAATTCCGGAGCTCCGGAGGTTTGTCTGCTTTTGAATCCTATTCTAATAGAGAGAAAAGAAAGAAAGAGGCTGATTAAGGGAAGGATCGCGTAAGGTGTCCATTTGAACCAGGTTAAAGATTGGACTTCCGTTCCCATGCAAACTAATATCGAACGCCACCCCTTCGGCTCAAGGAGAAAGTTTCTAAGCTCAAAATATAAGACGTATTAGCTGAGATATATCTTATTTTTGAAGAGTAAATTTATCTCTTAAGTAAAGAAATTATAGAGTTTAATGTCTATTTCAGTTATGGAAACCGACCGCGGTCCCGGCTTTTTCTCCCAAGGTAAAGAAGAAGGAAGCGCCCTCTCCGAGTTTACCTTCTGCCCAAACCGAACCTTTGTATCTAGTAACAATCCTATGCACGATTGCAAGTCCAACACCCGTGCCTGAGAATTCGTCCTGCCTATGCAGTCTTTGGAATACGCCGAAGAGTCGATTATAATATTTCATATCGAAACCAGCACCATTATCTTTTACGAAGAATGTTTTACCCTTTTCAGTATTTGTAACTCCTATCTCCACCTTAGGTTTTTCCTTTTTTGCGGAATATTTTACAGCGTTGGAGATCAAGTTTTGAAACACATAGGACATCATATCTCTATCTGTAGTTACATTTGCAAGTGGATGAACTATAATTTCGGCTTTGTGTTCTGTTTGGTCCTTGATTTGGCTTACCACAGTTTCTGCAACTTCGGTCAGATCGAAAGTGGAATCTTTCAGTTCTTTTTTTCCTACTTTAGAAAATTCTAATAAATTATCTATCAAGTTCTCCATTCTTTTCGTGGAGTCGATGAGCACATTCAGAAATCGAACCCCTTCAGCGTCTAAAACTGAACTATGATCTTCTATGATCATTTGGGTGTAACCTTGGATTGCTCTTAATGGTGCTCTTAAATCATGGGATACGGAATATGAAAATGCTTCTAACTCCGCGTTCGCAAATTCTAATTCGAAATTTTTCTGCTCCAACATTTCTAAATTGCTTTTTCTGTCTTCTGCAATTGAGAGAAGGGATTTTACTCTCGCGAGTAATTCCTCTGGATGAAAAGGTTTACATAAGTATTCGTCGGCCTTTGCTTCCCAGCCTTTTAACATCGCCTCTCTATGAGTTAATGCAGTGAGAAGGACCACAATTGTTTTGGCAATTTTAGGATCAGCTTTGATTTCCTTACAAAGCTGTACGCCGTCCATCTCAGGCATCATCACATCTGAAAGAACTAGATCAGGTTCCCAGAGATAGACTAATTTCAGTCCTTCTTTTCCGTTTTTGGCGGACTTAACTTGATATAAAGTAGAAAGAAGCGAATAAATATAACTGGAAAGATCCTCATTATCTTCGCAGATCAAAACTTTAGGCTTATCCGAAAGATCTTTATCTTCTTTATTAGAAATATTTAAATTAGAATATTGAGGAGAACGAGAAGAAATTTCGGAAGAATAATCCTTCTTGGCAGGTTCCACTTTTTGCGCAGGGATTTTGACTGTAAATGTACTTCCGGAGTCTAATTTGCTGGCAACTTCTACTGAACCGCCTAAAAGTTCCGAAAATTCCTTTACCATTGCAAGTCCTAAGCCTGTACCTCCATATTTTCTTGTAGAGGAACCTTCCGCTTGTTGGAACTTTTTAAATATGATCTTTTGATCTGTTTCTGAGATCCCGATCCCGGAATCTTGAACGGAGAGAAGAAGTTGATCTTCTAAATATGTTAAAATAACAGAAATAGTCCCATCTTCAGGAGTGAATTTTAATGCATTAGAAAGAAGATTAAAGAAGATCCTTTCGAACAAGTAACGATCGATTAGGATATTCAGATCGGAAGATGGTAGTTCCTTTTTGATTTGTATATTCTTCTTTAAAGCACTCGGCTCAAAATCTTTCAGGATCGCACGGATTAGATTGCTGATATTTGTGGATTCTAATTCGACTTTCATTTTTCCGGCTTCAAACTTAGAAAAATCTAATATGCTATTCACCATCTGGAGAAGTCGCACAGAATTATTATGGACGGTCTCCATCATGCGAGCATTGTCCGGAGTAAGATTTGATTCCTTATTTAATAGAATAGATTCTACGGGAGCCAAGATTAAACTAAGGGGAGTTCTAAGTTCATGGGAAACATTCGCAAAAAAATCATTTTTGATCCTCTCCGTTTCCCTCAAACTTTTATTCGCTGACTGCAATTCTTGGGAGCGACGGATGATCTCAGTTTCCATCTCTTCCGTTTTAGAAAGAAGAGCTTCAGTCATCTCAGTTTGTTGTTCTCCTCTTTGTTTCAAAAGTACGAACTCGGTGATATCTTCCGCTTTGTGGATAATATATTCCACTTTTCCTTTTTTGTTTAGGACGGGAACATTCAGGGGACTCCAATACTTTACAGTAAATCCTCCACCTTCTTCCTTCGGAAGTTGGATATCATATTTTTGAACTGCCATTGTATCTGGAGCTTTAGTTTCTAAAACGTGAAGAAGTGAACTATGTAGATTGCTTACACCTGTCGCTTCCGGATCATCAGGATTGTCTGGAAAAACCTCAAAAATTCCTCTGCCTAGGATTTTATCTCGCTCGGTTCGAGTTGCTCTTAGATATCCATCGCTTACAGCTATAATATTGAGTTCGGGAGAAAGAACTAGATACAAACCGGGAATCGATTCAAAAAGAACACGAAAGTCAGGGCCTGAAGAGGAAGAATGATCCATCTGATTTGCCTAATATAGAAAATAAAACAAACTCGAAATCAAACGAATTCATTTCAAAATTAAAGAATACGAATAAAATAGAATATCTAATATCCCAAAAAGTTCCATTAGAATCCACTCTGTTTTTAAACGACCTTGATAGTTTTGTCATTCAAGAATTGTCCTTTGAGTGATGGGATAGCTTAAGAATACTTCACAAAAATTTCGAAAATAATGCATGTTAAGCGATACTTTGAGCTGTCATACCCCCTACAAAATTTTTCCTCGACTTGATCAATAAATTTGTCCTGACTAGGCACATAACGGATAATTTTAGAGTAAGATTCATAGAATTTTGGAATTTGCTGGCTATAAGTCGAATTACGAGTAAAAAAGGCAAAATTCCACCAGAAGCGTCAAATGAGGTCCGACGATTTCTTTTCCAAAGGATTTTTTTTGTTTCAGTGTGACTGAAGGGGCGGAGCTATATTCTGAGATTCATATAATTTACTATACAAATATATAGTATTTCTCTATCTTCTCCTTATGCCCCCAAAAATCAAAATTTGGAATCATTGGGAGAATGGACGCTGCTTTAGCGCCATTTCGTTTTCTTATGACACCGAGCTCTTCCATAATTTCTCCAAAATGCCAAATGCAATTTGGGATCGAAAGGCAAGATTTTGGAAAATTCCATATTCTGAATCTTTTCTCACAGAATTCGTTTCTACTCACAGAGAAAAGATTGAAGCGGATCCAGACATTCTTCTAATCCCACTCAAGACAGAGGTGCTCAGGCGCAATTATAGTAAGAAAACTCTTAAGTCCTATTTTCTTTATAATAGAGCTTTCTTGAGATCGATCGAAAAAAATCCTTATTCGGTAACCGAATCGGATCTAAAAATGTATTTGGATCGAATTTTATACGAAAAGAATCTAGCTGCCACTTCTATAAGATCCGCTCTGCAAGCTTTTAGGTTTTATTATAATATTGTAATAGGGACAAAATTTTTAATTTCTTATTCTCCTCCCAAAAGAGAGAATAAAATTCCTGAGTCCTTATCTAGAAAAGAAGTTTTCCTGATCATAGAATCGATCTCAAATCCGAAACACAGACTTCTATTAAAACTTTGTTATGGCTCCGGGTTAAGGGTAGGGGAACTTGTAAAGCTAAAAGGATATGATTTAGATTGGGACAAAAAATCAATCCGGATCCGACAAGGTAAAGGAAAGAAAGATCGGTTCAGCCTTTTGCCAAATAGCTGCAAAAAAGATCTTTTGGATTTGCTCGAACGTCAGGGTAGAAGTTCCTGGATTTTCGCAGGTCAAGTCCCCGGCAAAAACCTAAACGTAAGAACCGCGGAAAAGATATTCACTAACGCTAAGGAAAAAGCAGGGATTAAAAAAGACGTTTCGATCCACGACCTGAGGCATGCGTTTGCAATCCACTTGCTGGAGTCGGGAACTTCGATCAAAATGATCCAGCGGCTTCTGGGCCATGTCTCAGTTAAAACCACGGAAATCTACGCTAGAATTGTTGACCCGATGGTTTCGAAGATCAAAAGTCCTCTGGACGATCTCTGACTATTCGAACATTCGCCCATGCGCTTCATGGGCGAACATACGGAGAGTTGGAGTTAAGCGAAATTCCGCCGGATTTTATTTTTTTATTTTTCGAAGCTCGGAAGCGTGTAGATTTGGTTCTAAAACATAGGTAATTTTTCAGAGTTTAAGCGCTCCCCAATGGTATCTGGTGCCGTCGCCAGGCTGTGCATCTTGGTATTTGAGCGTCCTGCGGAAGTATATGGTTCCATTTTATCCAATCCCGAAAGGGGAGCGCGATTCTTTGGCATTTGGGAATTTAATACTATTGGGACTTTCGTCCAAGTAGTGAAATTGTAGTAAATTGCAATGTGTTTGAGGCGTAACTTCGCTTAACTGCCAACTTGCCGCATCGCTTCGGGCTTGCTTTGCAACCCTCGCTCGGCCTTCGGCACATTGGCTCCAGTCACGGCTTTTGCGGAGGCAAAACCCGTGCCTGGCTCTAACGCCTCTTCGAGGCTCAGAGTCGCCAACGTCGGCAAGCCAACGTCGTTAGACGCAATAAACAAGTTTTACCGGATTACCTAATAAAATAGTATTGAATGAAATTATTTCTAAATATATTCTCTAAGATTATTCTATTTACCACTTTTTGTTTTTTCTTCTTAAATGCAGATTGCAATAATCGAATTACGCTTTCTGATCGAGATGCTTGCAAAGAAGGAACAAAGGGTTTTATGGCTAAAAAGGGTTGGAGATTTTCTCGCGATTTATATTGCTATTCTATTCCCAGTCAAGTTGGCTCAATTCCTTCCGAAGAAATCGACGCTTTACTTTTAGGCTGTTTATATGCCCAATATAAATATGAAGAATGTAATGAAAAAACAGATTTATTGTTTTTTTAGAAATTGTTAGATTATAAAACTGCTTTTGCGGCAACTGATTCTTTGTGTGATGATATTGTTTGTAGGGTTTAATAATTGGATTAACTCCTAACGTAATTTAGTTTACTGCGTCTAACTATCGGTGCTTCCGCTCCGCTCGTGGATCGCTCGCGACCACTCGCTCGGGCTACGCCACATTTGCTTCTGTCACTCGTCTTGCAGTGGCAAGCCTCGCGCCATTGCAAACGTCGGAACACCTTGGTCGTTAGCCGAACATGCTTTCCCGAAAATTGATTTATTATGGAGAATTAAATAACAGGGGAGAATGAGCTCATTATTTTGAAAATTTCCTGTTAAAAGCTTGATAATACGAATTTTTATCGTATATTGTATCGTATGAAAGTGACTGCGATATTGCCAGACGATCTCATTGCGGAGGTTCAAAAGTATTCTGGAGGTAAAAACATAACTGATTCTCTCCAGAAAGCTCTCTCAGAGTGGCTAAAACAGGCTAAAATAAGGAATTTAAACGCGAAACTACATAAATCCCCACTTTCGTTCCAGGAAGGCTTCTCTGGGGAAAATGTCCGCAACTTGAATCGGAACAGATGATTCTCGTAGATACATCTGTTTGGATAGAATTCTTTAGAGGAAATGAACCTCATTTCAGTGAGTTAAAAGAACTAATCGAATCATCAGAAGTAATAGTTCATGAAGTTGTCTTCGGAGAATTACTTCAAGGCTGTAAAAATAAGAACGAAGTATCTTTTATCCTAGAATATTGGGAGAATCTAAATACTCTAACTTCAGATGGAAGTTTCTTATTAGCAGGTAAACTTTCTTTTGAGAATAAGCATATTGATAAAGGAATTGGATTGATTGATTCAATTCTTATTAATGAAGTTAGAAGTAAGAAGCTTCAACTTTGGACATTAGATAAAAAGATCCTTAAAGTTTTAGATAAAAAAGAAATCTATTCAAGTAGGGGCAAGCACGTCGGCTAACTATCGGTGCTTCCGCTCCGCTCGCGGATCGCTAACGCGACCACTCGCTCGGGCTTCGCCACATTTGCTTCCGTCACTTCGTTTGCATTGGCAAACTCGTGCCGTTGCAAACGTCGGAACACCTTGGTCGTTATGCGCAATAACTTAAAAATTTACTATGAAACGAGTTCACCTTTTTTATTTAGATCAGAATATATACAGTCGGTTTGCTGAAAGTATAAAAAATCAAAACTCTTTACATCCGCTGCACTCTTTGTTGATAGATTACATCAAGAAAGGGGCTCTTTTATCCCCTTTTTCAAGCACACACATTGGAGAAACGGCTTACGTTCCCAACGAATCTACTAAATCGCTAATCATTAATATTATTGAGCAATTATCTGGTGGCTATCGGATCGATGCACAAAAAGGTGAATTGGTAGCTGGTTTCCCAGTGGTTACTCTTCAAAATTATGATATCAAGTTGATGGAGGAAGTAATGAATCTTTATCAAATCTTCCCCTTGGCAATGTCAAAAGAACTTCGCAGGAACCTAGAAGATGCTGGTTTTAAGCCGGGCAACTTAAATAATCTAGAACCTAAAAAAGTTATAGAGAGAATGAATTATTATCTTAAAAATAATAATCTTCAATATTCAAAAGATTTCTTAAGCGATTTAAAAGTTGAAATGGAAAAGGGTTTTAAAACTTTATTTTCATATTTGGAAGATGTTGAGTCAAAAATGAATCTAAATATTGAAAATGAAATAGAGAAAGGACGAGTTAGCATTAAGGAATATTATGAGCTAATCAATGGAGAGCCTATGCCTGAGGCGCTTTTAGAGTTAGCAGTCGTAGATCTACGAAATAAAACTTACGAAAATACAAAAGTATTCATAGAGAATATTCATAAGCAGAAAGAGCAATTCAAAATAGACAGTATTAAAGCTTTGAATGCACTATCTAATCCACCTGATCCAAATATAAAACAACCTGAGAACTTGAAAGACTTAATTTCCTTAAGTAAACCGTATCTTGAAGCTTCAAACGTAAATGGTGATTTTATGGAATACGGCTTTCAGCTTATTCTTCTTTCACATTTTGGATATTTCCGTGATAAAAAAGAAATAGAAAAGCAAAAGAGCAATCCGCGTTGGATGGAACTATCAGACCCTGTTCACTTTCAATGCGCTTTGCATTGTTCAGTTTTTATCGTTGAAGATGTAAGCCTGAGAGAACGGGCTAAATTTGTTATCCAGGGAAATAATCTAAAATTGTTAGTCTTAAGTATAGATGAAGCAATTGACTTCTTAAGATCGATAGAAGCTTAAAACAAGTTACTGCGCATAACTAACGGTGCTTCCGCTCCGCTCGTGGATCGCTCGCGACCACTCGCTCGGGCTTCGCCACATTTGCTTCTGTCACTTCGCTTGCAGAGCAAGCTCGTGCCATCGCAAACGTCGGAACACCTTGGTCGTTAGACGCAATGCTTGCCAATGCAGCATAGAAAGTATTCAATTGAAATTGATCGAAAATAAATGCTATTTTTGTGGGAAAGAAGCTACTTCTCGTGAGCACGTTCCTCCCCAATGTCTTTTCCCGCAGAAAGAAAAATCCGAGCTGAGAGATCTTAAAAGAAATTTAATAACTGTACCTTCATGTGATGTTCATAACTCAAATAAGTCACACGATGACGAATATCTGAAATTCATTCTTACTACGAACATAAGGCGAAATTCACATAGTATAAATCAATTTAATGGGAAAGTTTTGAGAGGTATTAATAGAGATCCAAAAAAATATGCAACTTTTCTATTACATCCAAAACGAGTTTTGATTTATGATCCTAAAAATAGAAAAACTTATTCATCATTGTCTTACAAAATAGATACAAATCGTATGCAAAAAATAATCGAGCTGATCAGTTATGGGTTATATTATCATGACTACAAAGACATATTTTTTGGATCGATGGAGGTGATCCTCAATGGAGCTATTTTCGGTGGAGATAGGTCAGCAAATTTGAATAATGAATTATTTAAGTTAGAGGCAAAAATGAACTCTTATTTCAATTCAATTATTGATAAAGGAGAAAACCCCGAGATTTTTAAGTATTCTTTTCTCGAACTATCAAATAGCGATTATTTACTCAGAATAGTCTTTTATGAGACTTTTACAATAATCGTGCTTTTAAACTCAAAGTTAGAAAGCTCGCACAGCGTCTAACTATCGGTGCTTCCGCTCCGCTCGTGGATCGCTACGCGACCACTCGCTTGGGCTTCGCCACATTTCGCTTTGTCACTCGTCTTGCAGGGCAAGTCTCGCGCCAAGTCCTTCGGACTCGCGAAACGTCGGAACACCTTGGTCGTTATGCGTAATGGTCAAAAAATACTGATCATTAAATTCAAAAATAGAGAAGGAAACAAAGAATCATCAAAATGGATGAAATAGACTCAGAGTTTTTTAAGAGAGCAGATGAACATATAGGTTTAGCGAATCGACAAATAGAGGCAGGTTTAGGACGGGGAAAGGTGAGTGCATCTCTTTTATATTCTGCGGCGCGGTTTAATGCTTGGGTTGCTGCGTGTGCCGCGAGTGATGAACAAGATCTTTCGAATGATAAGCCAGAGATATTAGAATATTTTGTAGAAGAATACAAAAAAATGTTAACAGAAAATATAGATGACTATATTAATAATTTTAATAAGTATATGAAATCCTAAAATCAGGTTATTAATTCAGTATTTTGAAATAGAAATAGATGTCGAACTATTCCGTATTAAGTAGGCTTCTTATCGCCTTGACTGAATTTGATAAGAAAGATGATCCAATTGCTTCTCTTTTAAAATTGTTCGATTTATCAGTCGGGGCACTCGAAAACATACCTCATTCTGAAACGAATGAAAAGGGTTATAGGTTACGTTTCAATTTAGAACATCAGCATTATTTGATGTCTGAGGGATTTGAAACGAAGCTTGATGGTGCTATTGAAGAATCAGTTATATGGGTCAAATCCCTTATGGAAAGATATCCTTAAGAGATTTGACCACTACGCATAACTATCGCCTCAGCCGCTGCGCTTCGGGCTGCTTTCGCACCCTCGCTCCGGCCTTGCGGCACATTTGCGTCTGTCACTTCGTTTGCAGAGCAAACTCGTGCCATCGCAAACGTCGGCTAGGCTTGGTCGTTATCTGCCATGCCGCGCCCCTTTTATTTGAGCGCCTGCCGTCCGTGGCAGGCTTAAGTGCGACGATTATTAAATAAAAAAGCGACTCTTTTTATAAAACCTAGTGCATATTTTTCCCTTACAGAATCTATGTTAGAAGATATGCAAAGTATTTATTTATGGATATGCTGTTTAAATCATCACAAGGAAAAATTTGGAATAAGGGGTAATTAATGAAATTGAAATTTCTCTCACTGTTTTACATCTCACTTTTCATTTCTGCTTGTCAAACATACCATTATAATGGTCGCGAATATTCTACACCCGAAACGCGTGGCATGGCTATTGCACAGGACAGAAAAAATGCAGAAGCTCTGGATGCCAAAGTTAAAGCCGAAGAAGAAGCGAGGAATCAAGAAGAGCAACAAAAGGAAATAGCCAATACGGAGAAAAAAAAGCATGATGTGCAGGTTCGTCAAAAAGCGCGTGCAAAGACGGGCCTAAATCTTGATGCTCTAGAAACGGCTATTGATAATTGGCTTATTCTACAAGTGGAAGCAAAAGAGTTAGAGGAAGCAAGGCAAACAATAAAAGCACAGAAAAAGAAAATCGAAGTAGAACAGGCTTGGGGTGCTATTAAAAACATATTCATAATTGGACGATCAATCCTGGCGACCACAGAATGTCCGTTTGAGAAAAGTAATTTGCAAAATAATCATTTTCCAGGAGCTCCCCCCAGAAAACTCAGGATTTCATGCTTTGATAAAAAAAAGTTAGGAGAAAGCAGGTGGTCGGATGCATCGGGAACCGTTAGTATTCGCCCTAACATATTGGATGTTAATTTTGAATTCATTGCTACCGCAGATGCATACGGAAAGGCATATGCAAATCCATATGATTGGCCGAAAGGGGCACAGACGAGTAACGAAATTACAGAAAAGTTTGAGGAAGGTTCATCTCACTTTACTGGATCGCTCAAGATTGTAGGAGAACCAAATCAGGAGCTTTTTGCCAGCGAGGACAGGCTGATCACTATCAAGGTCAAAATAAATAGCCTTCAACCGTTAAACTAAAAAGGAAAAAGTCTTATTGAACGTTAGTTTTAGGGGAGATCACTATGTCGGTTCCAAAGTTTAACATATATTTCCCATCTGAAGATGCGATGGATAATGAACAGGCTGAATTTTATAAGATTATTGAAGCAAGTTTAAAGAAGGGTGAATTCGTAGACATTGAAGGAAACATAAGCTATGTTTTTGTGTATCTATATAAACTATTATCTAAATGGGATAAAACAGGCTTCGATAGCTTAAGTGAATTTCTCATTTACTTATCGGAAATATATATTCATGAGAAAAAACTCTCAGAGTATTGCCTTTTCTGGGCCTATGATTGCTTGCTCGGCCAAAGAAAATATGAGAGCTATCTAGAAAAAACGGAACCGCAAACTCCCTTTGGCACATCATCTCACATTTCTAATCTTCGTCTGAATATTCAGAAAAAAATAGGCATCACTGCTAATCCTATTGATATCCTGCGTATGGCTGGGGGCAGAAAAAGCAAATTTATCATAAATAATCAAGCATTATACAAAGACAAATGTAGAGATGTTTTCTCTACATTCTCCGGTCAGAATGGAAATTGGTTTGATATTTTTGAAGGTTGGAACTATTCGAGAAAGTTGTACCCTCATCTCCTGTTTAGCGGAGCGATGATCCCTAAAAATCCTGAAATGGAATTTCCTATACGTGCGTATTATTCGGCCTATGAAAACCTCGATCAAATAAGGAATCTTGCGAAAGAAGCCGAGAACATAGCAAGAAAAGAGATAGGTGTTCCTCAGGTTGGTGAAGGGTGGATATCGGAGACAGAACTTTTCCGGAAACTGGAATCTGAATTCTCAATTACAACCGTTATTCAGCATGGACAGCCGCAATGGATTGGCCGACAGCATTTCGATATTTGGTTTCCAAATTGGAAAATAGCTGTCGAGTATCATGGATCTCAGCATTTTGGGCCAGTTGATTTTTTTGGTGGAGTAGAAGCATTTGAGAAAACCGTTGAAAGAGATTTACGAAAATCTGAAATAGCGAAAAAGAATGGAGTTAAATTAATTATCGTAACAGAAGGTTATGATTTAGATAATTTAATTCGCGAAATACGCACCATTGCAAAGCGGAAGATTTCAGCACCAACAGGTTGACATGTATTTAGTTGCTATATAAATATTCATAAGTTCGAACGCTGCGCGATCGAAGACGAGTTTTCTCCCTCGTTAAAACTGCTTCGCAGATTTTACTCGGGCTTGATCTATTTGTTCTACAAGATCACTTCTAATGAAAGACGCGTAAAAATAGATAGTAGGCTTTTCATAAAGTCTATATAAGACTAGAAACTCATCCATAAATAGTCTTCTAAGCCCCAATTCTATCTTGGAAACATGACTCGGACTTCGTTTAAGCTTTTCAGCCACTTCTGCTTGAGTTAATCCGGCTTCCTTTCTCGCTCTCTTTAATGCCTCACAGAAGTAATCTTTCTCTTTTTTTGAGACTTTCCACTTTGGAAGGACACTTGCCAATAGGAGAACTTCGGCATTTGCCTCTTCTGGAGGAATCGAGCGCTTTCGATTAGGTCTTTTTCTGCTTTGCGTATGAGGTGATGCCATAGAAACTAATTCTGCGCCCGTGTATCGGTAAATACATTAATACACCATAAGTGAATTAATGTCAATGAAAAATAAATTATTAGTGTATTTTTAATGACCTCAAAGAAAACTGAAAAACTAATTGGAAAGAAGGTACAAGCAGTTATAGAAGATCATGGTGAAAGCCAGAAAGAAGCAGCTCCTGAGCTAAATATTTCTCCAGCAGGATTGAACAATATTATCCAAGGTAGAGTAGAATCGCTTTCTCAAGCATTTCTAACTACTTTCAAGGAAAGATATAAGGTAAACCTCGACTGGCTTTTAGATGATTCGAAACCTATTAAACCTGTTTTGTATTCTTCTTCTGATGAAGGACAGGTTTATCAGATGGATGAGGATAAAGTTTTATTCAGCAAAATCAAAAGCACAAAAGGTGTGAAAGAAATCGTAAAGACACTCTTACAAATTTCACCTGATCAGAGAAAGATCATTGCTGATGTAGCTTCTGAATTTGCAAAAAAGAAGTAATCTTTTAAATCTTAAATAGCAATTCTGTTGGCGTTCCCTAACCGGCTACGCCTTCCGTGGCTTCGCTCGGTTAGAGATTCGGGGCGCGGCACAGCAGATAACTAAAAATTGTCGCGGCGCTTCGGGATTGCTTCGCAACCCTTGCTTGGGCTTCGCCAAATTCCGCTTTGTCACTCGTCTTGCAAAGCAAGCCTCGTGCCAAGTCCTTCGGACGCGCGGAACTTCGACAATCATGCGTCGTTAAGCGAAATTCCGCCGGATTTTGTTTTTTTATTTTTCGAAGCTCGGAAGCGTGTAGATTTGGTTCTAAAACATAGGAAATTATTCAGAGTTTTAGCGCTCCCCAATGCGAGCTGGTGCCGTCGCCAGGGATTGCATCTTGATATTTAAGCGTCCTGCGGAAGCTTATGGCTTCATTTTATCCAATCCCGAAAGGGGAGCGCGATTCTTTGGCATTAGGGAATTTAATACTATTGGACTTTCGTCCAAGTAGTGAAATTGAATTAAATTGCAATGTGTTTGAGGCGTAACTTCGCTTAACTGCCAACTTGCCGCATCGCTTCGGGCTTGCTTCGCAACCCTTGCTTGGCCTTCGGCACATTGGCTCCAGTCACGACTTTTGCTTGGCAAAAGGTCGCGCCTGGCTCTAACGCCTCTTCGAGGCTCAGAGTCGCCAACGTCGGCAAGCCAACGTCGTTATGCGCAATTTTGGAAAAATTATATTATGACTAAATATATTGTTATCTATCTTTTATACTTTATCATTGTTCCGGACGTGTATTCCAATGATAAGAAATTATATGGAAGATTATTTTCGGATGTTGATGCCTATTTAGCACCGAAGATAGATTCTAAGAAAATATGGCGAGTTGTAAGATATACGGATGTTGATATAATTGATTACTCGAATGAAATAAGTGTTATTAACGATATTCCTCGTCTTTGGCTAAAAATTGCTCATCAAGATGGTTGGGCATATGGTTGGATTTACTCGAAGGATATTATTATAGAAACTCCTGAAAATTCTTTGAAAAGTAATTGCTCCAACTTTCCAAATTTTCATAGAAATATGGGCTTTCATTTTCCGGGATTTGAATTGATCCTTTTAGACAATAAGATAGCCGCAATTCATTCAGTCGATTTGGGTAACTCGTTTACGCAACAGATTGGAAAGTGGGAAATGCGTTCAGGGGAAATACTTTTAAATTTTAATTTTATCGATTCTACTTTAACCGATTGCTTAAACGTGTGTTTTGAAAATGAAAATTCGAATGAAAAATCTTGCAGAAATGTATGTAAAACTGAGATACTTAATGAATTTGGAAAATTGAAAGCTGAGGCATTAGTTCAAATGAAGATTAGTCTCGTAGATGGAAAGATGTTGTTATTTGTTACCAAAGCAGTTGAAAAGAATATAAAGAAGAAACCGTTCCTTCCTCAAGTAGGCATAAAAGTGGGCATGATCAGCGAGAAAGCATGCGATTAAATATCCAAAACTGCGCATAACTATCGGCTCTGACGCATCGCTTCGAGATTGCTTACGCAACTCTCGCTTGGCCTTCGGCACATTGGCTCAGTCACTCGAATTGCAGAGCAATTCTCATGCCTGTCTTCACTTCGTTCAGCTCGCCAACGTCGTCAAGCCTTGGTCGTTAAGCGAAATAAAGCCCAAAATTTTCATAAGACTAAATAATTTGAAATCCCTCTATAATTCGAAAACGAAGAATGTAGTTATTACTATACCTCTAATCTTAATTTTGTTCTTTTCATACCCTTATTTGTTTCGAAGTGTTCTGTATTACGGGAAATCTGAGAAAATAGACCCAAAACTAATTCCCGGTGAACTCATCACTATCTCAAATTCAAACCGAGACGTCAATGCTCACTTGTTAAAAGGAAA